>NZ_JAVROT010000463.1:0-4805 GCF_032162605.1 Mycobacterium sp. | reverse complement strand
CGATTACGACCGTGGTGGTTACATCGTGCCGTACTTCTTCCCCGTGATCGATGCGGCCTCGCCCAAGGTTGGCGGGGTCAAGGAAAACGCCAACGGCTACAGCCCCGGCGGCAACGACTTCGCCAACATCTGGCTCACCTAAGCTGAGCAGATGGGCAAGGCACACCGCGGGAACAGCCCGTCCTCGCGGAAATCGACACCGGCTCACTTTTTCTGCGGCACAGACGATTACGAGTAACTCCATTGGATGCTCGTGCGCAAGCTCCGTCGTTCGGTGGGTCAGGAGGAGTACCTCGTATGGCTCTTTCCGAAGCAATCCGATCCAAAGTCGTGGTGGTTCCGCCCGAGGTCCTCGACACGGACATTGCGATCATTGGTTCGGGCATGGGCGGCGGAACCCTGGCTTACGCACTGCGGAACGCCGGCGCGAAGGTGCTCATCATCGAGCAAGGTGACTTCCTGCCCAGGGAGCGCGAGAACTGGTCGTTTGATGCCGTGCATCGGCAGAAGCGCTACAAGAACTCGGACACCTGGCACGACCAGGCCACGGGAAATGACTTCCTGCCCGGCAATTACCACTACGTCGGCGGGAACACGAAGCTCTACGGCGCAACGCTGCCACGATTCCGCGAATACGACTTTAGGCCAATGGAACACGTCGACGGCATCTCTCCGGCGTGGCCGATCAGCTACGCCGACCTGGAGCCTTTCTACGGCGAAGCCGAGCACATGTTCTGGGTGCACAGCAACAAGGGCGAGGACCCCACCGATCCGTGGCGGTCCACCGACTACCCGTATCCCGGAATTCCGCACGAGGGTGCCACTGCTCGATTCGTCGACAGTGCCAAGGCTCAAGGGCTGCATCCGTTTGCCGCACCGCAGGCGCTTGATCGCAGGGACGGCGGCGCATGCGTTCTGTGCTACACCTGCGATTCGTTTGCGTGCATGGTCGACGCCAAGGGTGACGCCGACGTCTGTGCCGTACGTCCAGCCCTGGAGGCGCGTGCTGGAAACACCCGGCTACTGACGAATGCGCACGTGCTGCGGCTCGATACAGACTCAAGCGGACGTCACGTAACCGAGGCGCAGATCGACCATCGGGGACGCCGAATCCGCGTCCGCGCAGACCGATTCGTGGTGGCCTGTGGCGCCGTCAACACTGCAGCACTGCTTCTACGCTCGGGATCAGGGGCACATCCGAATGGCCTGATCAACTCTTCGGACCAGGTCGGGCGAAACTTCATGACGCATCTGACGACCTTCGTGTTGGGCATAGACCCGCGCCGCAAGAACGACGCCGTGTACCAGAAGACAATCGGGATCAACGACTGGTACGCATCTGGGCCCACCAACCGCTTTCCCCTCGGGAACATCCAGGGTCTGGGAAAGCTTCGCGGACCACAGGCCAAACTTGCGCAGCCTCGCGTGCCGTTGGCCATCCTGGACGAAGTCACGAAGTACAGCCTGGACCTGCTCGCGCAGAGCGAGGATCTGCCGATGCCGGAGAGTCGTGTCACGCTCAATGCCAAGGGGCAGGTCAGCCTGGTGCGGATCGAGACGAACACGCAGACGCACCAAGAGCTCGTCAAACGAACGACCAAGCTCCTGCGCTCGGCCGGATTCCCGATCGTCTTTACCAGAAGCCTTGGTGTGGAGGCGACTTCACACCAGTGCGGGACGGCCCGGATGGGGGAGGACCCGATCACCGCTGTTGTCGACGCGGGGCTGCGCGCCCATGACACGGACAACCTCTGGATCGCCGACAGCTCGAGCTTCCCGGCCTCCGCGGGACTGAATCCCGCGCTGACGATCGCCGCACTGTCACTACGGCTTGGACAATCTGGCGCCTTGACCGATTGAGATCGTAACTCAGCCGAGCGCGAGTCGACCGCGCACTTCTTCACCGAAGATCTCGATCTGTTGTTCTTCTGTGCCATGAATCGGTTGCAGCACAATGGAATCAGCGCCAGCGTCCGCCAATTTATCGATGGCACTGCGGCAATCGGCTACATCGCCGGCAACGGTCAATCGTCGGATCACGTCCAAATCGCAGGCTGACCCGTGGATCGCACCCAGTTGGGCCGTCAGGTACGGCTTCTTCAGGGCCGCGTCAACCGTGGGTCGAAGCGCCTCCAAACCACCCTCGCCGTCGCCGGTGTCGAGATTGGACCACACGAATACGGTGATGTGGGCATCTGGCCCCAGTGCGCGTCGCGCATCTGCAACGTAAGCCGGTGTCGATCCCTCCGCGAGGATCAGCCCCAGCCCGAGTCGACGTGCCACTTCGATGCCCTTCGGGCCGCGCACACCCAAGCTGATGGGCGGAACCTGCGCGGGTGGATGCGTCAGCGACACCGAATCGAGATGCACGTGCCGACCGCTGTAGCTGACCTCCTTGCCGTGAAGGAGATCTCGCACCGTCTCCGAGACTTCTTCGAGACAGTTCATCAGGCTCGCGGGATGCTCGCCGACCTGCGTCAGCCACTCCGGCATGCCATGGCCGATCCCGGCGTGGAAACGCCCTCCGGACAGCCGTGCCACGGAAGCAAACTCCATGGCCAGGTACATCGGATTCCGCACCGCAGCGGGAGCGATACCCAGACCCACCTCGAGGTCAGTCGTCACCGCCAATGCTGCAGCCGCTTGCGCTATTCCGCCGGCGAGCCCCAGGTCTTCGCACACCCACAGTTCGGAGAACCCGGCCCGTTCGATGGATCGGGCAAGAGGTAGTACGTCTTCGGTGGGGCGTGCATCCAACTTGAATCCGATTGCGGGCATGACGGCTCTTTTCTCTTGACGCGATTGGCTGGGCCCCGGTTGACGCCGATGTCTACCAAACGTATCGATCCGCGACGCCGTAAGTTAAGACGCGACATGTGTATTCGCGGATGACACCGATGCACGAGTTGCGGCCGACTTCCCATGCGGCAGCTGTCCACACCCCGGTCAGATTCACGTCGATCTGATCCTGGAACTGCTGTTCGGTGATCTCCCACAGCGGTGCCGTGTCGTTCAGCGTGCCTGCGTTGGCGACCACGATGTCGAGCCCTCCCAGCTCCGAGACTCCAGCAGCCACGGCGGCTTCCAGTCCCTGAAGATCCCTGACGTCGACTTCGTCAGCGAAGACGCGGCGACCGCGGCTCTTGATCAGATCGACCGTCGTGACGAGGTCGTCGGAGTCGGCCATGGGGTAGGGGACCGTGTCGATCTGGCGGCAGACGTCGAGAGCGATGATGTCCGCGCCCTCTTCCGCGAGCCGCAGTGCGTGCGAGCGGCCTTGGCCACGGGCGTTTCTTCTCGTTGAAACTCTGGCAACGGCGGACTTGAAGCCTTGACTACTGATGCTGTTCGCTGGCGCGCCGTTCCCGGTACTCATCGGCGCGCTCGTCAGTGATGTGCGGCAGTGGCGGGAAGTCGAGCCAGCCCGGGACGAAGGGGCTTGCGAGATCCCGGTCGGTCGGGATCTCCACCAGCACGGGGGCCTTGGCGTCGAAGGCGCGCTTGAACGTGGGCTCCAGGTCGGAGGCCGACTCCACGCGGAACGACTCCAGGCCGAACGCCTTCCCGAGATTCTGGAAACTCGGGCTGTACGGCGTGCCGTCGGGGCGGTTGAACTCAGTGCCGATGATGCGGTCGGTCGCGTTGCGTTGGCCGCCGCGGATCGAGATGTACCCCGAGTTGTCCTGAACGACGAACACCACGGCGATGTCGTGCTGAATCGCCACCCCAATCTCCTGGGCCGTCATCAGGAAGTCGCCGTCGCCGGTGACACAGGCGACCTGACGTTCGGGTGCGGCAAGTTTCGCGCCAAGGGCGGCGGGAACCGGCCACCCCATAGAGGAGAAGCCACCCGTGGTGAGGTGGGTCCGCGGCTCGTACACGGGGAACGTCTGCTTGACCGCACCCTGGGTGTTGCCGGAACCGGCCAGCACGATGCCGTTGCGATCCATCACCTGGCGCAGCGCGCCGAGCGGACGTTGCAGCGTGAACGGGAAGCGATCGGTATCACGTCGAGTGGAAAGCTCGTTCTCCCACTCGGCCTTCCGCTCGGAGACCTCGGCGAGATACTCGCCACGCTCCGGCTTGGCGGGTAGCGAGGCCACGATGGCTGCGACCGCGGGCTTGGCGTCGGCCAGGATGCCCACCTCGGCGGGGTAGATCTTGCCGATCTCGTGCGGGTCGATGTCGATGTGGATCAGCTTGGCTGGCGGGAACGAATATGACTGACCACGTGCGTAACTCGACGATGACCAGTCGGTGAACCGACAACCGATGGACACCACGACGTCTGCGTTGGCGGTCAGGTAGTTGCCGTGGGTCGTGCCGGTCTGGCCGACGCTGCCGATGAACAGATCATGATCCTCGGGGAAGGCGCTCTTGCCGTTCCAGGTCGTCACGACAGGGATGTTCAGACCTTCGGCCAGCCAAAGGATCTCGTCGGTCGCGTTGGCGCTGATGGCGCCGCCGCCGACGACGATCACGGGGCGCTGGGCGGTGGTCAGTAGGTCGACGGCACGTTGGATCGCCTCGGGGTCGGGGTACTGCAATCCAACCGGCAGACGTCGCGCCAGGTCATGGAAGTTGACCTCGGCGGTCTCGGCATGCAGATCCCAAGGCACCTCGATGTGCGCCGGACCGCGGCGCCCCGTCAGCATGGTGCTGAACGCCCGGTGCATGATGAACGGCAGGTCTTCGATGCTGTTCGCGACCCAGCTGCGCTTGGACACAGCTTCGGCGACCTGTGGAAAGCCGTTGTCCTTCTGGCGTTCCAGCTCCTGGAGCACGCCGCGACCGCGCATGTGGCG
>NZ_JAVROT010000462.1:0-3696 GCF_032162605.1 Mycobacterium sp. | reverse complement strand
CACGCCGCGTTCGGTGGTTACAAGCAGTCCGGCATCGGCCGCGAGAACCACAAGATGATGCTGGATCACTACCAGCAGACCAAGAATCTGATGGTGTCCTACAGCAACAAGGCCCAGGGTTTCTTCTAGCTCTGGGTTGCCGAACGTGATGCCACTGCGAGAATCCGGCCGAGAACTCGCAGTGGCGTCACGCTCGGCGCAACGCTCGAATGGCCGGCGCGGTCGAGGCGGCCAGCAGTGCCGCCATGTCAGGCGGGTAGCAGACGTCGACGACCGCCGACGGCGGGAAGCGATACGGGCGACCATGGATCAGGCCGGCGAATTGCTTTCGCAGACGCGACATCTCGGCCCGCACCGTGACCACACGGGACCGGTCGCCGTACAGGTCGTCGGCGAGCTCTGGGGCCGAGCGGCCGTCGCGGTGCGTGGCGAGGATGAGCAGGATGTCGGCGTGCCGCGGCGAGACGTTCCTGCGCCAGCAGCCGAACTGCCCGAGCATCTCCAGTGACGGCGCTCCCGTATCCCGAAGGTCGAGCGTCACGCGGGAGATGCCGGGAGTGGCGTCGTCGTCGATGGGCCGCACCAGCCAGCCGCCGGGCAGCAGCTCGACCTCGCACATGCCCAGCGGCGGTATCCAGGCGCGCCCCGGCCCCGTCTGCTCCGGCAGCAGGATCCTGTTGTGCAGCGGCAGGGAGTCCACCGCCGCCACCCAGCCGTCGTGATCGACCGCGAGCGCAGGCGCACCGACCCGGGCCAGGATGGGCGCAGCCACCGACCGCAGCCGGTTCAGCGTGCGGTCGTGTTGTTCGCGCAGCCGTGACTCCGCGAGCCGGGCGACCACGTCGACCAGTGCCACCGTCGTCGGGTGCACGGTGGCCGCGGGACCCGAGACGTCGACGACTCCGATGACCTGCCCGGTCCGCGGGTCCTTGATCGGCGCACCGGCACACGTCCACGGGTGGTGGCTGCGCTGGTAGTGCTCGGCGGAGAACACCTGCACCGCCCGGTTCGAGGCCAGAGCGGTTCCGATGGCGTTGGTGCCGACGGCGTTCTCACCCCAGTGCGCGCCCTCGATGAAGCCGAGCCGGTCCGCGTGGTTGAGCACCGACGCCGAGCCACTGCGCCAGAGCACCCGACCCCGCGCGTCGGCGATGACGAGGATGTTGTCACCGTCGACGATCAGCGATTCGAGGTTGCGCGATACCTCGTCGAGAACCGCCAGCAGACCGGAGGACCGCCGGAGCATCTCGAGACCGGCGAGCTCCACCACGGGCGCCGAGAGACGGTCGGGGTCGATGCCGTTGGCCATCATCCGCCGCCAGGAGTCCTGGATCACCGCGCGCGGACGGGCAGGCGCCCTGGTGCCTGCCATCGTCGCGTCGTACACCGCCGACATCAGCCGGGCGTAATGGCGCGGGTCCTCGCCGACCGCGACGGCCGGTTCGGGAACGGATAGAACTTGCATCACTGCCGATTGTGCTCCCGATCACAGCCGAACGCCATTGCCACCTCAGCGGTAGACGAGCCCACCGTCGATCAGTCCCGCCTGCCCGGTCATGTAGTCGGCGTCGGGGCCCGCCAGGTACGAGACGAAGCCCGCCACGTCTTCGGGCGTCTCGGCGCGACCGAGGGCGATGCCGCCGACGAACTTGTCGTACGTCTCGCCCTCCGCAGCGCCCGTCAGTTCGGCGAACCGCTTGTCGATCTCCACCCACATGTCGGTGCCGACGACGCCGGGGCAGTAAGCGTTTACGGTGATGCCGTCGGCGGCATGTTCCTTCGCGGCGGCCTGCGTCAGGGCGCGGACGGCGAACTTGGTCGCGCTGTACACGCCGAGCATCGCGAACCCGTCGTGACCCGCGATGGACGAGGCGTTGATGATCTTGCCGGGCCTGGCGAGTTCCTTGAGCTTGGTCACGGCGGCCTGAATCCCCCACAGCACACCGTCGACGTTGACGGCCCAGATCTTCGCCACGTCTTCGGGTTTGGTGTCGATCAGCGGTGCAACGAGCGCGATGCCCGCGTTGTTCACCATGATGTCGAAGCCGCCGAGTGCCGACGCCGCATGGCCGACGGCGGCGAAGACCTGGTCACGGTCACTGACGTCGGCGACGAATGTCGTTGACTTCGAGCCGATCTCGGTGATCTCGTCGGCGACGGCGTTGATGCCGTCGGGTCCGAGGTCGACCAGCGCGACGTCGGCACCGTCGCGGGCCAGCCGCAGCGCGATGCCGCGCCCGATGCCCCGGCCCGCTCCGGTCACCAACGCGACCTTGCCCGCCAACGTGCTCACGAGGCGTCCGATCCCGAGACCGTCGGGTCGACGAGGACCTTCATCTTGGTGCCCGCGTGCAACGCCTCGAAACCCTCGTCGATGACGTCGTCAAGCGCGATGGACGTCACCCAGCCGGTGGTGTCGTAGGTGCCGCGCGCCATCAGGGCGATCACGGCTTCGAAGTCCGCCGCGGTGTAGCACAGCGAGCCTTGGATGCGGGACTCGTTCATCACCAGATTGAGAAGCGGTGTGGTGAGCGGCTTCTCGTAGATCGCGACGCTCACCATTGGCCGTCTCGCACCGATGCAGGCCAGCGCCGTCTCCACGGCGGGTTGCACGCCCGCGGCGTCGAATACCGCGTCGGCGCCCGCACCGTCGGTGTGCTCGGCGATGAACGCGGGCACGTCGACGACGGTCGGGTCCAGGGTGCGCGCGCCGAGCGCCTCGATGGACGCTCGCCTGGTGGCCGACGGCTCGACGACGAAGACGTCGTCGACGCCCTTGCCGCCCAACGCGAACCACAGCCCGATGCCGATGGGCCCCGCGCCGAACACCATCGAGGTGCCGTCGGGGCTGGGTTCGCCGAGCGTGGCCGCGTGGTACGCCACCGACATCGGTTCGACCAGGGCGCCGAGCTCGAGGGAGACGTTGTCGGGCAGCCGGTGCAACATGTCGGTCGGCACGACGGTGTACTCGGCCATCCCGCCGTCGGACATCAGGCCGTGGAATCCGATCTGCTGGCAGATGTTGTAGTTGCCCGCCCGGCACGGCCCGCAGTGCCCACACCGGTACAGCGGCATGATGGCCACCCGGTCGCCTGCCGAGTAGTCGGTTACCCCCGCGCCGACCTCGGTGATGACACCGGAGAACTCGTGCCCCAGGGTCAGCGGCATCTGCTGACCGGTCAGCGGATGCGGTTCGGTGGGCACGAAGATCGGGCCTGCGTAGTACTCGTGCAGGTCGGTGCCGCAGATGCCGTTGAAGCCGACCTTGACCTTGACGGTGCCTGCGGTGGGCGCCGGCTCGGGGACGTCGGCGACCTCGACCTTGTTGGGTCCGTAGTAGACAGCTGCTCTCATGACCCATGTCTATGTGACGGGTGCCACACCCCGATAGAGTTGCAGCCCGTTGCATCCCCCTCGCGATTTCGGCGCGCAACACCGCGCTCAGCGCGGAAATACGCGCCGAAATCGCTGGGTGGGGTGGATCCGGGGTTGCAACGCGGTGCAACCCTTGCGCCGAACACCCGGTTGGGTGTGCTCTGTGTCACATGACAGACACCATCGAGAAGCAGGCGACCGCCGCACCCACGCCGCAGGCCCGCGTCGAGGCTTGGCTCGCGGACTTCGAAGCCGCCCTGGCCGTCCGCGACGTCGCGCGCGTCGTCGAGAAGTTCGCCGTCGACAGCTTCTGGCGCGACC
>NZ_JAVROT010000461.1:0-5730 GCF_032162605.1 Mycobacterium sp. | reverse complement strand
GGGCCAGTGTGCTCTCCTCGACGACGTGGCCCTGCAGGGCGACCACGTCCTCGGCGGTGTACGTGCGCTCGATGCCCTTCCAGCGGGGGTTGGTGTTCCAGTCGTGCTGGATCTGCTCGGGGCTCTTCGGCGTGCCAACGGTGGACATTGGTGCTCCTTCGGTTACTGATCACCGGTGACATCGCGCATCGATCTTGTTAACGTCACCGCGAGTTAACTTCTCTGCTAACACAACGATGGCATAGGACATATGCGCAGGTCCACCAGTTTCAATTGCCAATTTTCGCCAACACCGGGCGTTGACTTGCGAAGATTGCGAAGGCGGCCAACACCTGTACCGGTTCAGAAGTTACCGTTCAGTAGCAAGTTTTCGCAGGTCAGTACGCCCGTACTGTTAAACCCGATCGATTCAGAGCGAGAAGATGCTGGCGACGGCCTTGACCTCTTCGCCGACGACGTATGTGAGCGTTGTAACAGTGCGATCCGCCAGCTCCGGGCCGAACAGATCTGTCGATCCCGCCGGGTGAACGTGCGTGATGATCTCCAGCTTGTCGCCAAGCGCCACCGGGAGATCGTGCTCGATGGTCACCCGCAGCGGCTTCGCCAGCAGTTCGGGGTTGTTGTAGAGGTAGTCCTCGACGACACTCCAGTACACGGAGTTGTTCATGTGATCGAAGATGTCGATGTCGCTCACCCGGACGGGATATTCACGGATCCGATCGGCATCCTCGCGGCTGCCGGCCCTCAGATACGCCTTCCAGCGCAACCTGTTGACGTCGGTGGTCCGCTGCAACCCCGCGATGAAGTCATCGGAGATGCGCGCAGGGCCCTGCGTCTCCCGGTTGATGTTGATCCAGAATGCCTCGGACTCGATGCGGCCGCCCTTGCGGCCGTCGATGCGGACCCGCATCTCGCACCACCGGTTGGACGTCCCCGAGCACCAACGCCTCAGCCGCAGGGCGTCCTTGAACTCGATGGGCCCGAACATGTCGATCATCGTGCGCCGGACGATCCACAGCGGGTGCACCTCCTCGTACCCCAGTTCGCGCAGCTGGTCGGAGCCGACGTCCTGGATGTGGCGGGTCGCGGCGTCGAAACGGAGCCTGCCCCGGCGGTCGGTGTCGGCGACCCGCAGCGGCCACTCGACGTCGAAGACGTCGGGGTGCGGATCGGGGACCGGCGTCATCGTCTTGGCCAGGCCCGTGGCTGCTCCAGTACTGCTACTCACGAATTTCGATACTGCCACAACGTCGCAGATTCACAACGACGCAGATGCCAAGAATGCGAAGCCTGCCTTAGCAGCATTGTTAGGCTGGTTCACATGGCCAAGACGTTCGTCGGATCGCGGGTTAGGCAACTACGCAGCGAGCATGGCTTCAGCCAGGCGGCGTTGGCGCAGGTGCTCGACATCTCCCCCAGCTATCTGAACCAGATCGAGCACGACGTGCGGCCGCTGACCGTGGCCGTCCTGCTGCGCATCACGAAGGTCTTCGGCGTCGACGCGACTTTCTTCGCGTCGCAGGACGACACCCGGTTGGTCGCCGAGCTGCGCGAGGTGACGTTGGACCACGACCTCGGCATCGACGTCGACGTGTCCGAGATCGCCGACATCGTCGGCGCCCACCCGACGCTGGCCAGGGCGATGGTCAACCTGCACCGGCGCTACCGCCTGACGACCACTCAGCTGGCGGCCGCCACCGAGGACCGCTTCTCCGACGGCAGTGGCAGAAGCTCGGGGTGGGGATCCATCACCATGCCGCACGAGGAAGTGCGGGACTTCTTCTACCAAAGACAGAACTACCTGCACGAACTCGACGCCGCCGCCGAGGATCTCACCGTGCGGATGCGCATGAACCGCGCCGATCTGGCGGCCGAACTGTCCGACCGGCTGATCAGGGTGCACGGCGTGCACATCGTCAAGCGGATCGACCTCGGCACCGTCATGCACCGGTTCGACCCGAGCACCAAGACACTGGCGATCGGCAGCCATCTCTCGTCGGGTCAGTACGTGTTCAAGCTCGCCGCCGAACTGGCCTATCTCGAGTTCGGCGACCTGATCGACGCCCAGGTCGACGAGGGCAACTTCACCAGCGACGAGTCGCGCACGCTGGCCCGTCTCGGGTTGGCCAATTACTTCGCGGCGGCCGCGGTGCTTCCGTACCGGCAGTTCCACGACGTGGCCGAGAGCTTTCGCTACGACGTGGAACGCCTTTCGGCGTTCTACTCGGTCAGCTTCGAGACGATCGCGCACCGCCTCTCCACGCTGCAGCGACCCTCCATGCGTGGCGTGCCGTTCTCGTTCGTGCGGGTCGACCGGGCAGGCAACATGTCGAAGCGCCAGTCCGCCACCGGGTTTCACTTCTCCTCGAGCGGTGGCACCTGCCCGCTGTGGAACGTCTACGAGACGTTTGCCAACCCCGGCAAGATCCTCGTGCAGATCGCTCAGATGCCCGACGGCCGTCACTACATGTGGGTCGCGCGTACCGTGGAGCGTCGCGCCTCGCGCTATGGTCAGCCGGGCAAGACGTTCGCAATCGGCCTTGGCTGCGAACTGCGGCACGCCCAGCGACTCGCGTATTCGGAAGGTCTCGACTTGTCTGGGGACATCGCCACGCCGATCGGCGCGGGCTGTCGGGTGTGCGAACGGGACAACTGCCCCCAACGCGCCTTCCCTGCCCTCGGCCGAGCATTGGACCTCGACGAGCACCGCAGCACGGTGTCGCCATACCTGGTGAAGCACCCATGACGAACGCTTGTCCGAGGAGTCGACTGTCATGACCGAGACCACACCCGCCCGCATCCCGTCCACCGGCAGTCTTCGCGAACTGGGGCCCATCGGCTGGATCATCGCGAAGGCCGGGGCCCGAGTCATCCGGGCACCGCGCTTTCACCTGATGGAGACCATCGGCCAACACAAGTTGCTCTTCCTCGCGTGGCTGCCGTTCTCCGGAGTGCTGCTCAACTGGGGACGGTTGTCGCGCAGAGACGCCGAGTTGGTCATCCTACGTGTCGGACACCTGCGTAACTGCGAGTACGAACTTCAGCAGCACCGTCGCCTTGCCCGGACGCGCGGCCTCGACGATGAGACTCAGGCCCGGATCTTCAAGGGACCGGATTCCGAGGGACTGACAGACAAGCAGCGGGTCCTCATCACCGCGACCGACGAGTTCGTCGTCACCCGGTCGATGTCACCGGAGACCTGGGCGGCACTGGCATCGCACCTCGACCGCAAGCAGTTGATCGAGTTCTGCATGCTGGCGTCACAGTACGACGGGTTGGCCGCGACGATGGCGACCCTGAAGATCCCGCTGGACTTCCCCGACTGAGAAGCGGCCGCTAGAGGTACGTGACCCCCAGCACGCAGATCGTGAACAGGATGGGTGCCGCCGGCAGGCACCACAGGAACGCCGTCTTCGCCGTTGCCTTGCGGCGGTGGAACATCAAGCCCAACACGCCGGCGGCGATCGCGAGCAGCAGCGAGGCCGCCGAGATGACCAGTACCCACGCGTTGACCGTCGTCGTCTTGGTGGCGAACGAAATCGCGATCAGCCACAGGAAGTGGCCGATGATCAACCCGCCGATGCCGGCGACAACCGTCGCTCTCACGCGTGCGTCACTCAGAAATTGATCATGTGGCCGGCCAAGCCGTGGAAGCACTCCTGCAATGCCTCGGACAGCGTTGGGTGGGTGTGCACGTTGCGGGTGAGCTCGTTGACGGTGAGGTCCCACTTCTGCGCGAGTGTCAGCTCGGGCAGAAGCTCGGAGACGTCGTGCCCGATCAGGTGGCCGCCAAGCAGTTCGCCATACTTCGCGTCGGCGATGATCTTGACGAAGCCGCCGGGCTCGCCGAGGCCGTGCGCCTTGCCGTTGGCGGTGAACGGAAACTTCGCCACCTTGACGTCGTAACCCTCATCGCGGGCCTGCTGCTCGGTGAGCCCGAAGCTGGCGACCTGCGGTTGGCAGAAGGTCGCGCGGGGCAGCATCCGGTAGTCGCCGAGTGCCAATGTCTCTGCGCCCGCGATGGTTTCGGCAGCGACCACGCCCATGGCCTCGGCGACGTGCGCGAGCTGCAACTTCGCGGTGACGTCACCGATTGCGTAGATGTGCGGGACGGAGGTGCGCATGTAGTCGTCGATGCCGATGGCCTTGCCGTCGGTCAGCGCGACGCCGGCCTTGTCCAAACCGAAGCCCTCGACGTTGGGCGCGAAGCCGATCGATTGCAGAACCTTGTCGGCCTTCAGCTCCTCTGTCTTACCGTCCTTGCTGACGACGACCGTTACCGTCGACCCCTCATCTGAGATCGACTCGACCTTGGTGCCGGTGAGGATCTTGACGCCCAGCTTCTTGAACTGCTTCTCGATCTCCTTGGAGATCTCGGCGTCCTCGTTGGGCAGCGCACGGGGCAGGAACTCGACGATGGTGACGTCGACGCCGTAATTACTCAACACGTAACCGAACTCCATGCCGATGGCGCCCGCGCCGGCGATGACGATCGACTCGGGTAGTTCCCGCGCCAGAATCTGCTCTTCATAGGTGACGACGTTCTCCGACAGCGACGTGCCAGGCACCAAACGCGTGCTGCTGCCGGTCGCGATGATGGCGTTGTCGAAGGTGACGGACACTGGATTCTCAGCACCGCCTGCGTCGTTCAATTCGACCGAGAGCGTGTTGGCGTCCGTGAAGGTTCCGCGGCCGTGAATCTCGGTGATCTTGTTCTTCTTCATCAGGAAGTGCACGCCCGCGACGCGGCCGTCGGCGACCTTGCGGCTGCGGTCGAACGCCGAGCCGTAGTCGAACGACACGTCCCCGCTGATGCCGAACGTCTTGGCTTCCTTGGTGAAGATGTGCGCCAGTTCGGCGTTGCGCAGCAGCGACTTGGACGGGATGCAGCCGACGTTGAGGCAGACACCGCCCCAGTACTTCGGCTCGACGATGGCGGTACTCAGCCCGAGCTGGGCAGCTCGAATGGCTGCGACGTAACCGCCGGGACCTGCACCTAGTACGACGACGTCATAGTGAGTCACGCGACCAGCCTAATGGTCTTGGTCGTCGGGCCAACGGCCGATCCACTACGCCTCCGCGCGCACCCCCCTGATCGCCGGTATCGGGCAGGCATCCGCCGCCTCGGCGACGATGTGCGTGCCGATGTCCCGCGGCCGTTCGCCGCGCTCGTACCGCGATCCGGTGACCGGAGGATCGTCGTCGAGCAGCCGGTTCTCCTCCTCGGTGTACGCGCGGCCGCGGCTGAGGAACCTCATGCCCTCCGGGGTCTCGAGGCTGAAACCGCCGCCACGGCCGGGAACCACGTCGATGACCAGCTGGGTGTGCTTCCACGCCGCGAACTGACTTCCGGAGATCCACACCGGCACGCCAGTCCCCACATCAAGAATGCCTAGCAGTATGTCGCGGTCGCCCACCAGGAACTCGCCGTCCGGGTAGCACATCGGAGAGGACCCGTCACAGCAGCCTCCCGACTGGTGAAACATCAACGCGCCGTGGCGGTTCTGCAGCGTCCGCAACAGCTCGGCTGCCGACTCGGTGATCAGCGCCCGCGAAGGAGGCTCGCTCACCAGTACCCTCGCTTCTTCGCGCAAGCGCTCATCAGAAGAAACCCTGGGCCTTGTTGCTGTAGGACACCATCAGATTCTTGGTCTGCTGGTAGTGATCCAGCATCATCTTGTGGTTCTCGCGGCCGATGCCGGACTGCTTGTAACCACCGAACGCGGCGTG
>NZ_JAVROT010000460.1:0-4682 GCF_032162605.1 Mycobacterium sp. | reverse complement strand
CTGACCTGACCATCGTGGTGTCCAACGACAACGGCGGCGGCATCTTCGAACTGCTCGAGCAGGGCGATCCGCGCTTCTCCGACGTGTCCTCACGCATCTTCGGAACCCCGCACGACGTCGACGTCGGCGCCCTGTGCCGCGCCTATCACGTGGACTCCCGTCAGGTCGACATCGACGGTCTCAGCGAAGCGCTCCGCGAATCCTCCGATGGCATGCGGGTTTTGGAGGTGAAGGCCGACCGCTCGTCGCTACGGGCGTTGCACGCATCGATCAGGGCGGCGTTGTGAATGCCGTGATCAACGGCGCGGTTCTGTGGTCGAAGACCCTGTGGCAGAGCCTGATTCCCCATCTGTACGGCGACCCGAGCGAAACCCGGCCGCAACGGATCATCCGGCGGCTGAGGGTCGCCGTCGTCATTCTGGCCTGCCTGGTGACCTTGCAATCGTTACTGCTGGTGCTCGGCGCCTGGCGCAACGACCATCAGATCGAATCCAACATGGGGGTCGCCGCCGCGGAGGTCCTCGACGCGGGCCCGCGACGGTCGACCATCGAGTTCGTCACGCCCGACCGGATCACCTACCGACCGGAGCTGGGCGTGCTGTATCCGTCCGAATTGGACACGGGCATGCGGATCTACGTCGAGTACGACAGGGACAACCCCGACCTCGTCCGAGTGCAGCACCGCAACGCGTCGCTGTCGATCATCCCCGCCGCGTCGATAGCGATCGTCGGGTGGTTGGTGGCGGCCGCGGCGCTGGGCTTGCTGGGGTTCGTGCAGCGCCGGCCGGACCGTCAGGACGCCATCAGCTTGGACAGCCAGTCGTTGTCGTAGATGTCGACCTTCTCTCCGGCCGTGAGGTCGAAAACCGTTGGGGTGCCGGTGTTGATCGGATCTACCTCGTAGAGGAACTCGAAGTTCGTCGACTCCATGTCGGCCAGGTCGCCCTTGCTCTTCTGGTTCGCGCCCTGCTCGATCTCGTGCGTCTGAAAGCCGGGGACGTCCGCGTTGCGCGCGAGCTTGGCGAGTTCCTCGTCGCTCGGGCCGGTGCCACCGGGTTCCTGATTCGCCCACAGCTGCTCGACGAATCGCTGAAACTGACGGCCGGTGGTGTAGATCGGTTCCTCCGGCACGCCACCGGGGGAGGCGGCCGCGAACAGGGCATTGACGACCCGTCCCGAGTGCCCATCGGTGGATGGGGTGTCGAGGAACGTCATCGGCCGGTAGGTGATCGCGAGCTGACCCGTCCCGATGTAGTACGCGAACTCGTCCCCGAAGTCCTTCTGGAGCTCCGCGCAGTGCGTGCACTGCGGTTCGGTGTAGAGCTCCAATTGCACCGGGGCGTCCTGCAGACCGGCCCGGATGCCGAACTGGTCCTCGGTGACCTCGACCAGAGGTGGGTTGAGATCGCCAACGGCTGATCCGCTCACGCCGCGCGTGCAGCCGGTCACCGCGAGTAGAAGGGTCACCGTCAGCATTACGACCGCTCGCGGTAGTCGCATCGTGGCCTCCTCCCTCGGTCGGATTGAAGAATGAATCCCAGTATGACTCTTTCCCTGCCGTATCCCTGTTGGCAACCGCTCGGACAGGCGGTGCTGTCATGCTTCCATCGTGCGCGTTGCGATCGTCGCAGAGTCATTCCTCCCGAATGTCAACGGTGTCACCAACTCGGTGCTTCGGGTGATCGAGCATCTCCGCCGCACCGGCCACGAGGTTCTCGTCATCGCCCCGGACACCCCGCGCGGCGAGCCACCCGCCGACCGCGTCCACGATGGGGTTCGCGTCCACCGGGTGCCGTCGCGAATGTTCCCGAAGGTCACATCGCTGCCCCTTGGCGTGCCGCGGCCGCGGATGGTCGGCGTGCTGCGCGGATTCGGTCCGGACGTGGTGCACCTGGCCTCACCGGCACTGCTCGGCTACGGCGGACTGCTCGCCGCCCGCCATCTGGGCGTGCCGACGGTGGCGGTGTTCCAAACGGACGTCGCGGGTTTCGCGCAGAGCTACGGCGCCGGCGTGATGTCGCGGGCCGCCTGGCCATGGACCCGGCACCTGCACGGCAAGGCCGACCGCACCCTGGCGCCGTCGACGTCGGCGATGGAAGACCTTGTCGCCCATGGTGTTCCACACGTATACCGCTGGGGTCGCGGAGTCGACGTCACGGGTTACGTCCCGTCGGCACGCGATGATTCACTGCGGGCGCGCTGGTCACCGCCGGGCAGGCCGGTCATCGGCTTCGTCGGCAGGCTGGCCCCGGAGAAGCACGTCGAGAGGCTGGCGGTGCTGGCGCGCCGGAACGACCTGCAGGTGGTGATCGTCGGTGACGGCGTCGACCGGCAGAAGCTCGAAAGGCTCATGCCGTCAGCTGTTTTCACGGGCGCGCTCTACGGCCCCGCGCTGGCGACCGCGTACGCGAGCATGGACGTCTTCGTCCACACCGGAGAGCACGAGACGTTCTGCCAGACCGTGCAGGAAGCCAAGGCCTCGGGCGTCCCCGTCATCGCTCCCAATGCGGGTGGACCGCGAGACCTGATCGCTCCCATGCAGACTGGGCTGCTGCTCGACGTCGCCGACTTCGAGACGAGACTGCCAACGGCCGTCGAACACCTGCTGGACCAGCGGCAGCGGTATTCGCTGGCCGCCCGTCGCAGCGTGCTCGCCACGACGTGGCCCGCGGTGTGCCAGCAGCTGGTCGTGCACTACGAGGCGGTGCTGGGCACCCGTGGCGTCAAGGCCGCCTGACCTAGTTCGGACCTAGCCCTGAGCCTCGACGGCGACGGGCTGCCATTGCTCCCACGTCGCCAGGCGGCTCTCGTAGTCCGTCTTGGCGATCTGCAGCGGCGCCTCGCCGAAGAACACCCGCAGCGGTGGCTTCTCGGCGTCGACGACCTTGAGGATCGCCCTGGCGGAGGCCTGCGGGTCGCCCTGCTTGCTGGTGCGCTGCTCGCGGATCTTCTGTGCCGCCGCGTGCGCCTCGGCGTAGGCCGGGAGTTCGTCGGCCCTCTTCGACGACGAGCCGCCCCAATCGGTGGAGAAGCCGCCCGGCTCGACGAGCGTGACGTGGATGCCGAACGACTCGACCTCGTTGGCCAGCGCCTGCGAGAAGCCCTCAAGGCCCCACTTGGACGCGTGGTAGATGCCGACGTTCGCGAAGGCGCTGATGCCGCCGATGGACGACACCTGGATGATGTGCCCGCTGCGCTGTTCGCGCAGGTACGGCAGCGCGGCCTGGGTGACCCACAGCGCGCCGAACAGGTTGGTCTCGAGCTGCGCGCGGGCCTGCGCCTCGGACAGCTCCTCGATGAAGCCGAACTGCCCGTAGCCGGCGTTGTTGACCACGATGTCGAGCCGGCCGAAGTGGTCGTGGGCCTGCTTCACGGCGGCGAAGTCGGCGTCGTGATCGTTGACGTCCAGCTCGATCGGCAGCAGCGCCTTGCCGTACTTCGCGGTCAGGTCGTCCAGCGTCGAGGTGTCACGCGCCGTCGCCGCGACCTTGTCACCGCGTTCCAGGGCGGCGATGGCCCACTCCCGGCCGAAGCCTCGCGATGTTCCGGTGATGAACCAGGTCTTCTCAGCCATGCAGGTCTCTCCTCTTTCGTCTTTGTCTCCGCCGAGCAGACGCAAATGTTCCCAACACGCCGACGTTCCGGGCACGTTTGCGTCTGCTCGGCGGAGACCCCTGCGGCAATTCAACGCAGGCGGGGGTTACCCATTCCCGCAGGGTGCACATTCACAGGTAGCGTCAAGGCCGTGAGTCGTGCGACGTTGGAGAAGGATCCCCTCGAAGTCGCGTCGATGTTCGACGGGGTCGCGCGCCGTTACGACTTGACGAACACCGTCCTCTCGCTGGGGCAGGACCGGTACTGGCGCCGGGCGACGCGCTCGGCGCTGCAGATCGGTCCCGGCGACGCGGTGCTCGATCTCGCGGCCGGGACGGCGGTGTCGACCGTCGAGCTCGCGCAGTCCGGTGCGTGGTGCGTGGCCGCGGACTTCTCGGTCGGCATGTTGGCGGCCGGTGCGGGCCGCGCGGTGCCCAAGGTCGCCGCTGACGCGACGAAGCTGCCGTTCGCCGACGAGTCGTTCGACGCGGTGACGATCAGCTTCGGGATCCGCAACGTCGTCGACCACGTCGAGGGCCTACGCGAGATGGCACGCGTGACCCGGCCCGGCGGCAGGCTGGTGGTGTGTGAGTTCTCCACCCCGACCAATCCGCTGTTCGGCACCGTCTACAAGGAGTACCTGATGCGCGCGCTGCCGTCGGTGGCCCGTGCGGTGTCGAGCAACCCGGACGCCTACGTCTATCTCGCCGAGTCGATCCGGTCCTGGCCCGACCAGGCCGAGTTTTCGCGTCGGATCGGGGACGCCGGTTGGTCGGCCGTGCGCTGGCGCAACCTCACCGGCGGCATCGTCGCCCTGCACGCTGCCACCAAACCCGCCTGACACCAGCCGCGAGCGAGCGTGCCTGTACGCGACACGCCCCAGGGTTTCGTACCAATGCGCACGCTCACCGCTGCCGGTAAACGCTCAGCCCGGCTATTCACCGTGCATGTTAGTCTCGCTGAGCTTGCGGGCGAGTTGCGCACGCGATCGGAGGCCGAGCTTTCGGTAGTTCTGCGTGAGATTCGCTTCCACGGTCTTCTGGCTGACGAAGAGTTCGGCTGCGACGTCGCGGTTGGTCATGCCGGAC
>NZ_JAVROT010000459.1:0-10992 GCF_032162605.1 Mycobacterium sp. | reverse complement strand
ATTCGCCGACCGAGGATCAACGCCTCCCCGATCGTCATCGTGAGCAGGACCCCGGACCGTTCACCGTCTGGCCTGCCCACCGGATCGACGACGACCCGGGCGGTCTCGGCCCGTCCGTCGGCGTCGTCCGTCCACGGCGGAGTGGAGTAAACCTCGGGCACCCCGTCCTCGTCGTTCAGGGTCAGCTGCACGTACATGGGCTCAACGTTATCTGCCGTGTCGGGCGTTTCGCTGGGAGGATCTTCAGTCCGCAGCGGGAACGGGTCGAACTCGTAGCCCGCCCAGATGGCCTGCGACGCCTGCTCGGGATAGCGCGCGACCTCCGGCTCCGCGCCGAACATGCGGGTGAGCTGGCTCTTCGAGTCGAACCGCGGCCAGCCCGGATCGCCATTGGTGGCGAACGACCTCCAGGCCATTCCCATACTCCGGGAGAGTGCCAAGGCGCCCGGCGGAGGCGTCGTGCCGTAGAGCTCGGCGCCGTACGGCGAGTCGAGGTTGCCGAACAAGACAGGAATCTCGACGGTGTGCGCGGCGCCGACCGGTGTGCCGTCCCAGAGGAATTCGTACAGGTAGGTGAAGCCACCGAAAATCGACCCGCGCACCATGCGGCCGTATCCCCAGCGATCCTCGCGGTCGACGGCGGTGGCCTCGACGTCCGTGGCGGCCGCGACCAATGCCTGCGGAGATACCGGGGCGAGGGTGCGACGCAAGCCCAGTTCGTCGACGTCCGCGCCGGCGAACCCGTTGCGTGTCGAGACCACGGGTGCAGACATGATCCCCTACCTCCTCACGCCGTGACTGATGATAGCGGCGGTCTGCTCCACCCAGACGTCGTCGAGCTCCCCGCCGGGATCGAGGAGCAGCCGCAGAAGGGTTGCGCCACCGATGATCTCGATGAGGCGCTCGGGGTCGACGTCGGCGTGGACCTCACCACGGGCGACGGCGTGTACCAGCCGCTCCCTGACGACGCCGAACAGCCCGACGAAACGGGCCATCACGCGGGCGTTGAGCTCGGCGTCGACGGCCATGTCGGCGATGAGTCCGGGTAGCGCGGCCCGCACAACCGGGCTGGTGAACACGTCGCGGGCGGCAGCGACCATGGCCCGCACGTCACCGACGATGTCGCCCTCGGGCGTCGTCAGCGCGGTGGGGGCCACGGGAAAGGCGGCTTCGTGAACGAGTTCGGCCTTGCTCGACCATCGCCTGTACAGCGCCGTCTTCGTGGTGCCTGCGCGTTCGGCGACAGCGGCCATCGTGAGATTCGCATAACCGATTTGGGCGAGCAGATCCGCCGTCGCCTCCAATATGGCAACGTCGATACGTGGGTCACGCGGGCGGCCTGCGCCCGGGGTCTTGTCATCGGAACCCCGGTCTGCTTTCATAACGCTACTCACCGTATCGTAATTGCTCGAAAGGGTAAACCGTGGCCAACGAACCGGCTGTCGAAGACGTCAGCCGCCTGCAGCACACCTCTCGCGACAACAGCACCCTGCCCTCGGTCATGTCGCAGTGGCTGTCCACCGTCATGCCGGGAGGAACGGCCCCCGAGGTGACCGTCGAGAGTGGCGTCGACTCCAACGGAATGTCCTCGGAGACCATCATCCTGACCGGGAAGTGGGAGCAGGACGGCCAGCCCAATGAACAGAAGTGGGTGGCGCGCGTCGCCCCGAGCGCCGAGGACGTCCCGGTGTTCCCCAGCTACCGGTTGGACCACCAGTTCGACGTCATCCGGCTCGTCGGCGAGCTGACCGACGTGCCGGTCCCCCGCGTCCGATGGATGGAGAACTCCGGTGACGTACTCGGCACCCCGTTCTTCCTGATGGACCACGTCGACGGCATCGTGCCCCCCGACGTCATGCCGTACACGTTCGGCGGAAACTGGTTCGCCGACGCACCCGTCGAACGACAGCGCGAGCTGCAGGACTCCACCGTCGAGGTGTTGACCAAACTTCACTCGATCCCCAATGCCGAGGACACGTTCGCCTTCCTGTCCGAGGTCGACCCGCCCGGGGACACCCCGTTGGACAGGCACTTCGGCTGGCTGAAGGACTGGTACGACTTCGCCGTCCCCGATATCGGCAGGTCGACTCTGGTCGAGAGTGCGCTGGCGTGGCTGGAGGACAACTTTCCCTCGGATGTCGCAGCAACCGAGCCCGTTCTGGCGTGGGGCGACTCGCGCATCGGCAACGTCCTCTACGAGGACTTCCGCCCCGTCGCCGTGCTGGACTGGGAGATGGCGACCGTGGGGCCGCGCGAACTCGACGTGGCGTGGATCATCTTCTCGCACATGGTCTTCCAGGAACTCGCCGGTTTGGCCGGGTTGGCCGGGCTGCCCGACGTGATGCGAGAGGAGGACGTCCGCAGCACCTACGAGGGACTGACCGGCGCCACACTCGGTGACCTCCGCTGGTTCTACGTGTACTCCGGCGTCATCTGGTGCTGTGTGTTCATGCGAACCAGTGCGCGACGGGTTCGGTTCGGCGAGATCGAGAAACCCGACGACGTCGAGTCGCTGTTCTACCACGCCTCGTTGCTGCGACGGCTGATCGGAAAGGACGACTGATGCTCGGACCGATGGATGAGTATCCCGTTCACCAGATCCCGAAGCCCATCGCGTGGCCGGGGTCCTCGGACCGCAACTTCTACGACCGGTCCTACTACAACGCCCACGACCGCACCGGCGACGTATTCCTGATCACCGGCATCGGCTACTACCCGAACCTGGGCGTCAAGGACGCCTTCGTGCTGGTAAGGAGGGGCGACACCCAGACCGCGGTGCACCTGTCGGATTCCATCGACCAGGACCGGCTCAACCAACACGTCAACGGCTACCGCGTCGAGGTGCAAGAGCCCCTGCACCGGTTGCGGATCGTCATGGACGAGACCGAGGGCATGGCCGTCGACCTAACCTGGAACGGGCTCTTCGACGTCGTGCAGGAGCAGCCACACACCCTGCGTGCGGGCAACCGGGTCACGCTCGAAGCGCAGCGGTTCGCCCAACTGGGCTCGTGGAGTGGTCACATCGCCATCGACGGCGAGCAGATCACCGTCGACCCCGAGGTCTGGATCGGCACCCGTGACCGGTCCTGGGGCATCCGGCCGATCGGTGAGGCCGAACCTGCGGGGCGGCCTGCCGATCCGCCGTTCGAGGGCATGTGGTGGCTCTACGTGCCGATGGCCTTCGACGACTTCTCGATCGTCATCATCATCCAGGAGGAGCCCAACGGATTCCGTTCGCTGAACGACTGCACGCGGATCTGGAAGGACGGCCGCGTCGAGCAGCTCGGCTGGCCGCGAATCAAGATCCACTACAACTCGGGCACCCGGATCCCCAAGGGCGCCAGCATCGACGCGACCGCGCTCGACGGGACCGTGGTGCACTTCGAGGTGGAATCCAAGCTGCCGGTGCCGATTCACGTCGGCGGCGGTTACGGCGGCGACTCGGACTGGACCCACGGCGTGTGGAAGGGCGACAAGTTCACCGAACGCCTGACCTACGACATGACCGACCCGGCGATCATCGGGCGGGCCGGCTTCGGCGTCATCGATCACGTCGGGCGCGCGGTGTGCACGCCAGCCGACGGGACCCCGGTCGTGGGGTGGGGCCTCTTCGAGCACGGCGCGCTGGGTCGCCACGACCCATCGGGGTTCGCCGACTGGCTGACGGTCGCCGACTAGCCCCGAACGAAAGAAGGGGCACCCGCTTGGCGGGCGCCCCTTCTTCGCTGTCTGGGTCAGCGGCCGTTGCCGACGGTCGAGGTGACCGTGCCGACGGTGGCGTGCTGCTGGATGTCGCTGACCCACTGGTGGTGGTCGACGTCCGCGTTCGCGGGAGCGGCCAGGCCGAACACGGCGGCGGCGAAACCGGTGGCTGCGATGGTGGCGATGCTGGCGAATCCGAATTTCTTCATGATGATCCCTCTTCCTCTACTGCTTCTCTTGTGGTCCCTGTCGGCCGGTAGGAGCTCTTCTCGGCCGGTCTGACGGGTTAAACCACCAGGTAAGCGCTTTAATTCCGATGGCAGTGATTGATCGGCCACTGGCAGGAATCAACCGGTTCGGGGTGCGGATTGGGCGATCGAGGGCCCGCTGCGGGTGCCCTGCGTCACAGCACGGCAAACGGATTGGCGGACCGAGACGAACGACCGCCCTAGGCTGGGCAGGTGTCCCTCCTGCTCGGTCCCATCCTTCGCCATGTGGGTGAGACCACGGCGATGGTTTGGGTCCAGACCATCGAAGCGGCCACCGTCGAGGTGCTCGGCTGCTCCGCGGTCACCTTCGAAGTGCAGGGCTGCCACTACGCCCTGGTGCCCGTCGAAGGGCTGACCCCGGACTCCACGACCGAATACCAAGTCCACGTCGATGGTCAACGGGTCTGGCCCGATCCGGACTCCCCGTTCCCACCGAGTGTCATCAGGACGCGAGGGCCCGGCACCGCCGAGCGGCTGCGGGTCATCTTCGGGTCCTGTCGCTACCCGAAGACCGGTGACGCGAAGCTCGACGAGAAGCTCGGGCTCGATGCGCTCGACTGCTACGCGGGCAGGCTGACCACCACCCCGACTGAGGGGTGGCCGAACGCCTTGGTGCTGCTCGGTGACCAGGTGTACGCCGACGAGCTGACGCCGCAGGCACGCCAACATCTCGCAGGCCGCCGCACCGTCGGCAAGCGCCCGCCCGACGAAGTCGTCAGCTTCACGGAGTACGAGGGCCTCTACCGACATACCTGGGGCGACCCGGAGATCCGCTGGATCCTGTCCACGCTGCCGACCGCGATGATCTTCGACGACCACGACATCAGGGACGACTGGAACACCTCGGCGGCGTGGCGCAGAGAGGTCAACGAGAAACCCTGGTGGCGTGACCGCATCCGAGCAGGCCTGGCGTCGTACTGGGTCTATCAACATCTGGGCAACCTCAGCCCCGCCGAACTGATCAGCGACCCCGACTACCAGAAGGTGTTGGCCGCCGACGGCGACTCCTGGCCGCATCTCGCCGAGCTGGCCGACCGCGCAGACGGTGAGGTCGACGGAGACAAGGGGCTACGGTTCAGCTACCGCTGGGATCTGGGGCGCAGCAGGCTGGTGATAATCGACTCGCGAAATGCGCGAATCCTGGATAGTGGCGACCGAAAGATGTTGGGCGACCGCGAGTTCAGCTGGTTGGAGGAGCAGGTCAACGACGGCATCGACCAGCTCGATCACCTGCTGCTCGGCTCGTCCCTGCCGTGGCTGCTCCCTCCGGCGATCGGTGACCTGCAGTCCGCCAACGAAATCGCGGCCTCCCGCCCGGGCAGGCGGGGGCGGCTCGCCGAAAAGGTGCGTCAGGCTGCGGATTTCGAGCACTGGGCCGCGTTCCTGGAATCCTTCCTGCGGCTGAGCGACCTCATCGTGGCCACGGCTTCCCACGAGTCGGGTGGCCCGGCCACGATCTCGGTGTTGTCCGGCGACGTGCACCACAGCTACGCGGCCCGCGCAGAGCTCCCCGGTTCCGCGTCGACCCGGGTGCACCAGCTGGTGTGCTCACCGGTGCACAACTGCGTTCCGATGTTCGTCAAACCGGTATTCAGACTCGGATGGTCGCGGCGGCTGGCCCGCGTCACCCGGCGCTACGCGCGTCGGAAGGGATCGCCGCCGCTGCCCATCACGTGGAGGAACCTCAGCGGTCCGGTGTTCGGCAACACGATCGCGACCCTCGTCGCGACCGGTCGCAGTGCCGAAGTCCTGTTCGAGCAGCCGCGCGATACTGGCGAGCTGGCCGAAGTCGCCAGGATTTCGCTGACCGACTAACGGCGAGCGTGCGCCTCGCGCCACATCCCCGCGGCGTGTCGCGTACAGACACGCACGCTCGCGCCAAGAGGTGGGTGCGCCTCAGACGGTCTGGGGCTGCTGGGGTTGCCTGGCCGCGACGCGGCCGAAGACCATCGACTCCTCGATGCGGTCGAATCGGTGATCGATCAGATCGAGCACGTAATTGTGGCGGACGTTCCACGGTCGATGAATACCCGACTTCGGCAACGCATTCGGTGAACGCTGTATGTAGCCAGCCTGCAGGTCGAACGTCGGCTTCTCCTGCATCGGCCTGCCCCCCAGATGCGGGTAGGCGTGCGTGTAACCGTGAGACTTCATGTAGGCCAACAACTTCGCCACCGCACGCGCCGTCATGTCGGCGCGCAGAGTCCAGGATGCGTTGGTGTAGCCGATGCACCATGCCATGTTCGGGACGTCCTCGAGCAGGTACTCCTTGTAGACGAACCGTTCGGTTGGCTTGATGTCGGTACCGTCGATGCTCAGGGAAATACCGCCGAGCGCCTGAAGCTGCAGGCCGGTCGCCGTGACGATCAGGTCGGCATCGACACGACCGCCGGACTTCAGCGCGATACCCGTGGCATCGACGTGGTCGACGTGATCGGTCACCACCTCGACGCGGCCCTCGCTGATCTCGTTGTAGAGGTCGCCGCCCAAGATGACACACAAGCGCTGATCCCACGGCTTGTAGCGGGGCCTGAAGTGGGTGTCCACGTCGTAGCCGGCGGGTAGGTACCGCATCGCGGTCTTTCGAGCCAGTCGCGTGAACGTCTTGGGCGCCTTGCGGGCGAATGCGTAGCTCAGCGTGGTGACGGCCGAGAACAGGAACCGCGCCAGCGCGTGGGTCATCCTGCGCGGCAGAACTCTTCGAACGGCATGCAGAACCGGGTTGATCCGCGACATGGACAACATGTATGTGGGCGAGCGCTGCAGCATCGTGACGTGCGCCGCCTTCTCGGACAGCGACGGAATCATGCTGATCGCCGTGGCGCCGCTGCCGATGACGACGACGTTCTTACCGGCATAGTCCAGCGACTCGGGCCAGAACTGCGGATGCACCACGTCGCCGGCGAAATCCTCGAGTCCGGGGAAGTCGGGCGAGTAGGGCTCGTCGTAGTTGTAGTAGCCCGTACCGAAGAACAGGAAGCTGCCACGGTAGGCCGTGTCAGTTGGACCGTCTGGGCCACCTTGCTCGGTACGAACGGTCCAGGTGTCGGTTTCCGAGTCCCAGTCCGCAGACTTCACGTGGGTGTCGAACCGGATGTGATCGTCGATGCCGTGCTTGCTCGCGGTGTCGGTCAGGTACTCGCGGATGTCCGGGCCGTCGGCCATGTTCTCGGGACGCGTCCACGGTTCATAGGCGTAGCTCAGCGTGAAGATGTCGCTGTCCGAGCGGATGCCCGGATACCGAAACAGGTCCCACGTGCCACCGATGCGTTCGCGCCGTTCGAGAATCGTGTAGCTGAGCTCTGGGTTCTTCTCGTGAATGCGATACGCCGCCCCGATGCCGGAAATTCCGGCACCGATGATGAGCACGTCCGAGTACTCCGGCGTGTTGCGATCTGCCTCGCCGCCCATGGAGAACCTCCTCTGGTCCCGCTCCGTACCACCCACGATAGGGCGTCAACCCTGCAGCGCGTCGACGATCTGAGCCAATGAGTCCACCCGCATGGGTGCGGGCTGGTAGACGCACACCTGATCGCTGACGCCGTCGACGCGATCGCGGATGTGGGCGGCGATCTCCTTGGGTGTGCCGCACGCCGCGATGGTGTGCAGAACGTCGTCGTCGATGAGCCGGCCCATCTCCTGCCAGCGCCCCTGCTTGGACAGTGCGTGGAGTTCCGGCTGCAGGTCACCCCAACCGTGCACCTCGAGCACCGGGCGGTACGCCGGTGTCGACCCGTAGAACGCGAGCAGTTGACGGGTGGACGCGTGGGTGGGGTCCTCGTCGCTGACCGAGACGATGATCTCGGGGACCACCGCGAATTCGTCGCGAGTGCGGCCCGATGCGGTCAGACCCTCCGCGACCTTCGCCATGGTGACGTCGTGCAGGAAGCGCTTCGAGCCGAACGGCATGACGAGCAGTCCGTCGGCGACCTCGGCGGTGGCCCGGGTGAGCCGCGGGCCCAGCGCACCGACGTAGATCGGCGGCGGCCCGTGGGGGATGTCCTTCGGCGTGAAATTCGGGGTCATCAGGGTGTGCCGGTAGAACTCACCGTGGAAGGTCAGACGCTCGCCGGTGGTCCACGAGGCGAAGATCGCGCGCATCGCGCCGATCAGCTCGGTCATCCGGGCGACGGGTTTGTCGAAGTCGGCGCCGAACCGCTTCTCGATCTGGGTGCGGATCTGAGTGCCGAGGCCCAGGATGAACCGCCCGTCGGCGAGCAGTTGGTGATCGATCGCCTGATGCGCGAGGTGAATCGGATTGCGCGGGAAGGCGATCGCCACGTTGGTCATGAGGTCGAGCCCGCCGACGGTCGAGGCGAGTGTCAGCGGCGCGAACACGTCGTGCGGTCCCTCGAAGGTGAACACCCCGGTGGCGCCCGCGTCGCGCAGCGCCCGCGCCCGCTCGGGCGCATCCATCGGCCCGAACAACGCTGTCATGACCTGCACGCGTGAGAGCCTAGTCACGTGACCATCCCGGCCGGCGATGAGCGCTGGCGCGAAGAGCAGACAACGATGGTCGACGTCGTCGTCGTGGGCGCAGGGTTCGCCGGACTGACCGCCGCGCGCCGTCTGACCGCGCTTGGCTACGACGTGACCGTGCTCGAAGGCCGTGACCGCGTCGGCGGACGGTCGTACACGACCACCATCGCAGGCATCCCGGTGGACCTCGGCGGCACGTTCGTCGGGCCCACGCAGACCGAGGTCAACGCGCTCGCGGCAGAGCTCGGCTGCCCCACCGTGCCGACCTACGGCCACGGTAAGAACCTGATCCACTGGCGTGGCCGGGTCCGGTCCTATCGCAGCACCATTCCCAAGCTGTCCATCCTTGAGCTGCTTGACGTTTCGCGCATCCAGTGGCGTTTCGAACGGCTCAGCAGACAGATCCCGTTGAGCGAGCCGTGGACGGCCACGATCGCCGACCGGCTGGACCAGCAGACACTGGAGAGCTGGCTGCGGTCGGTGCACGCTGGCGCCAGCACACGGGACCTGATGGCGATCATGTCCAGGGTGACGTGGGGCTGCGAGCCCGACGAGGTGTCGATGCTGCACGCCGTGCGCTACATCAAGGCCGCGGGCGGAATCGGCCCCATGCTCGACGTCGAGGGCGGGGCCCAGCAGGACCGCTTCCCCGCGGGCACCCAGCAGATCGCGCTTCGGATGGCCGAGGACCTCGGCGACCGGGTGCGGCTCGACCAGGTGGTCGAACGCATCGAACGCGTCGCCGACGGCGTGGTCGTGCACACGACCACCGGCCGGCAAGAGGCGCGCGCCGTCGTCATCGCCGTCCCACCCGCACACCGCGCGTCGATCACGTTCGAGCCAGGACTGCCCGACGGGTACGCCGAACTCGCAGCGCATTGGCCGCAGGGCAATCTCAGCAAGGCCTACGCCGCCTACGAGACGCCGTTCTGGCGCGCCGAAGGGCAATCGGGCGAGGCGCTCTCCGACGACGGGCCCGTGTTCATCACGTTCGACGTCAGCCCCGGCGACTCTAGTTCCGACGAAGGCCCCGGCATCCTGCTCGGGTTCGCCGACGCGCGGACGTTCGACTCGCTCGAACCCGGTGAGCGGCGTGCACGCGCACTGGAATGCTTCGCGACCCTGTTCGGCGATGACGCCCTGCATCCCATCGACTACGTCGACCACCGCTGGAGCGCAGAGCAGTTCGCCCCAGGCGGTCCGACCGCGGCGGTACCCCCTGGGTCCTGGACGACCTACGGGCAGTGGCTACGACGACCGGTGCACGGCATCTTCTGGGCGGGCACCGAGACCGCCGATCAGTGGACGGGCTTCCTCGACGGCGCGGTCCGGTCGGGGCAACGCGCGGCGGGCGAGGTCGCCGCCTACCTCACCCCTTCGAGCCTCACCCCTACGAGCTGATCCGCCGCTTCTCCTGCACCGACTCGGCCAAGGCGCGCAGCTCCCGATTCACCTCGTCGGGCTGTTCCAGGATGGCGCAGTGACCGCAGGCCATCTCGACGAAGGACACCAGGTTCGGCGCATCGGCGGCGATCCGGCGGGATGCGTCGATGGGCAGCAGGCGGTCGTAGCGGCTGCCGATGACAAGTGTCGGCACGGTCAGGTTCCGCAGCGAGATGTGCTTCGGCCCAAGCGAATCGACCAAGACGCGAGCCCAGCCACCCCGGCCTGCGGGTGGGGTCTCGGCGAACAGGTCGAAGACGAAGTCGGCGATCGCAGGGTCCGCATCGCGGCCCATCGCGAGCTGGGCGACGAACTTGCGGCTCTGCTGGACCGAGCCGGGCACCAGCGGCGCCGCGCCGAAGGTCTTGAGCAGTGATCCCGCGGCCCGGACACGGCTACCCGTCAGTGGGCGCGGGACCGGAAGGAATTTGACGTTGCGCAGCAGGTCACCGGTCGTCGTGTTGATCAGCGCAACCGCGTCGGCGTTCTGCCGAACCCGCTGCGGGTACCGCTGCGCCCAAGAGGTGATCGCAATGCCGCCCATCGAATGGCCGGCGATCACGGCGCGCTCCCCCGGTGCGAGCGTGGCGTCCAACACGGCATCGAGGTCTGCCGCCAGGAAGTCCAGGCTGTAGTGGCTCTGCTTGCCACGGCGCGGCGGAACCCCACTGCGTCCGTGGCCACGGTGGTCGTAGGCGATGACGCGGTAGTCGGCTGCCAGGTCGGTGATCTGGTTGGCCCACACCCGGATCGCGCAGGTGATGCCGTGCGTCAGCACGATCGGATAGCCGTCCTCGGGGCCGAAGACCTCGGTATGGATCCTGGTGCCGTCCGCCGAGTGGACGTCGACGGCGCGACCTCTTGGCATCGCGTCCAGCACGGCCAGCCGCCTCGAACTCGTCGACACGTGTCGCTCCGATCCGCCGCGGCACCTTTGCCTGCGGCTGCAGAATTGTAGCTATCACGACGTTCAGCGCGGCATCACGACCACCGCCTTGACGGCGGCGCCCGTCTTCGCGGCGGTCCACGCGTCGCCGAATTCCTCGACGGCGAAGCGTGTCACCAGTTCGTCGACGGGTAGCTCACCCCGACGTGAGAG
>NZ_JAVROT010000458.1:0-3184 GCF_032162605.1 Mycobacterium sp. | reverse complement strand
CTGCGGCGCCGCTTCCCCGACACCAAGATCGAGGCCGATGTCCGCGACCTGCGGGCCCTGCCGAACCGCACCGACGTCGTGACGGCCGGCTTCCCCTGCCAGGATCTCAGCAGCGTCGGGCGCAAGGTCGGCATCGACGGCGCCAGAAGCAGTCTCATCGGCGAGGTCCTGCGGCTGCTGCAGCAGTCCGACGTTCCGTGGGTGGTGCTCGAGAACGTTCCGTTCCTGATGTCGCTGGGGCAGGGTGCGGCTCTGAAGCTCATCACGACCGCATTGACGGAGCTGGGGTACCGCTGGGCGTACCGCGTCGTCGACAGCAACGCGTTCGGGTTGCCCCAACGGCGCAACCGCTGGTATCTGGTGGCGTCGCGCTCGGGCGATCCGCGCGACGTGCTGCTGGCCGACGATTGCGAGAAGCGTGCGCCCGCAGGCGAATACCCCGACGTCGCCTGTGGTTTCTACTGGACTGAGGGCATGCGGGCGTTCGGCTGGGCCGTCGACGGCGTGCCGCCCATCAAGTGCGGGTCATCGGTCGGCGTCGCGTCTCCTCCAGCCATCCGGATGCCGTCGGGCGCCTACGTGACGCCGGATCTGCGAGACACCGAACGGCTGCAAGGCTTTCCGGCCGACTGGACGGCGCCGGCCGAGGAGGTGGCCAGGCGTGGCGAACGCTGGCGCATGGTCGGCAACTCCGTCAGTGTGCCCGTGGCCACCTGGATCGGTGGCAGGCTCGCGCAACCGGGGCGCTACGACATCGCGGATGATCGGCCGTGGACCGGCGCCAAATGGCCGCGTCGCGCGGCGTGGTCCGACCTCGACGGAGTGGTGCACGCCGCTGACGTCGGGCCGTGGCCACAGTGGCAACCACGCGAGTCGCTCGCCGATTTCCTCCAGTATCCTCCGAAGCCATTGTCCGCCAGGGCGGCAAGCGGGTTTCTGCGGCGCACCGAGAAGGGCACGCTGCGATTCCCGCCGGGGTTCATCGCCGAGTTGAAGGCGTACGCGGAAAGCGTTGGGGCATGACGGATCTCTTCGGAGAACCTGATCCCGATGATCTGCAGCGCCTTCGCGAAGGTGTCCTCGACGCCGTCATGCATGGCATCGAGGCCAGCCGCAACGATTCGTCCAAGTGGGATCCCCTCTACCAGTGGTTCGCGGTCGAGTTGGGCGTAGGCGACGGCCAGAAGGGCGGTGCGGTCATCGGCAAGCTGGTGACCGAGCAGCGGCAGATCGGCAACCGCTGCGACGAGATGGCCAAGTCCAGTCCGGAGTACGCCGTCATCAGCGTGCTCGGTGACGTCACGCCCGAACACGTCCTCAGCGCGATGCGCAAACGCGGGCGGTTGCCGTCACTGAAGGCGGCGCTGTTCCTGCGCGAGTCGACACCCGACCGACTGGTGATCTTCGATGAGTGACGGCACCGTCGAACGACTGCAGTCGATCTTCCCCGAGCTCGTCGCCGAGCACCACCCGGCCCTGGGTGTCGCGCCCGGTTCGGGCGTCACCAAGACCGACGGTGGCGGCCAGGTACCGTCGGTCATCAACGTGCCGATCGAGATCGACCCGCGCATCGAACGGATGGTCCGATTGGCCATCCTCTCGGCGCCCGCGGTCATCCTGGTGGGCCCACCCGGCAGCGGCAAGACCACGCTGCTGCGTCAGGTGGTCGACCGCATCGTCGCCGATCCGAAGACGTTCGGCTTCCAGGTCGGGCCGAAGGGCGTGGAATGGTCTGCCGCCGAGGAGAACTGGTCGACCACCGACCTGGTCGGCGGTCAGACGATCGACGGCAACGAACTGCGCTTCCGGCCAGGTCGGGTGCTCAGCGCCATCGCCGACGGGAACTGGCTCATCGTCGACGAGGTCAACCGTGCCGACATGGACCGCATCTTCGGCGGGCTCCTGACGTGGCTCAGCGGTCAAGACGTGACGCTAGGTACGGTGTCGCCCGCCATCGGATCACCTCAGGTGCAGCTCGGCTGGTCCACGGGCGCAACGTGTTCGGTCGAGAACGAGGAGCGACTGACCAATCCCGGCAGCGGGAGCGGCCCGGTGCGCTATCTGGCGGGCACCGAGTGGCGGCTGCTGGGCACCTACAACGCGCTCGACGCGCAGCGGGTGTTCCGATTCGGCCACGCGCTGGGCCGTCGCTTCCTGCGGGTGCCCATCCCCGCTGCCGACACCGACAAGTTCCGCACGGCGCTGCTCGCGCAGGACCACGGCCTCCCCCAGCCGCTGCTCGACGCGATCGTGGCGATCTATACGGCGCACCTGACCAATTCGATGACCACCCTGGGGCCCGCGCTGTTCCTGCGGATGGCCGACTACATCGCGGCGGGCGTTGGCACCGACGCGGAGCAGTTGACCACGATCACGCACGTCGAGCGGGAGCTGCTCGCGGAGGCCTACCTCGTCAACGTCGGGACCTGGCTGCGTGAGATGGAGGACGAACTGGCCGCGTTGGGCAACGCGATCGTCGAACAGCACCACGCCCTGAGCCAGTCCGAGTGGGAGTGGGTCGTGGAAATGAGCCACGTATTGTCCTGACGGCGCAGGCCGGTGTCGACGTCGCGCTTCCGATCCCGGCGGCGGGGCTGGACCACGTCCTGCGGGCCTGGATCGGGCGCGGCCAACTGGTCAAGGTCCTCAATCAGCTTGCCCCCGATGAGCTTCCACGTGACTGGCGACCCGAGGACACGCAGTTGCGTGCGGACTTCATGTTGTTCCTCGAGCTCGTACCGTTGATGGCGCGGTTGCCGGGGACCGCCAAGCAGTGGGTCGACCTGTTGCCCGCCCAGTCGCGACGCCGCCGTACGGTCGCCGATGCGCCGACCGGTGGCACGGCGTGGGTCGAGACCAGGCAGCAATACGGCTGGCCGCCGTCCTCCTTCGTCATCCGTCACCGCGACCGCGTCGCGCACGAACTCCTCGCGACGGTGCTGGCCTGGACGGGCGCCCAGGTCCTGCGGCTGGCCCAGCGGGCACCGTCGATCGATCCGCACTCGGTCGAGCCCGTCGCCGGGCAGTTGGAGGCCCTGTCGAGGATCTTCGACGCGGGTCTGCTCGACCGCGGCGCCGCGGAGCCGCGCCCCTCGGAGCTTGCGGCGGTGCGACGGGAGGGGGCGGTGTGGCGGCGGCTGGTGGAGGTGGCCGCAACGATCAGGGCCGCAAGCGAACCCGCCTC
>NZ_JAVROT010000457.1:0-3837 GCF_032162605.1 Mycobacterium sp. | reverse complement strand
TCGAGTCGAGCGCACAGCAGCGACCCGATGCCGAATGGCGGTGGCAGCAGTCTCAGCCGGTATGCATTCGCTGACGGCGCCTCGGCATCCGGTGTCGAGTGCGCAATCCCGCATGAGTGTGTTCCGCACCTTAAGGCTGCAAGATGTCGACCGGTGACACGGTTTCGACGAATGCGCGCGCGGCGGCGGCGAGTTTCTTATCGGCGGTGGCCAGCGCGTCCGCCTGTAGCTGGGTCACTGCGATGTACTCGGCCTGGTAGGTGTCCGGCCAGTTCAAACTGGCAGCTATTCGCCACGCATGGTCCTGCAGTGATCGGTCGCCGAGGAGCCGGATCCGCAGCCCGCGGATATCGTCGAGAACCCTCCGGCCGGTCCGTTCTTCGATCTCGCCGCGGTGCACCGATTCGTACACGAGGGCGAGCGCCTGCGAGCGCAGCAGTGTGGGAGCCGCCAGGCTGTGCTCCGGTGGAATGGTCGCTCCGCCAGCGGCGAGGTCGACGGCCACCTGTGCTCAATGACGAAAGTTGTCATACCAGCACCTTCGCATGGACCGCAGGTGTTCGGCTACCGCGATTGTCTACGATTCGCGTTACAGCACAGCCACTCTCGGGCCGGACAACGTGCATCGTGACCGACGCCGACTTCGGAGGCCCTTCCGCGCCCCGGGCCCGGCACAGCCGTGGCCGTGGAAATGAATGTTTCGGCTTCGCGTCACCTAGATCGCGAACCGGACACACCAGCCGACGCTACACAAATAACAGCAGCCACATTGTTAACGTCGCCAGGTGCAGGACTCGCCGGGGACCACCGACCTGCGGCCATCGCGCCCGATTTCCCGGCGCGACGCACTGCGCTACGTCGCCGCTGCGTCGGCGCTGGCCGGGCTGGGTGCCGCAGCAGCAGGTGTTGGCGCGCCCGCGGCGTCGGCCGCCGCTCCCACACTGATCGACTTCGCCATGCGTCAGGTTGCGGCCCGGGATATCCGGGCCGCAGGCCACTCCGGGGTCATCAACTACGTCTCGACGTCGCGGCCCGGCTCGTCCTTCGGCGCCAAGCCCATCACCCTGCCCTACGCGCAGTCACTGACCGCCGCTGGGCTGGTGATCGTCAGCAACTACCAGTACGGCAAGCCGGGCGGGTCCGCACCCTCGGACTTCACCCGCGGGTACGCCGGAGGCGTCGCCGACGCTCGTACCGCTTGGCAGCTGCATACCGCCGCAGGTGGCGGCCGCAGTGCGCCGATCTTCTTCAGCGTCGACGACGACATCGACCGCAACACCTGGGACACCGTTGCGCTGCCATGGTTTCGCGGAATCAACTCGGTGATCGGCGTGCAGCACACCGGCATCTACGGCGGTATCAATGCGTGCCAGTGGGCCACTGCCGACGGAGTGATCGGACGTTCACGCTCGCCCGGTCACGTCTGGGCGTGGCAGACGCGTTCGTGGTCGCGCGGCCAGATCTATCCCGCCGCCGTTCTCTACCAGCGCGTGGTGAGCACCGCGTCGAATCCAGGCCCGGTGGTTGGCGGGCTCGAAGTCGACGTCAGCGACGTCCTGGCCCAGGATTGTGGCCAGTGGAACCTGCATCCGTGAGGTCCTAACCCACTCAAGCTGTTGCAAGCTGACCAAACCGACCACTCCGATATTCGTCCCGCACTACAAGCAGCCATCAGCACAATGAGTGTGGTGGCAGAAGCCGGAAACAGCTGCTGTAGCTGCTCAAACTTGCTGTTCACGCGATGCGCTGAACTGTACTGACACAGCTCGTCCCACGGGATGTCCAGCGCGAGTTGTCTCACCGCCGTGTCCAATTTTCCACCGCCACATTTGACCTTTGTCGGATTCTGAGCGGCGCTCGACCGTACGCGGTGGACATGTGTCGCAATTTCGTCACGGTGACGACCAGATTCCGCCGGGTGGCTCGTTCCGCGCAGTCCCGCAGCAGCACAGCATCTTTGACCTGCGGGTCGCTCGCGGCGTGTAGGTCCTCATACGCCGTGACGTTGAACGACCTTGCGCCAGCGCATCAGACTTCTCATCAAGATGGCGCCGCTGGATCAACACCGTGGTGTGCTCGGCGTAGTGCCCCGGCTCGTCAAGCCCCATGGCGCGGGCGTCAAGTGAGACTCGGCGGACCACCCTCTCCTTCGGTCTGAGGGAACCCTATTCGCTTATCTTCATTGCATCTCGACAAACAATGGTGTCGAGATGCAGCGAAGATTGACAGGAATCGCCGGGCTACTTTGACAAGACTTCGGCGTGTCGCGAGAGCCACGCACGCGAAGGACCATCCGAGTCGCCACGTCAACTGCCAGCGGCCATCGGATTCGCGTAGGCATTCCGGGCAAAGCGCGAACGGGAATGAGCTCCGAAGGGGAATGATCTGTCGAGACGACGTGAGATGGGGTCGAGCTTGCAGCGCGACGCCGTCGTTAAGCGCTCAGGGTCAGGGCCTCGACAACACTTGACTCCACCTTCGAGGCCGCCTCTATGACGTCGAGCTGGTCACGGGAGAGCCACCTCATCCGGGTTGGTCGCACGGCGATGGGAAGGTCCAGGGCACGGGCCACCGCACCGAGCGGTAGCGCCATGTCGCGAGCAGTTACTGCGAGCCACGAATCGATTGTTTTCCCTGGTGCCGGCGCCAGTCGAAGCGGCAGCCTATTGCTCGGTGCCACGGCTATGCAACCGAAAAACTTTGTTAAGCCCCTGCGCGGATCGCACCGCCGCAATCTGTTGACCTGCAAGTTCGCGGGCTCAAATAGTGCGGCTGCCTAAACACGTTGCTAAACAATCAGTGCACGCTTGTTAATCTTCGTTAGAAAAGTCCAGCTCAGAGCGTCCCAACCGGGTTCTTGCGGACCGGTGCGTTGTGAAAACCACTCCTCGTGCCGCAGGTATGCGTGAATCCGTACTCGAGACCACCGTCGTGCCTGGAGCGAGTGGAGTCCGACGGCGCCGCGTTGCGCGGGAATGCGGGCTTCTGGGTACCGAACGGAGCATGGGGTTGTCACCCCATGCGTTTCGGGGCGACGGTGTGTGGCGCACGGGTCCGACATCTCGGCGCGAGCCGCTGTTCAAGAACCAATCACGTCGTCGCCTCAGCCTCGCCGACGTGGCCGACGCTGAGAGAGTCTGCTCACCCGTCGCCGCGGCTACGCAGAGATGTCTGACTGGCCGTCTACCATTCCTGCGGCACCCCAGTGCTTGCCGAGTGGATCGCCGGCAGGAGTCCGTGAGTTTCGGTCCTCCCCTACTCGGCCTGGAGGGAAAGGACGGGCAGTGAGCTACACCGCCGCCGACATCACCGAGCTCGACGATGTCCAGCACACACGCCTGCGGCCGGCGGTGAACCTCGGTCTGGACGTGCTCAATACCGCGCTGCGCGAGCTCGTGGATAACGCGATCGAAGAGGTCGCCGATCCCGACCACGGTGGATCCGCCGTCACCATCACCTTGCACGCCGACGGCTCGGTCAGCGTGGCCGACGACGGCCGTGGCCTGCCCGTCGACTCGGACGCGGTGAACGGGAAGAACGGCATCGTCAAGACGCTGGGCACCGCACGGGCGGGCGGCAAGTTCTCCGCACATGCCGACGCTGCCAGCACGGGTGCCGGCCTGAACGGAATCGGAGCCGCCGCAGCGGTTTTCATCTCCGCCCGAACCGATGTGTCAGTACGCCGAGCTGGGAAGACCTACTTGCAGAGTTTCGGCGGCGGCTATCCGGGGGTGTTCGACGGGAAGGACTTCGATCCGGATGCCCCGTTCACCCGTGCCGACACACAGAAGCTGCGCGGCTCTGGCAATCGCCAACCGAATGCACACGGCACCACGG
>NZ_JAVROT010000456.1:0-16022 GCF_032162605.1 Mycobacterium sp. | reverse complement strand
ATCACAGGCGGTCGTCGAGGTGGATGAAACCGATGGAATCATCCGCGTCTCGGTGTCCGACGATGGCGTTGGCGGAGCCGATTTGTCCCGGGGGTCAGGACTTTTCGGCCTGCGAGATCGGGTGGATGCACTGGGCGGCACAATGTCGGTGAACAGCCCGGCCTCGGGGACGACCCTCGTCGTCGAGCTTCCAACGTCTGCCTAGCGAGGCGAGGGTACGGCTAGGACTGACCGACATCACCCAGCCATTTCTGGGCGATGCTCGCGTAGGTGCCGTCGTGTTGCGCGATGTTGCGCCACTCGTTGACCCATTGCTGAAGGGCCGAATCGGTCCGAGGGATCAGATAGGCCTTCTGCTCGAAGGTGAACGGATGATCGATGCTCGACCCGCACAGTAGGGGGTTCTGTTTGATCTGCCAACGAATTTCGCTCGCATCGGTGATCAGCACGTCGGCGTTGTTGCTGCTCACCTGGTCGAAATGGTGTTGTTGTCGCGGTACCCGACGATGGTCGCATGATGGAGGTTCGCGTTGTCGAATGAGTGGTCGCGGCATTCCCGAGTGCATCTCTGAGAGCGTTATCGACGACGGAACGGTCGAGCTTGATACGGACGTACGACTCGAATGTGGCGAACTGCATGACAAATACCACGTCAACATCCCGATGACAGGTCACGTAACACGGAGGCGTCCGCAAAGGTTGCGCTAGAAACGCGTACACACCGTGCGGCCGGTGTTCGCCGTCCGGTGTCGGGCGGTTCGCTTATGATCGCCGCGCAGCCGGTACTCGGAGTCCGCACCCCCTGGCGTGACGCGAGAACGCTAGCCCTGCCGCCCGACGTCGACCAGGCGCAGCACCGCCGCCCCCTCCTCGTCGGAGGCCTCCAGGTCCACCTCGACGTCGAAGCCCCAATCATGGTCGCCGGCAGGGTCATCCAACACTTGTCGCACCCGCCAGAGGCCGGGCCGCCGGTCGATGATCAGCATGGCTGGGCCCCTCGCGTCGGCGCCCGTGTACACCTCGTCGTGCTCGGCGAAGTACGCGCCGACGACCTCCGCCCAGCGCTCGGACGTCCACCCCGAGTCCGCGTCCAGCAGGCCGAGGTCGTATGAGCGGCGGCGTGCGAACAGCTCGACCCGCCGGAACAGCGCGTTGCGGACCATCGCGGTGAACGCGCGCTCGTTGCCCGTCAGCGGGCGCGGCCGCGCCGGGATGGTCACGGGCGCGTCCAGCGGGTGATCCGGGTTCGTGAGCTGCTCCCACTCGTCGAGCAGGCTCGAGTCGACCTGGCGCACCAACTCGCCAAGCCACTCGACGATGTCGGTGACGTCCTCGGTCCGCGCGGCGGCGGGCACTCCCGAGCGCAGCGCCTTGAAGGCGTCGGACAGGTAGCGCAGCACGGCGCCCTCGGAGCGGACCAGCCCGTAGGTGTTGATGAACTCCCGGAATCCGAACGCCCGCTCCCACATCTCGCGCACGATCGACTTCGGTGAGAGCCGGCCGTCGGCCGCCCACGGGTTGCTCTGCAGGTACGTCTCGAAGGCGTAGCCCAGCAAATCTACGAGCGGCTTGGGATACGTGACGTCGTCCAGCAGTTCCATCCGTTGGTCGTACTCGATGCCCTCCGCCTTCATCTGGGCGACGGCCTCGCCCTTGGCCTTGTTCAGCTGCGCGGCCAGGATCTGCCGAGGATCTTCGAGTGTCGCCTCGATCACCGAAACGACGTCCAGCGCATAGGTTTCCGACGCCGGGTCGAGAACGTCGATCGCGGCGAGCGCGAACGTCGACAGCGGTTGGTTGAGTGCGAAGTCGGGCGGCAGGTCGACGGTCAGCCGGTAGCGCCTGCCGTCGGTCTCGGGTTCGGCGAGGTGCTCCAGGACACCGGCCTGCAGCAGCGAGCGGGCGATGCCGACGGCCTCGCGGATGTGCTGTAGCTGGCGCTTGCGCGGCTCGTGGTTGTCGGTGAGCAAGCGGCGCATCGCGACGAACGGGTCACCGGGACGGTCGACCACGTCGAGGATCATCGAGGTCGACACCCGCATGTTGCTCGTCAGCGGTTCGGGGGTGGCCTCGACCAGCCGGGTCATGGTCGACTCGCTCCACGGCACCATTCCCTCGGGCACCTTGCGGCGCACCAGCTTTCGGCGCTTCTTCGGATCATCGGCGACCTTGGCGAATTGTTTGAGGTTCTCCACCTCGTGGTCGGGCGCCTGCACGACCACGGTGCCCGCGGTGTCGTAGCCGGCCCGCCCCGCCCGCCCGGCGATCTGGTGGAACTCGCGGGCTTGCAGCAGCCGGGTGCGAACGCCGTCGTACTTCGACAGAGCCGAGAAGACGACGGTCCGGATCGGTACGTTGATGCCGACGCCGAGGGTGTCTGTGCCGCAGATGACCTTGAGCAGGCCGGCCTGGGCGAGCTGTTCCACCAGCCGCCGGTACTTGGGCAGCATACCGGCGTGGTGAACACCGATGCCGTGCCGGACCAGTCGCGACAGCGTTGAACCAAAGGCCGTAGAAAAGCGGAAGCGGCCAATATTTGCGGCGATTGCAGCCTTCTCCTCCTTGGTGCTGAAGTTGACGCTCATCAGCGCCTGCGCCCGCTCCAACGCCGAGGCCTGCGTGAAGTGGACGACGTAGATCGGCGCCTGCCTCGTGTCGAGCAGCTCCTGGATCGTCTCGTGCATCGGCGTGGTCGCGTAGTAGTAGTGCAGCGGAACCGGGCGCTCGGCGTTGGCGACCACCACCGTCGGCCTCCCGGTGCGTCGGGTGATGTCCTCGCGGAAGAACGTGACGTCACCGAGTGTGGCGGACATCAAGAGGAATTGGGCGTTCGGCAATTCCAGGAGGGGCACCTGCCAGGCCCAGCCGCGGTCGGGGTCGCCGTAGAAGTGGAACTCGTCCATCACGACGAGAAGATCGGCGGCCGATTCCGACTGGCCGCCCTCGCGCAGCGCGATATTGGCGAGCACCTCCGCGGTGCAGGCGATGATCGGCGCCCCTGCGTTGACCGAGGCGTCGCCGGTCAGCATGCCGACGTTGGCCGCGCCGAATACGTCGCACAGGGCGAAGAACTTCTCGCTGACGAGGGCCTTGATCGGCGCGGTGTAGTAGCTGCGGCGCCCCGCCGCCAGCGCCGCGTACAGCGCACCGGTGGCGACCAGCGACTTACCCGAACCGGTCGGTGTCGCCAGGATGACGTTCGCGCCGCTGAGGAGCTCGATCAGCGCCTCCTCCTGTGCCGGGTACAACACGGTGCCGCTCGCCTCGGCCCATGCGGCGAAGGAGGTGAACAGCTCGTCGGCATCGGCGCCCTTGGCCCGCAGGACGGACAGGTCGCTCGGGTCGTCGAGCAGGGCGGGAGTGGCGGCAAGTGGGCGGGACATCGTGAGGTACAGCGTGCCTGACGGGCATTACGTTCCTGTTGGGGGTGCGCCTCGCCGGTCGGCCAGCCACACCACCAGCCAGATGGCGCAGACGATCGTCACGACCAGGAAGCTCGGTGGCAGGTTGAACATCGCCGACGCGCCCAGGCCGATCCATACCGACGCGACACTGAGAAACGTGGAGATCGCCATCGCCAGAACCGGCCGTGGCGTGAGCATGATCGCCGTCGCGGCCGGTGTGATCACCAGTGCGAACAGAAGCAGTGTGCCAACCGCTTGGACCGCCATCGTCACGGCCAGCGCGAGCAACACCATGAAGAAGATCGACAAGGTGCGGACGGGCAACCCCTTGGCTTCGGCGACCGGAGCATTGATCGAGGCGTACAGCAGTGGGCGGTACATCACGGCGATGCTCAGCGCCAGCAGCGCGAGGAGAGCCGTGAAGGTGAGGAGTTGGTCCTTCGAGATCGCCAGCAGATTGCCGAACAGGACGTTGGTCATCGTGTTCGAATTCTTGGTGGCCAGTGAATTGAAGAACAGGCCAAGACCGGTGGCGAAGGCCAGGATGGTTCCGGTGACCACGTCGCGGTCGGCAGCACGTTTGCCCAGCGCGCCGATCACGAGAGCGCCACCGACGCAGAACACGCCGAGACCAAGCACGGGTGGAACCCCCAGGAGGACCGCGCCGGTGGCGCCGGGTAGTCCGATGTGGGCGAGGGCGTGCGCCGCGAATGCGGTGCGCCGCACGACGATGAAGTAACCGATCAGCCCTGCGGCCAGCGCGACTATGGTTCCGCCGATCACGGCGTTGCGCATGAACGGCGACGTGAGAATCTGCCACCAGTTGTGCTGATAGCCCAGTGCCACCAAATGGGCTGTCACAGAACGCTCCTCATGTAGAGCTCGCCCTGAGGGGTGTGCGCGACGCGAACCGGCGTGCCGTACAGGTGGGTGAGCAACGCATCGTCGACCACGGTGGCGATGGGTGCGTAGTGGGCGTGTTCGTCGAGGAGATAGATCGCGCTGTCGAGGATCGGCAGCAGGGGGTTCAGGTCATGGGCGACGACGAGGATGGTCACCGCCAGTTCGCGGTGCAAGCGCTCGAGCAGCAAGACCATCTCGCGCTGACTGCGCAGATCCAGCGAGGCCAATGGTTCGTCGAGGATCAACAGGTGAGGCCGCCCGACCAATGCCTCGGCGATCGCCACCCTTTGACGTTGTCCCCCGGAGAGCATCGACAACCGCGTGCCTGCGAAGTCGGTCGCTTCCACCGCCGCCAACGTGTCGGCGACCCGTTGGCGTTGCGCCGCCGTAGCACGACCCCACGTCCAGAGCCGGCCGGTCAGGCCCAGCAGCACCGCATCGATCGCGCGAATCGCCCCCCCGGCGCTGGCGGCGTAGTGCTGAGGAACGTAGCCAATGCGTTCGTTGTCCTCGCCGGGACGCCGGCCGAAGACCCGAAGCTGCCCCGACGCCGCGGGCAGCAGACCGAGAATCATCTGCAGCAGCGTCGTCTTGCCTGCGCCGTTGGAACCGATGACCGCGACGATGCCGCCTGCGGGCACGTCGAACGAGGCCTGCGACCAGATCAGGCGACCGCCGCGAATCGCGCTGACGTCGTCGAACTCCAGCGCCAGGCGCGTCGCCACCGGATCAGGCGTTGACACCGAGCGCCTTGGCGAGTGCGCTCAGCTGGGCGTCCTGCCAGCCCACGAAGGAGTCCTGCCCGGGCGGAATCGTCTCGGTGACCTCCACGACGGGCACCCCGGCCTGCTCGGCCGCCGAGCGAATCTGCGCGGGGATCGATCCCTCGGTTTGCGTGTTGTAGATCAGCACGTCGACCTGGTGCTCGGCCAGAGCACTCCGGAAGGCTTCGATGTCGGCCGGCGACGGCTCCGACTCGTTGGCCGCCGCCTGCTGGTATCCGTTCGGCGTCCTGTCGACCAGTCCGAGTGCCTGCGCCTGATAGTCGAAGACGCTCTCGGTGGCCGCGTAGGACTTGCCCGAAGCTCCGGCCTTGATCTCGTCGATCAGGCCGGTGTACGGATTCAACGCCGTGGTGAATGCCGAGCGTCGTCCAGCGAAATAGCTTGCCGACTGCGGATCGAGCTTGCTCAACTCCGCCGCCACGGCGTCGGATACGGCGTTCACGGCGGTCGGGCGGTACCACAGGTGCGGGTTGGCGCCCTCCGGTGTGTTGGTGACCTTGGCTGCGTCGACGACCGGTGCGGCCGGCGCCGACGTGGCCGCGAGGTCTGCCGCCCAGTGGTCGTAGTCAGCGCCGTTGAGCACGATCAGTTTGGCGCCTGCGAACGCCACGGCATCCGCCGGCGAGGGCTCATAGGCGTGCGGATCGACCGATGAACTGGCCAGCACCGTCTTGACCTTCGTGCACGCGCCGCCGAGCTCGGAGACGATGTCGCCCCACTGATCGACGCTGACCACGACGTCGATTGGGGCGGTCGGACACGGTTCGGCGGTTGCGGTGCCGCCAGCGGCCGGCTGCGACTGATCGGGTTGCTCGGAGCCACAGGCAACCACGCCCCAGGTGAGTGCGATGGCAGCCGACGCGGCGAGGTGCCGGGAAGTCAGGATCATGCCTGAAACGATAATCGTTTCCAATAGGCTGCGCGAATCCGGGGCCGATCCCGACCCAATCGGCAACAAGACCAGGGCGTGGTCCGTCGTTTCAGGGCATGCATGTCGGTCGGTTCTCCACCGTTTTTCGATGAGTTTCCGGCGTTCGGATGAATCCGCGGCAGTCCGTCCGTTCTGGCGGGCAAGGAGCTGTCGGAACGAGCAGGGAAGGCTCATCATGAGGATCGTCGTCATTGGGGGAACCGGCTTGGTCGGGTCAAAGTTGGTGCACGTTTTGACCGATCACGGTCACGACGCCGTCGCCGCGGCTCCCTCCACCGGCGTGAACACGCTCACCGGCGACGGCCTCTCCGACATTCTGAACGGGGCCGCAGTAGTCGTCGACGTGTCGAACTCGCCATCGTTCAGCGAGGCCGCGGCGATGGAGTTCTTCACCAGGTCCACCGCGAACCTGCTCGCGGCCGAGGCCGAAGCCGGTGTCGACCACCACATTGCGCTGTCCGTAGTGGGGACCGATCTGCTGGCCGCTGGGAGCGGATACTTCCGGGCGAAGCTGGCCCAGGAGAAGCTCATCAGCGCGGGCCGAATTCCCTACTCCATCCTGCATGCGACGCAGTTCTTCGAGTTCCTCAAGACCATTGCCGATTCCGCGACCGTGGACGACGAGGTGCGACTGCCCTCGGCGCTCATCCAGCCGATGGCATCCAGCGACGTTGCTCTTGCGGCCGCCATTGCCGCCGTCGGTGACCCGCTCAACGGCATCACCGAAGTGGCTGGACCGGTGCAATTCCATCTTCCCGATCTGATTCGGACCGCCCTGACTGCCCGCGGCGATGGTCGCCAGATCATCGCCGACCCCGCCGCACGGTACTGGGGGGTCGAGATCGACGAGCGCACACTCCTTCCCGGGGATGGTGTGATCCTCTTCGATACCGCCTTCGAGGACTGGATCCTCGAAAGCGCGGCCAGGGCGTGATCGAACCGATTCGGCACCACCACAATTCATAAAACGAGAATCCTCGGCCACACCTTCACCCGTGGTTCCGAAGCCTGTGTCACGGCGGGCCCTTGGCAGGTGCGAGATGGGAAGGGCAGCCGGAAGCGTGTTGGCCGCTGACCCGTGGGACGAGCGGGAGTACGAGATGTATCCGCCCGCAATGGGTTTTCCGTACCGACCGCGGCGATTCGACTTCGCCGAACAGCGCTACGGTGCACTTGGCATCGAGCGCGATGGCCTGGGGCCCGCCAGCGTGCGGCCATTGCGAACTGGGACTGCTTCGGTGCACCCTGCCGAAGGGCTGCACAGTTGCCCGCAGATGGCATGGGCGAAGGTTCGCAGGACTGTCGCGGAAGTCGGTCACCCCGGACGAGCTGATGGTCTTCTCCGGTACGTCGATCGGGTTCGAGGACGTCGCGGTGGAATACGCGCGCACGGGCCGGGCCCCGCTCGACGAGACGGTCACGTACGTCGGCTGACCCCCAAATGGCAACTCCCGAACCGAAGGCCATCGCGCCACTGGCTAGAATCGCGTGGGGTCGTTTAGGGAGTTCTTCATGTCGAGCCAGGGTCGGCGGCAAAGCCTGCGCGGTCGCGCTACCGAATGCAAGACCCTTCAAAGTCTGATGTCGACCGTCCGATCGGGTAGCTACCAGGTGCTGGTGTTGCGCGGAGAAGCGGGTGTCGGCAAGACCGCACTGCTTGGGTACACCTCGGAGCTGGCGTCCGGATTCCGCTCGACCCAGGTGGCAGGCGTCGAATCCGATATGGAACTGGCCTTCGCCGGCCTGCAACAGCTGTGTGCGCCGCTGGACGGGCATCTTGACGAGCTGCCCGAACCACAGCGCGAGGCGCTGAATGTGGCTTTCGGGCGTGGAGTCGGAGCGACCCCGGACCGATTCCTGGTCGGGTTGGCCGTATTGAGCCTGATGTCTGCAGCTGCTCGTGCGCAACCCCTGCTGTGTGTCATCGACGACGCGCAGTGGCTCGACCAGGTGTCGGTGCAGACCCTCGGTTTCGTCGCGCGCCGCTTGATGGCCGAGCCGGTCGCGCTGGTGTTCGCAGTACGCGACGCCCCCGACATATTGGCCGGTCTACCAGAGCTCGTGATCACAGGCCTGTCTGACGGCGACGCCCGCGAGTTGCTGGAATCAGTGATGGTGAGCGGGATCGACCCGAGAGTGCGGGACCGAATCGTCGCGGAGACACGCGGGATTCCGCTGGCCCTGCTTGAGGTGCCCCGAAATGTCACCTCGGCGGAACTGGCCGGTGGGTTCTGGACCTCCGGCGCGCGACCCTCGGCGGGACAGATCGAGGAAAGCTTTGTGCACCGTATTCAGTCCCTGCCTGACTCGACCCGACAGCTACTGCTTGTCGCCGCTGCCGAGCCCGTGGGCGACTCCGCGTTATTTCTGCGAGCGGCAGCCCGGCTGGGAATTCCAGTCGACGCACTTGCGCCGGCAGAGGCCGCCGGAGTGATCGAGTTCGGTCCGCGGATGCGCTTTCACCATCCGTTGGCGCGTTCGGCGGCCTACCTTGCGGCGGAACTGACCGAACGCCGCGCGGTGCACCTCGCCTTGGCGGAGGCGACTGACGCCGACCTCGATCCCGATCGTCGGGCCTGGCATGCCGCCAACGCCGCGGCAGGACCAGACAATGCGGTGGCCGCCGAGTTGGAAACCTCAGCGGGCCGGGCCCAGAGCAGGGGCGGTGTGGCCGCCGCAGCCACCTTCCTGGAACGCGCGGCAGTGCTGACGTCTGACCCGACCCTGCGGGGAGCCAGGGCGATTGCCGCCGCGCAGGCGAAGCGGGATGCGGCGGCGCCTGACGCGGCCTACCAGCTTCTCGCGATAGCCGAATTGGGACCGCTGTCCGCGCGTCAGCAGGCCCAGGTCGCCCGGATGCGCGCACAGATGGAATTCGTACGCAGCCGTGGTGGTGAAACAGGTGCGCTCACGACGAGTGAAGCCGCAGCGCAACTGCTCAGGGCCGCCAAGGGACTCGACGGCCTCGACGACAACCTGGCACTAGAGACCTACCTCGAGGCGCTCACCGCTGCGATGTACGCGGGTCGGCTCGGGGAACCCGGCAGACTCGCGGAGATCGCCAACGCCGCCCGCGTCGCCGTCAGTCGGGTGCCAGAACTGCGGCGTCCGATCGACTTCCTGTTGAGCGGGATGGCGAGTCGGATCCTGGATGGCCCCGGCGCCGGTTCCGACCACCTACGCTCCGCATTGGAGTGCTGGACCGACTACGCGCAAAACGACGACCGCCGATCCGTGGTTTGGCCGTTCCCGATAGCGCAAGAGTCCGCCGCGCACGAACTCTGGGACGATGCGGTCTTACAGCAGATCGCCACCGACACGCTGCGGTGTGCACGTGACACCGGTGCGCTGGCGGTGATTCCACCAGCGCTCGGCTATCGGGCCGGCGTTCATGCCTACCGGGGCGAATTGAACACGGCGGCAAGACTTATCGAAGAGGCCAACGCAATCACCGCGTCAATGGGATTCACGCCGGTGAAGTATCACTCGCTGAATCTCGCCGCCTGGCGGGGGGTACCTGCGGACGCGGTGGGCCTGATCGAGGCGGCTGCGTCGGACGGCACCGCCAGGGGCGAAGGCAGACTGATTGGCCTGAGCAAATTCGCCACCGCCGTCCTCTACAACGGCCTCGGTCGGTACGAGGAGGCATTCGCGGCCGCCCGTGACGGCTGTGTGTACGAGGACCTAGGGTTTCACAGCTGGTGCCTGTTCGAGTTCATCGAAGCCGCGGCACACATCGGTGACCTGGAATCCGCCGCCGCGGCCCTGCCGCGGTTCGAGGAGCGGGCGGGCGCCAGTGGAAACGACTGGGGGCTGGGTGCGGTGGCAAGCGCGCGAGCACTTCTCGCTTCCAACGAGCACGCCGAAGGCTACTTCACGGAGGCCATTGGCCGGCTCGAACGCGCGAACATCGTGCTGCACTTGACGCGCGCCCGGTTGTCGTATGGCGAATGGCTGCGGCGGGTGAATCGCCGTCTGGATGCCCGCCAGCAACTCAACACCGCATACGACACGTTCACCACCATGGGCGCGCAAGGTTTCGCTGAGCGCGCCCGCCGTGAGCTGGCCGCGACCGGTGAGAAGGTGCGCAAACAGAAGGTCGGGTCCGGCGACGAGTTGACCGCCCAGGAAACCCAGATTGCCCGGCTGGCCGCAGACGGCCTGACGAATCCTGAGATCGGTGCGCAGCTGTTCATCAGCACGCACACGGTGGAATGGCACCTGCGGAAGGTGTTCGTCAAGTTCGGCATCACCTCGCGCAGGCAGTTGCGCACCGTGTCCTGGGCGAGCTGAAGCCGGCAACGCGGCAACCGCGCCCTGAACCACTAACTCCGTCCGTCACTACGGACTACGGACCACGGACTTCCAAGGGTTCTCTTCGTCTTCGCAGCCGCGAGTCTGATCTCGACAGCCCACGACGGGCTCTCACAGGACGAACGCAACCGGAGGTTCATCGTGAAGGTAGTCGTCATCGGCGGCACCGGGTTCATCGGCTCGAAGGTGGTGGCCAAGCTCACCGAGCACGCTCACGAGGCCGTCGCGGCTTCGCCGGCATCGGGTGTCAACACCCTCACCGGCAAGGGTCTGGACGAGGTACTGACCGGTGCACAGGTCGTGGTCGACGTCGCAATTCCCCGTCCTTCCAGGATGGGCCCGCGTTGGAGTTCTTCGGCACCGGCACGCGCAACCTGCTCAACGCAGCGGAGTCGGCCATCCCCTTCTCGATCGTGCGCGCGACCCAATTCTACGAGTTCGTCGGGCGCATCGCAGATTCGGCGACCGACGGTGACACCGTGCGGGTTTCGTCCGCGCCCGGCCAGCCGATGGCCGCCGATGACGTCGCGACCGCCGTTGCCCGTACCGCCGCGGCGACGGTGTTCCCGACCCGCTTCACGGACTGGCTCGTCGACAACGCGCCCGCGCCGGTCCGATAACACCTCGGCGTAACGCAACCAAGGAGATTGACATGACTTCAACGAAGACTTCCGTACGCAACACGTCCGGGTCGGACGGAGATCTCGCCGCCCGCTTCGCCCGTGAAGCGGAGCCCCTGTTCGACGTCCTTTCGCGTGGGGCGCGGCGACTGACCCACAACGACGCCGACGCCGAGGATCTGCTGCAGGACGCACTGCTGCACGCATATGCGGGCTTTCACACCTTCCAGGAAGGCAGCAACCTCAGGGCGTGGCTCTTCCGGATTCTCTACAACCGGTGGGTGAGCACACACCGCTTCAAGCAGCGGCGTCCGTCTGAGGTTTCGGTAGACGATGTCACCGAGCGGGACATCGCCGATGGCGCCGCGCGACTGCCGGCGGCCCAACGCTCCGCGGAGGCAGAAGTACTGGATGCGTTGCCGGACTACGGTATCAAGGCCGCGATGGACGCCTTGCCGGACGGCTTTCGGGCCGTGGTGTACTACGCCGACGTGCAGGGATACACGTACGCGGAAACCGCCGAGATTCTCGGCATCCCGGTGGGAACCGTGATGTCGAGGGTGTCACGTAGCCGGCAACGGCTGCGCGTCGCACTGGCTCACCTGGCCCCCAGCCGAGGCGACTTCGCCGCGGTCGAACAGCGCGTCGCGTAAAGGAGATGTGTGCAATGGATACGAAGGACTTGACCGGCCAGGCGGCGTTGATCACCGGTGGAACCGCAGGCATCGGCCTGGCGTGCGCCCACCTGCTCGCAGATGAAGGCGCCTCGGTCATCCTCACCGGTCGAGACGTGTCGCGCGGGAAGGCCGCGGCTGCGGCGATCAACGGGACCGCGCGCTTCGTCCAAGCTGATCTGTCGGACATCGATTCGGTGAAATCGCTTGTACGGCAAGTCGGCGACGTCGACATTCTGGTCAACAACGCTGCCAGCTTCCCGGCGGCAGTCACCGTCGACCAGGACCTCGAGTCGTTCGAGAAGACGTTCGACACCAACGTCCGCGGCACCTACTTCCTGGCCGCCGGACTGGTGCGGGGGATGCTTGAGCGAGGACGTGGCAGCATCGTCAACGTCACCACGATGGTCGCCTCCAAGGGCGTTCCCGGCGCGTCTGCCTACAGCGCGTCCAAGGCCGCCGTGGAATCGCTCACCCGCACCTGGGCGGCCGAGTTCGGCCCGCGCGGGATTCGGGTCAACAGCGTCGCCCCCGGCCCCACCAGAACCGAAGGCGTCCTGGCCGAATGGGGTGACACCAACGAGGAACTCGGCCGTGCACTCCCATTGGGCCGCACCGCCGAGCCCGAGGAGATCGCCCACGCGGTGCTCTTTCTGGCCTCACCACGGTCCAGTTTCATCACGGGCTCAACACTGCACGCCGACGGTGGCGGCACCGCTATCTGAAGCCAATCTGACGCCATCTGAGAACTACAACCAAGGAGGAATGACCGATGTCGAAGACATACGATGCCGCATGGGAGAACGCGTTCACCGTCGTGCAGGAAGTGCGGCCGCCTTTCATCCCGGAGGGCGCCGAAGCCATGACCGTTGTGATCAATTACCCGCCGGGCAATGCGGGCGCACCGCCACACCGGCACCCCAGCGGCCCGGCGTTCGGCTACATGCTGGAAGGCGAAATGCTCTTCGAACTCGAAGGGCAGCCGCCGCGCGTCATTCATGCCGGCGAAGCGTTCTGGGAACCCGGCGGCGACGTCATTCACTACTCGGATGGCAACAACCGCGATGACATCCCTAGCCGTTTCGTCGTCACGATGCTCTGCGTCCCTGGCCAACCCATGCTCACCCTCGTCGACGAGGAAGAACTTGCGACACGCAAGCACCTGCGAATCCCGGCCGAATCGTCCACGCCGAAACCCAGTGGGCAGGAGTGAGTTCCGATGTCCCCGTTCGTCTCCGAGCCGCCCGGCACGCAGATCAAGGCTGACCCGACCCGTTTGGCGGTCTTCAAGTACTACGTCCGCAACCGACATGACCGTCGTGTACGCACCCAGCCCCAATGCCCGAGCCAGCCTGGCCGGGCTTCGCGGGCCTCCGCGCCGAGGCCGGCGACCGGGAGATCCCCGTCGTGGCGCCGGAGCTCCGGTAAATTTGTGCCCGTCAGGGCTGGAACTCGTTCACTTCCCGCAGCTTGTTCGTCACGTCGAGAGCGGCGGTCTTGTAGGCCTCCGAGAACGTCGGATAGTTGAACACCGCGTCGACGAGGTAGTCGACCGTGCCCCCGCAGCCCATGACGGCCTGGCCGATGTGCACCAGCTCGGTGGCATTGCTGCCGAAGATGTGCACGCCGAGCAGCTTGCGGTCGTCGGTGGACACCAGCAGTTTGAGCATGCCGTGGGAATCGCCTGCGATCTGGCCGCGCGCCAGTTCGCGGTACCGGGACACGCCGAACTCGTAGGGCACGGCGTCCTTGGTGAGTTCGGCTTCGGTGGCGCCTACGTAGGAGACCTCGGGGATCGTGTAGATGCCGATGGGCTGCAGAGCGGTCATGTCGTTCGCCGGTTCTCCGAAGGCGTGATAGGCGGCCAGTCGCCCCTGGTCCATCGACGTCGCCGCCAACGCAGGAAAGCCGATGACGTCACCCACCGCGAAGATGTGCTCGACACTCGTGCGGAACTGCTGGTCGACCACGAGACGGCCGCGACGATCCGTTTCCAGGCCCGCCGAATCGAGGTCCAGGCCCGCTGTAAGCCCTTGCCGCCCAGCCGAATACATGACCGTGTCGGCGGCGACGCGCTTGCCGCTTGCCAGCGTGGTCAGCGTTGTCGTCGAGCCGATCTCCACGCCGGTGACTTCCTCGCCGAACCGGAACGTGACCGCCGACTCCCTGAGGTGAAACCGGAGCGCCTCGACGATCTCGGCGTCACAGAAGTCGAGCATGGACTCTCGCTTCTCCACCACGGTCACCTTCGTGCCGAGGGCAGCGAAGATCGACGCGTACTCGATGCCGATCACTCCCGCTCCGACCACGACCATCGATGAAGGGACCTTCTTCAGACCGAGGATGCCGTCGGAGTCCAGCACGCGTTCGTCGTCGAACTCGATGCCGTCGGGACGCGCGGGCTTGGTGCCGGTGGCGATGACGATGTGATCGCCGCTGACGGTGGTGTGCTCGGCGTCGTCGTCGTTCTCGACGACGACGGTGTGCGGATCGACGAACCGACCGTGCCCGGTGAAGAGATCGATCTTGTTGCGCATCAACTGGGAGCGCACCACGTCGACTTCCTTGGTGATGACGTGGGCGGTTCGGACGTGCAGATCCTCGGTCGTGATCCTGTCCTTGACGCGGTAACTGGCGCCGTAGAGCTCACGTTGATTCATTCCCGTGAGGTAGACGACGGCCTCGCGCAGCGTCTTGGACGGAATCGTGCCGGTGTTGACGCACACCCCGCCGAGCATCCAGCCGCGTTCGATCACCGCGACCTTCTTGCCCAGTTTGGATGCCGCGACCGCCGCCTTCTGCCCGCCCGGGCCCGAGCCGATCACCACCAGGTCGTACTCCGCTTCCGATGCCATGCGACATGGGGTTCCCCGAAACGCCCCGATCCAAAGGTGAAGCTTTGGCGAAATGGGACTGGCGTCAACTCCTCGTAAGAGTCGCCGACGACGTGGCACTGATCGGCGGTGATCGACGGATCTACATTGGTCAGGCAAAGGATCAGCGTGCCAAGAGCTTTCAGCGGATCGACGTCTCTTCGACGGTCATCGGGACCGGCGCGACGAGGGTGGCGCGTAGGGTTCTCCCGTGCCTGACGTTCCGCCCAGCCCCGAGCCGTTCACTCCGCGGACCGACCCCGCGGCGTTGGAGGACCTTCGCGCGCGCCTGCGCGCGACGCGTTGGCCGGACGCACCCGAGGACGCCGGGTGGTCGCTCGGGACCGACCTCGCGTACCTCCACGAATTGGTCGCATACTGGGCCGACGGGTTCGACTGGCCCGCGCAGGAGGCGGCACTCGCGCGGCTGCCCCGCTTCCGGGTTTCCCTGGGCGGCCTCGGAATCCACTTCGTCCATGCCCGGGCCGCCACGTCGGTCGGGCCGATGCTGCCACTGGTTCTCAGTCACGGCTGGCCAGACTCGTTCTGGCGCTACTCGAAGGTCATTCCGCTCCTCACCGACCCCGGCGCGCACGGCGCCGACCCCGCGGACGCCTTCGACGTGGTGGTGCCCGACATGCCTGGCTACGGCTACTCCGACCGACCCACCGGGCCACCCCTCGACGCGATCGCGGTCGCCGGTCTGTGGGCCCAGCTCATGGGCGTTCTCGGTTATGCCCGGTTCGGCGCGGCGGGCGGGGACATCGGCAGCAACGTGAGCCGCTACCTGGGGCTCGACCACGCCGACCGGGTGGTGGCCGTACACCGCACCGACGCGGGCCTGCCCGTCTTCGACGGCGACCCGGCCGATCTTGCGCCAGAGGAGCGGGCGTGGCTCGAAGCCGCAAGGTCGTGGGGCGCCGCCGAGGGTGCCTACGCCGCCATGCACCGAACCAAACCGCAGACCGCGGCGTTCGGGCTCGCCGACTCGCCGGTCGGGCTGGCGGCGTGGATCGTCGAGAAGCTCCGAGCGTGGAGTGACTGCGACGGCGACGTCGAGCGGCGCTTCACCAAGGACGAAATCCTCACCAACGTCACGCTTTATTGGCTGACGGGGACGATCGGCTCTTCGATGCGCATGTACCACGCGAACGGCGCGGTCTCACCCGCACAGCACGCCCGCCGGGTCGAAGTTCCCTCCGGCTTCACGATCTTTCCCGGTGAAATCGCCCGTCCACCGCGGGCATGGCTCGATCGAGTGGCCAACGCCGTGCGCGTGACCGAACCCGCCCGCGGCGGGCACTTCGCGCCGTTCGAGGAGCCCGAGCTCTACGCGGAGGAGCTGCGCGCGTTCTTCCGCCCCTACCGGCCAGCGGCGACGGGCTGAGCACGCCGCCGCGCGCGGCTGGCATGTCTCGCACACGTAGGTCCCGCGGCCGGCGGCGACCATCGTGGTGTTCCCGCATCGCACGCACGGCTCGCCCGCGCGCAGGTGAATGAGGCACTCGTCCTGCAAGG
>NZ_JAVROT010000455.1:0-6163 GCF_032162605.1 Mycobacterium sp. | reverse complement strand
CGAGGCCGACCTACCCTGGCCCGCGATCGACGGCTGGCTGGCGGCGGTGTGGGCCAGCCCGCTGCTCGAGCCCCCGCACGTGTTGCGTCGCCAGGAGCACCTGCTCTACCTCGACAGGTATTGGCGGGAGGAGCAGCAGGTCGCCGACGACCTTCGGGCAATGGTGTCGCGCAGCACCGTCGACACAGTCGACTCGAAGGCGGACATCGAACGCCTCTTCCCGACGGGCTACGAGGAGCAGCGCGGTGCTGCCGAAATCGCTCTGTCGCAACGGGTGACCGTGCTCACCGGCGGGCCCGGCACCGGCAAGACCACCACCGTCGCGCGTCTGCTGGCGCTTTTCGCGGGGCAGGCAGGGTCGGGGTCGCGGCTACGCATCGCGCTGGCGGCGCCGACCGGAAAGGCGGCGGCCCGACTGCAGGAGGCCGTGCAGCTGGAGATCGACAAGCTCGAACTCGTCGATCAGCGGCGGCTTTCGGGACTGCAGGCCACCACGATGCATCGCCTGCTGGGGAGCCGTCCGGACAACTCGTCGCGGTTCCGCCACCACCGTGGCAACCGACTGCCCCATGACGTCGTCGTAGTCGACGAGACGTCGATGGTGTCGTTGACCATGATGGCCCGGTTGCTCGAGGCGGTGCGCCCACAATCCCGGCTGCTGCTGGTGGGTGATCCGGATCAGTTGGCCTCGGTCGATGCCGGCGCGGTGCTGGCCGATCTGGTCGACGGTCTCGGGGCAGGCAAGGGTTCACCGGTGGTGGTCCTGCAGACGCCGCATCGATTCGGCGAGTCGATCGGCGCGCTGGCATCGGCGATCCGCACCGGCGACGCCGACGCGGCACTCGAGGTTCTGCAGTCGGGTGGCGATCACATCGAGTGGATCGACGACGAGGACCCGGCGATTCCGTTGCGCAAAGTGCTTCTGCCGCATGCGCTTGCCCTGCGACAGGCCGCTGTCCTCGGTGACGCCCGGGCAGCGTTGGCGACGCTCGACGAGCAACGACTGCTGTGCGCGCACCGGCGCGGCCCATACGGTGTGCAGCACTGGAACCACCAGGTCGAGCGATGGCTCACCGAGGCGACCGGCGAGCCGATCTGGTCGGACTGGTATGCGGGGCGGCCGGTGCTGGTGACCGCCAACGACTACGGGCTGCGCTTGTACAACGGCGATACCGGCGTGACGGTGGCCAGTGGGGACGGACTGCGGGCCGCGATCGCCAGTGCGGGCGAGCCGCGGGTGTTCGCGACCAGTCGGCTGCCGGACCTCGAGACGATGTACGCGATGACGATCCACAAGAGTCAGGGTTCGCAAGCCGCCGAGGTGACGGTGCTGATGCCACCGGCGGACTCGCGACTGTTGACCCGAGAGCTGTTCTACACGGCGGTGACCCGGGCCAAGTCGAAGGTTCGGGTGGTGGGCTCGGCCGAGGAGGTGCGGTCGGCGATCGAGAGGCGTGCGGTGCGGGCGACGGGCTTGGCGCTGCGACTGCGGGGCTAGGGTTTGACGGGGTGTCGACTTAGGATGGACACCCGGTTGAACGCGTTGATGGCGGTCGCCACCCAGATCACGGCGGACAGCTCGTCGTCGGTGAGAACCTTTCGCGCGCGGGCGTATTCGCGTTCGGCGGTGTCGTGCTCTGGTAGCGTCGTGGTGATCTCGGCGAGCCGCAGCGCGGCCTGCTCACGTTCGCCGAACAGTGCGGTGTCGCGCCAGACCGACAGCGTGGCGAGCTGCTTGTCGGTGACGCCCGCCGTGACGGCCCGGCGATGGTGGACCTCCAGGCACGACGGGCAGCCGTTGATCTGCGATACCCGGACGTTGACCAGCTCGACGAGCTCGCGGGACAGGCCCGCCTCCTTGGCCGTTGCCATGACGGCGGTGGAGACCCCAGCCAACGACTTGTAGGCCTCGGGCGATTGCTTGTCGATGTGCAGGTGCTCGGTGTCCATCACGCGCCTTCGCCTCGGGGGTACTGTCGGACCGATCGTACGCAGCGGAAGGAATACCGTGACCCTGAGCGACAAGACCGGCGAGCCCGTCACCGTCACCAAGGAGGACGGCCGGTTCACCGTCGCCGTCGACGGAAAGACCGTGGGCCTCACGGCCTTTGCCCACCGTGACGGCAAGCGGGTTTTCTACCACACCGAGGTCGACGACGCGTTCGGCGGACGTGGGCTGGCCACCATCGTGATCGCCGAGGCGTTGGCGGCGACGCGGGACGAGGGACTACGCATCGTGCCGGTGTGCCCGACGGTGGTCGCGTACGTGAAGAAGCACCCGGAGTTCGGGGACGTCGTGGATACGCCGACGAAGGCGATTCTCGACTCGCTGCAGTAGCGCCCGGCCACTCCCGTCACACCAGTCTCTCCGCGGTGCATCTCTCCATGTGCCCGCCTATGAGCGACTTCAGCGCCACCGAGCCAAAGTCGCTCATAGGTGGGACGGCTACCCCATCCGTCGGGCAGTAACTCCTGGGACGGGCGTGACTAGACGTGCAGGTGCGGGTGGCCGTCCGGATGTTCGGTCAGCCAGCGCGCCTCGACGCGCTTGACGCGGTGGTGTTCCAGTGCGATGAGGATGGCCCCGGCCGTCACCAGTGCGCCCGCGATGAACCCGAGCGGCAGCTGGACCTCCGGATGGCCATAGGCGGTGGCCGCGATGAAGCCGGCGATCGTCACGGTGCCGAGCATGATGAGAACGAGACCGGGCAGCCAGAGCGTGTCGATGAAGGATTCACCGGCATGGGGTTGGGTCGTACGGGAGTGATCGACGGGATCGCGATGCGCGCTCTTCATGTGCATCTCCCTTCCGTGGAGAGACGACCCATTGTACGCTGATTGTGAGCTGGCTCACACGACGCTGGCTGCCAGCGCCTGCCTGGCGTACGCCCGCACGTCCGCGTCGCCGTCCTCGAGCGCACCGGCCAGCGCGTCGCGCGCCGTCGCCTCCGAGGCCGCCCACCTGGTCAGACTCAGCACCGCAGCCTTGCGCACGTCGAGGTGCGGATCGGCCAGCGCACGCGAGAGCGGCGGCACCGCGGCCGACGGCGAAGGCGCCCCGGCCAGCGCGCGGGCGGCACCCTTTCTGATCTGCCAGGCCGACGCGTCCAGTGCACGTTCGACGGTCTGGCCGTCCTCGTCACCCCACTCGACCGAGCCCATGGCCGCCAGCGCAGCCGCCCGCACCAACGGGTCGAGATCGTCGATCAGTGTCCGCACGGACGAGCCCTTCGGCGCCCTGGACGTCTTTCAGATCGTCGCTACGCGCAGACTTGTACGAACCCGAGCGGCCCGGTCACACAGGGCCCGCCGTAGCCGCCGTACCCGTAGTAGGGAGGGGGCGGAGCCCATCTCGGTCCGCGCCAGCCGTCGCCGTCGCCGTGCCAGTCGCCTCCGCCGCCGTGTCCGTGGCCCCCGCCGTCCTGGGCCCAGGTGGTCTCCGGTGCCGTCTGCGACGGTGCGGCGTTCGCCACACCCGAGCCGATTCCCAGGGCCGCGAGCCCCAGTGTTCCTGCGACGGCGATGCCGCCTGCGATGGTCTTCAAATCAATCATGATCTACCTCTGCGCAACTGATGCCAATGAATACGACCCTGGGCCATCATCCAACCCAAAACCCACCCTGCACAACCGAAGCGGCACGGTGTCGTATTCCGTGGACACGGCGTTTCGCGGCCAACTCACGCGTGACGAGGGCGTTCCCAGTTTCGCGACCGAGATGTTGCCGAAAATCGCTACGGGCACGTCAATTATCTGGACGACTTCGGCGTCGTTCGGCGTCATCCGAACGGATGATGGTTTCTGATGATTTCCCACGCAACGCGGGGAGGAAACGTTGCCGTGGGTCTCGGCGATAGACCTTCATGACGGTCACCCTTGTGCAGGAAATGCCGAATCCGGTCCGGCCGCGCCCGGAGCTCGCACCCCGCGAGACGGAAGTTCTGCTGGCGTGGATCCTCTGCGACAACAAGGACGACGTGGCGCGGCAGCTGGAGATCTCGGCCACCACCGTCCGTACCCATCTGCAGCGGATCCGGGACAAGTACGCCGCAGTGGGTCGACCCGCGTCGACCAAGGCCGCACTGGTGGCCCGAGCCATCCAGGACGGGCTGGTCGACGTCAACGACCTGTGACGCCCCTGGCGCGGACGACCTGTTCGACGCGCCGGGCCGCCGCCTGCGGGTCTTCGTGCTCCCAGATCCGGACGCTGACCCACCCGGCGTCGGCCAGGCGCCCGTCGGTGTCGCGGTCCCGCGAGCGGTTGCCCTCGACCTTCTCGGCCCAGAACTTCGCATTCGCCGTAGCCACGGTGTGGTGTTCCGGGCAGCCGTGCCAGAAGCAACCGTCGAGGAACACCGCGACCTTGGCCCTCGGAAACACCAGATCGGCCGTCCGTCGGAGCTCGGCCAGCGGTTTCGCCGAGACGCGGTAGCGGAGTCCCAGCGCGTGGATCGCCGACCGCAGTGCCAGCTCCGGCTTGGTGTCGCGGCTCTTGTTGGACTGCATGCGCGCCCGCGCCTCCGGTGATGACGCCCAGGAGTCGGCCATGGGTCCAGCCTATTGACCGACGGCGCGCCGCTTCGCCTGCCCGATCTTGTCGGAGCCGCTGAATACCATTGCTCACGTGATCCGCCGCGGCCGCCGAACAGACGACTCTTCGCAGGTCGCACCACGTTGATGACCGAAACACAACAGAGCACTGCCCGACGACGGCCCAGTGTCGACGCCGGGTTCGAACACTTCCGCACGCGCAACGGAACCTACGAGCGTGTCATCACCCGTCGTGACGGTCGCAAGACGGCCAGCGCGTTGGCCGGCTACACCGGCCGCGATGCGCGGCCCACGTCAGCCGACGAGGCGGAACGCGCCTGGTTGCAGAGCAGGGTCCCGCCCCCATGCGGCGCATCGCGGTCGTCGTTGCGGGTCGTTGATCTGTTCTCGGGTTGCGGGGGCCTCTCGATCGGCTTGGCCGAGGCCGCCCGCGCCCTCAATCGGTCGTTCGAACCGGTGCTCGCGGTCGACGTCGACGCGGTCGCGGCGGCCACCTACGCCGCGAACTTCCCCACCGCCACCACCGTGAGCCAGGACGTCACCAAGGTGCTGCCGGGACGGGTGGGTTCCCGGCTGACCTCGGCCGAGCGGCTGCTGGCCAAGCAACACGCCGACGTCGACGTTCTGGTCGGCGGGCCGCCCTGCCAGGGCCACAGCGACTTCAACAACCGCACCCGGCACTCCGATGACAAGAACGAGCTATACGGCTCGATGGTGCGCGCCGCGGAAGTGCTTGAACCTCAACACATCCTGATCGAGAACGTGCCGGGGGCGCTGAACGACAAGCGCGCCGTGGTGCAGCGCACCGCCGATGCGCTCGGGGAGCTCGGCTATCACGTGTCCGTCGGGGTGATCAACCTCAGCGACCTTGGCGTCCCGCAGCGTCGTCGTCGGCTGGTCCTCATGGCCAGCATGACGCACACGACCACGCCGGCCGAGGTCGTCGCTCGACACCGGCGCGAACCGCGGGACGTGGCGTGGGCCTTCCAGGACCTCGCGCTGATGCCCGAGTCCCGGCGGGTCAGCCTGGTCGACGCCGTGGCCCGTTCGGCGCCAATGACGCGTAAGCGCATCGACTACCTCTTCGAGAACGGCGACTTCGACCTGCCGGACAGCCAGCGCCCGGCCTGCCACGCCGATGGTGGTCACAGCTACAAGGCGATCTACGGGCGGCTGGCGTGGGACCGCTCGTCGCAGACCATCACCACCGGCTTCTACAGCATGTGCATGGGTCGTTACGTACATCCGAGCGAACGCCGCACCATCACTGCGCACGAAGCCGCACGGCTGCAATACATTCCGGACTGGTTCTCCTTCGACGGCGTGAAGCACCGCACCGCGATGGCCCGGATGATCGGCAACGCGGTGCCGTCCCGGTTGAGTTACGCCGTGGCGCTGGAGTGGTTGCGGTGAAGCGGTCCAAGCTCAAGGTGGCCGGTCTGTTCGCGGGCATCGGCGGGCTCGAGCTCGGCATGGCCGCAAGCGGGCATCACGCGCAATTGCTCGTCGAGAACGCACCGCCCGCCATGCACGTCCTGCGGCGCCGCTTCCCCGACACCAAGATCGAGGCCGATGTCCGCGACCTGCGGGCCCTGCCGAACCGCACCGACGTC
>NZ_JAVROT010000454.1:0-14694 GCF_032162605.1 Mycobacterium sp. | reverse complement strand
AACTTGAACGCGCCGTAGGTGAAGTGCCACAGCGAGCGGATGGCGTCCGGCATCAAGCCGCCGCCGGCGAAGGAGTCACCTTCCTCGTGCCGGTCGACCCCGGTCTCCGAGGCGAACCACGGCCCATATGACGCGAGATACACGCCGAGCGGGATCAGGCCGAACGCCCACACCGCAGGGACGACGTCGCGGCGCAGCGTGCCCAGCCACGGTCTGGGCACGCGATACTGCCGTCGCGCGGTCACGTCGAACGCCAGGGTCATCACGCCGAAGAACAGGACGAAGTACAGGCCGGACCACTTCGTCGCCACGGACAGGCCGAGCAGCACGCCCGCAGCGAAGCGCCACCACCGCACGCCGAGGCGTGGCCCCCACGGCGTAGCGCCGATGCGGCCGTCGAGCAAGGCGTCGTGCATCCGCTCGCGCACCTGGTCGCGGTCGACGATCAGCGCCCCGAACGCCGCCACCACGAACACCGTCAGGTAGATGTCCAGCAGGGCGGTGCGCGCGGAGACGAAGCTGACGCCGTCGGCAATGATCAGCAGACCCGCGATGCCGCCGATCAGCGTCGACCTGGCGATCCGACGGACGATCCGTGCCACCAACACCACCAGGACGACGCCACACACCGCGCCCGAGAAGCGCCAGCCCAGCCCGTTGTAGCCGAACAGGGCCTCGCCGATCGCGAGCAGTTGCTTGCCTACCGGCGGATGAACCACCAGGCCGTAGCCGGGGTTGTCCTCGATGCCGTGGTTGCCCAGCATCTGCCAGGCCTGCGGCACATAGTGCTTCTCGTCGAAGATCGGCGTGCCCGCATCGGTGGGCGACCCGAGGTTCAGAAACCGCGTGATGGACGCCAGCGCCATGATCACCGACGTCATCGCCCAGCCCTGCATCCGGTCGACGGGCCCGAAGTCGCCGATGGGCACCAGCGGGCCTGGGCTGATCACCGGGACCGAGCGCTCTCTCTCGGCTGCCACGTCGGGCTCGATGGGCGGGGCGGTCACACGGGCGATCGTATTCTGTTCGGTGTGACACCCGGGCGACTGCTGTTGGCTGCAACTCCGTTGGGCCAGGCAGGCGACGCTTCTGCGCGGCTGGTCGAGGCGCTGGGCAGTGCGGACGTGGTCGCCGCTGAGGACACCCGGCGCGTCCGTGCGCTGGCGCAGGCCCTGGACGTCACCCCGGCGGGGAAGGTCGTCAGCTTCTTCGATCAGAACGAGGCGGCCCGGGTGCCGTGGCTCGTCGAGCAGATCGAGTCGGGGGCGACGGTGCTGGTGGTGAGCGACGCAGGCATGCCGCTGATCAGCGATCCGGGCTATCGCCTGGTCGCCGCGTGCGCGAAGGCGGGACTGACCGTCAGTTGCCTGCCGGGACCCTCGGCCGTGACGACGGCGCTCGCCGTGTCCGGTCTGGCGTCGGACCGCTTCTGCTTCGAGGGGTTCGCGCCGCGCAAGCACTCCGCGCGGTTGACGTGGCTGGCCACGCTGGCCGGCGAGCGACGTACGTGGGTGTTCTTCGAGTCTCCGAGACGCCTCGCCGAGTGCCTGAACGACGCTTCCGCCCGGCTCGGGCCCGACCGGCTGGCGGTGGTCTGCCGCGAGCTGACCAAGACCCACGAGGAGGTCAAGCGCGGCACGCTGGCCGAACTCGCCGCGTGGGCCGCCGACGGCGTGCTCGGCGAGATCACCGTCGTGGTCGCGGGCGCCGAGCCCAGTGCCGACCTGGAGACGCTGGTCGCCGAGGTCAACGAGTTGGTCGAGGCGGGTGCCGGAGTGAAGGACGCCTGCGCCGAGGTGATCGCCGACAACCCGGGTGCGCCGTCACGGCGTGAGCTGTACGACGCGGTCGTGCGTGCCAGGCAGTAACCGACCCACGACCGGCGCCGCCTTGTGCAGGCATTCGCGCCACTCCGCGTCGGGATCCGAGTCGGCGGTGATGCCGCCGCCGACGCCGAGTACCGCACGCCCCGCGGCGTCGAACTCGACGGTTCGGATGGCGACGTTCATCTCCGTGCCCGCGACCGGTGACGCCAAACCGACCGAACCGCAATAGATTCCCCGCCGGGTCTGCTCCCACGCCGCGAGCAGCTCGCGGGCCCGGCCCTTCGGCGTGCCGGTGACCGACGCCGGCGGGAACGTCGCATCCAGGATCGTCGGCATGGGCACGTCGAGGCCGACGCGTGCCGTGACGGTCGACACCAGATGCCACACACCCGGTGCGCGGCGCACCACCAGAAGCTCCGGCACGGTGACCGAGCCCGTGACGGCGACGCGGCCGAGATCGTTGCGGACCAGGTCTACGATCATGATGTTCTCGGCCACGTCCTTGACCGATTCGCGCAGCGCCGACGGCGATTCGTCAAGCGGCAGGGTGCCCTTGATGGGGCTCGACGTGATCGTGTCGCCGACCCGGCTGAGGAACAATTCCGGTGACAGCGAGGCGACCGCGCCCCACGCTCCCGCGACGAATGCCCCCCGCGCAGGTGCGGTGCGCGCGACGGCATCGGCGTAGAAGTCGATGGGCAACCCCGTCACCTTCCCGGTGAGCTGGGTGCACACACACGCCTGGTACACCTCGCCTTCGGTGATCGCGTCGAGACAGGCCAGCACGCCTGCACGGTGCCCGGCGCGGTCAGCCTCACCCCACTCCACGTGGCATGCCGACGACGGTACGTCGCCGACCAGCGCGTCCTTCAACCAGTCCGGTGCCGATGCCCCGGAAAGGCTTTCATACCACCAATTTCCGCTGACGTCCTGGCGCAGCACGTCGTCCGTCCAGCCTCCGGCCGCCTCGGGGATCCGTGGGCCCGAGCCGTCGCGTCCGGCATCGGGATAGGACAGGTAGCCGATCCACCCGCCGCCGATCGCGGCACTGCGCGCGCCGGGTCCGGCATCGAAAACGCCCGTGACGTCGACGGGTTCGACGGCGACGCTCGGTGCGATCACCGCACGCGAGGAGAACCAGTCGCCGGTCAGCGCGCCTGGCGGCGGCAACTCCAGACGCCTCGTCGCGGCGGCCACGGCGCGCAGCACCTCCGGGGCACTGCGCGCCAACGCGATCCGCTCGATCCGCACCGCCCCAGCTTGTCACGCGCTCAGGTCGATTGTCGCTCCGCAAGCGTCGCTCCGCGGGAGATCTCCCGAGTGACCTTGACGCCGCCCAGCTTCTCGGGGTTGCGCATGGCGTAGAAGTGCGTGATCAAACCGTCGGTGATCTCGACCGAGATGATGCCCTCCAGGCTCTGGCCGAGGTACAGCACCAGCGCGGGCGCGCCGTTATAGAACGCGGGTTCCACGCGGCCCTCGTCGCCCGCGAAGCGCAGAAGCCCGAGGATGAGCCGGGCCACGGGACCGGCCCCGGCGACGGGCCTGCGGGCGGCGCTGGCCTTGCCGTCGCTGTCGGCGGTCCAGACGACGTCGGGCGCCAGCATCGTGATGAGCGAGTCGATGTCACCCGTCGACGCCGTGGCGAAGAACTGTGCCGTCAGTTCGAGCGACCGCCTTGGGTCCACGGGTTCGAACCGCTTCCGCCGGGACTGCACGTGCTCACGGGCGCGATGCGAAATCTGACGCACCGCCGCCGTGGACTTGCCGATCGTCGAGGCGATCTCGTCGTGACCGAAGCCGAATACCTCGCGCAGGACGAACACCGCACGCTCGTCGGGGCTGAGCGTCTCGAGCACCACCATCATCGCCATCGACACCGATTCGGCGAGAACGACGTCCGACGATGCATCGGCGGTGTCGAGGAGAAGCGGCTCTGGAAGCCATGGCCCGACGTACTCCTCGCGCCTGCGGGCCTGGGCGCGTAGGGCGTTGAGCGCTTGCCGGGTGACGAGCTGCGCGAGATAGGCCTTGGTGTCCTGGACTGTGCTGAGGTCCACCTCGGCCCACCGCAGATAACTCTCCTGGAGTACGTCGTCGGATTCCGTTGCGGTGCCCAGGATCTCGTAGGCGATCGTGAACAGCAGCGGCCGCAGGCCGGTGAACCGCTCGGCGTGCTCGTCTCCCGGCGCGGCGGTCATCGGACCGGAGCCACCTGATCGGCCACCGACAGGCGCTCTGCCCGCTTGCCGCCCTTGAGCCAGAAGTACGAACCCGGCTTTCGCGCCTCCTTCGCCATGAAGGACACGGTGCCCGTGCAGACGGCCTCCTTGATCGTCGCCGCGGCACGGCCTCCGATGAAGAGTGGCAGCACGCGGTCGTCGAGGTGTGCGAGCTGAATGGTGGCCGCCTTGCGGCCCAGGCTGATGCACTGGCCGGTGAACGCCTGGTTCACCACCTCGGGCGGGGTGCCTGCGATGCGGCTCAGCACGGTGTTCGCGGCTTGAGCGCCGAGCGGGAGTGCCGCCTGGCAGCTCATCCGCAGCGGTGAATTCGACGGTGCCGAGGCGTCACCGGCGGCGACGATGTACGGGTTGTCGACGCTCGTCAAGGTCTCGTCGGTCAGAAGCCGCCCGATCGCGTCGGTCGCCAGGCCGCTGCGCGCAGCGAGGTCGGGCACGCCGAAGCCGGCGGTCCAGATGGTCACGACGCTGGGCAGCTCCCGGCCATCGGCCAGTAGCACGCAGTCCCTGCGCACCTCGACGACCTTTGCGCCCGGCCCGTCTAGAACGGTGACGCCAAGCTTCTTCACCTGCTTGGCCACCGACCGGCGGCCGGACTCGCTCAGGTAGGGCCCGAGCACCTCACCGCACACGAGCGCGACGGCCCGGCCCTCCTCGGCGAGTTCGGTGGCCGTCTCGATTCCGGTCGGGTCAGCGCCGACGACCACCACCGGAGCCGCGGGGTGTACCCCGGCCACGGCTGCGCGCAATCGCTGCGCATGCTCCAACTCCGATATCGGATAGGCGAATTCGGCCGCACCAGGGACGTTCAGCGCAGCGCCGGTGCTGCCCACGGCGTATACGAGGTAGTCGTAGCCCACGCTGCCCCCCGAGCCCAGGGTGACCGTGCGCGCATCGGCATCGACGAGCTCGGCGGTGTCGACGAGCAGCCGGACGTCGGCCGCGAGTACCTCGGCATAGTCGACCACGGCGTCGTCGGACCCGGTGACGAGCTGGTGCAACCTGATCCGCTCGACGAACTCAGGCCTCGGATTGATTAGCGTGATGGCGATGTCGCCGTCGACGCGAAGGTGGTTGGCGGCGATCACGCCCGCGTATCCGCCACCGATGACGACGACGTCGGTCTTGTTGGCCACGAGAACTCCTTTGAGGTGGTGCGGCTCCGGTGAGCCGGTCTGACCTCAAGACACCTCTGTGCGGAGAAGTGTGACACTCCTGCGCCGAACGTGGCGCAGCTCACTCCTTGGTGGTTGTCGGTGTGCCGAACGCCTCGGCTGAGGGGGTGCCGGGTAGGGCGATGTAACGGGGGAACACGCCCGTCGGTGCGGGCAGGTTGATCCCAGGCGCCAGCCGGGTGCCCACCGAGCCGAACTCCCGCTGGTCGGGAGTCTGTCCGAGCAGGTCGAGCAGCTTGGCCGCCGACTCCGGCATCACCGGTTGGATCAGCAGGGCAGCGATGCGCACCACCTCGAGCGTCGTGTAGAGCACGGTGCCGAACCGCTCCTGGTCCTCAGACGAAGACGACTTGCGAAGCACCCACGGCTCCTGCGCGGAGAAGTAGCGGTTGGCAGCGCCGAGCATCAGCCAGATCGCCTCGAGCGCCAGATGCATCGCGGGCACCTCGAAGTGAACGCGGACCGTCTCCAAGAGCCCGTCGGCGTGGGCCAGCAGCGCGGTGTCCTCGTCGGTGCGGTCGCCCGGCTGCGGCACGACCCCGCCGAGATTCTTGTTCACCATCGACAACGACCGCTGCGCCAGATTGCCCAACTCGTTGGCCAGATCGGTGTTGATCCGGCTGATGATCGATTCCTCGCTGTAGCTGCCGTCCTGGCCGAACGGCACCTCGCGGAGCAGGAAATAACGCACCGCATCGACGCCGAACTCGTCGACAAGCGCGATGGGGTCCACCACGTTGCCGACCGACTTGCTCATCTTCTCGCCCTTGACGTTGATGAACCCGTGCGCGAAAACCCTTCGCGGAAGCTCGATTCCGGCTGACATCAGAAACGCCGGCCAGTACACGGCGTGAAACCGGATGATGTCCTTGCCGATCATGTGGAGATCGGCGGGCCAGTACTTGCGGAAGGCCTCCGAGCCGGTGTCGGGAAAGCCGACGCCGGTCAGGTAGTTGGTGAGCGCGTCGACCCAGACGTACATGACGTGGTCGGGATGGTCGGGCACGGGCACGCCCCAGTCGAACGTGGTGCGTGAGATCGACAAGTCGCGGAGTCCGCCGGAGACGAAGCTGACCACCTCGTTGCGCCGGACGTCGGGCCCGATGAAATCGGGATGCGCCTCGTAGTGCGCGAGAAGCCTGTCGGTGTACGACGACAGCCGGAAGAAGTAGGTCTGCTCCTCGGTCCACGTGACCGGTGTGCCGGTCTCGGTGGAGTACCGGATGCCGTCGGCGCGCTCCTCGAGCTCGTCGTCGGCGAAGAAGCGTTCGTCGCGCACGGAGTACCAGCCCGAGTACGAGTCCAGGTAGATGTCGCCCGCGGCGTTCATCCGATTCCAGATCTCGATCGAGGCGTCGACGTGGTCGGCGTCGCTGGTGCGGATGAACCGGTCGAATGAGACGTTGAGCCGTTCCTGCATCGCCTGGAAGGTGTCCGAGTTGCGCAGCGCCAGCTCCGCGGTCGGAATGCCTTCCTTCTCCGCCGTCTGTGCCATCTTCAATCCGTGCACGTCGGTGCCGGTGAGGAAACGGACGTCGAAGCCGTCGAGCCGCTTGAACCGCGCGATCGCGTCGGTGGCGGTCTTCTCGTACGCGTGCCCGATGTGCGGCTCCCCGTTGGGGTAGTCGATCGCGGTGGTCACGTAGTACGGCGCGCCGGGGGTTGAGGTTCCTGGGGTGCGCGTCCCCGCGCCGGGGGTTGAGTCAGCCATCGGAAATCACCTTAGGGTGTGGGCGTGAGTTCCCGCCGTGAGCCGCCGCCAGCCCCGAAGCCGCTCGCACCGCTGGTCGACGCGCACACTCACCTCGATGCGTGCGGGGCGTCCAACGCCGACGACGTGCGGGCCATCCTCGACCGGGCCGAGGCCGTCGGGGTGTCGGCCGTCGTCACGATCGCCGACGATCTCGAATCCGCCGGTTGGGTCGTCCGCGCCGCGGAGTGGGATCCACGCGTCTACGCCGCGGTGGCCCTGCACCCCACGCGCGCCAATGCGCTCACCGACGCCGCCCGCACCGAGATCGAACGGCTCGCCGCCGATGATCGCGTCGTCGCGATCGGGGAGACCGGCATGGACCTGTACTGGCCAGGAAAACTGGACGGCTGCGCGGAGCCCGCAGAGCAGCGCGAGGCGTTCGCGTGGCACATCGACCTCGCCAAGCGGACCGGAAAGCCGCTCATGATCCACAACCGCGATGCCGACGCGGCGGTGCTCGACGTCTTAGCTGCGGAGGGCGCCCCCGACACCGTGATCTTTCACTGCTTCTCGTCGGGACCGGCAATGGCACGCACTTGCGTCGATGCCGGTTGGCTGCTCAGCCTGTCCGGCACCGTCAGCTTCCGCAATGCGCGAGACCTACGCGAGGCGGCCACCCTGATCCCGCCGGAGCAACTCCTGGTCGAGACCGACGCGCCGTTTCTGACGCCCCATCCCTTCCGCGGGGCACCGAATGAGTCGTACTGCCTGCCGTACACCGTGCGGGCATTGGCCGAGGTCGTGGGTCGACCCGCCGCCGATCTCGCCCGAGAGACCTCCGAGAACGCCACCCGGACCTACGGATTCCGCAGGTGACCGCGAATTGCCGCCACGAGGGGTTTTCGTTACCGTTTTGTAATACATGTGGTCGGCCCGGAATGTTCGTTCGTCGTCGATCCGACAGTCGGGAAAGAGTTCTTGAATTTCTTGCACAAGCTCCATGAAGCGCGCTCGCCTCACTTGCGGCTCTTGGTGGCCACCCTGCTCGTCGCGCTGACATTTGCTGGCAGCTACGCGGTAAGTGCGCACAAAACCGTGACACTGAGCGTCGACGGTCAGTCGGTGACGGTGGCGACCATGAAGTCGCACATCATCGACGTCGTCAGGGAGAACGGTTTCGACGTCGGTGAACGCGACGATCTTTTCCCGGCCGCCAACGACACCGTCGAACAGTCCGAGACGATCGTGCTCCGGCGAAGCCGTCCGCTGCAGGTCTCCGTCGACGGCCGGGACAGCCGTCAGTTGTGGACGACGGCGGCGACGGTCCAGGAGGCGCTCAAGCAGCTGTCGATGACCGACACCGCTCCCGCCGCGGCGTCCCGCGGCAGTCGCGTTCCGCTCGGGGGCATGTCACTGCCTGTAGTGGGCGCGAGAACCGTCCAGATCGACGACGCCGGCGTGCTCAGCACGGTTCGGCTCGCGGCGGTCAACGTGGCCGGTTTCCTCGAGGCGGCCGGGGTACCGCTGGAGCAGAGCGACACCGTCGTCCCCGCCGCCGGCTCGCCGGTGATCGACGGAATGCAGATCCAGGTCACCCGCGTCCGCGTCGCGAGGATGACCCAGAGGGTGCCTCTGGCGCCCGAGAACGTACAGGTCCCCGATGTCACGATGAACATGAGCCGGCAGGTCGTCATGGACCCGGGACTGGCGGGCACTCAGGACGTGACCTACGCCGTCGCCACCGTCAACGGAGTGGAGACGGGGAGGTTACCAGTAGCCAATGTCGTCGTCGATCCCGCCCGTGACGGCCTGGTTCGGATCGGCGCGAAGCCCGGCACCGAGGTACCTCAGGTGACTCAAGGAGCCACCTGGGATTCCCTGTCAACGTGTGAAGCCGGAGGTAACTGGGCGATAAACTCCGGCAACGGCTTCTACGGCGGCGTCCAATTCGACCAGAACACATGGGAGCGCAACGGGGGATTGCGGTATGCTCAGCGAGCTGATCTTGCTACGAGGGAAGAGCAGATCGCGATTGCTGAGGTAACTCGGGCGCGCCAAGGTTGGGGCGCGTGGCCGGTGTGTAGTGGAAGGTTGGGTGTGCGCTGACTATTCGGCTTCTCGGGCGGACCGAGATAAGGCATCTGGCCAAGGAGCTGGAGTTCCGGCCAAGGAAGGCGTTCGGGCAGAACTTCGTGCACGACGCCAACACCGTCCGTCGCATCGTGTCGGCGTCCGGCGTCAATCGCAATGACCTGGTCCTCGAAGTGGGTCCGGGCCTCGGGTCGTTGACACTGGCGTTGCTCGACCGTGGCGCGAACGTGACGGCCGTCGAGATCGACCCCGTTCTGGCGCGTCAGCTGCCCAAGACGGTCGCCGAGCACTCGCACAGCGAGATCAACAGGCTGACGGTCTACAACAGCGACGTCCTCAATCTGATGCCGTCGGATCTCGAAGAGCAGCCCACCGCGCTCGTCGCGAACCTGCCCTACAACGTCGCGGTGCCTGCGCTGCTGCATCTTCTGGCCCAGTTCCCGACTATCCGCACCGTGATGGTGATGGTGCAGGCCGAGGTCGCCGAGCGCCTCGCCGCCGAACCCGGCGGCAAGGACTACGGGGTGCCCAGTGCCAAGGTCCGTTTCTACGGCAACGTCCGGCGCCACGGCATGGTGTCGCCGACGGTCTTCTGGCCGATTCCACGGGTCTACTCGGGCCTGGTGCGCATCGACCGCTACGAAACCTCGCCATGGTCCATCGAAGACGGTTTCCGCAAGAAGGTGTTCGAGCTGATCGACATCGCGTTCGCGCAGCGCCGCAAGACCTCACGAAACGCGTTCGCAGAGTGGGCCGGCTCGGGTAACGAGTCGGCGGAGCGGCTGTTGTCGGCGAGCATCGACCCGGCCCGGCGTGGCGAGACTCTCGGCATCGCCGACTTCGTCAGGCTGCTGCAGCGTTCGGGCTGGCAAGATCGGCCCCCGCAAGAGCAAGGGCAGGTCCGCGTGTACTGAGCGCCTCAACGCTCACCACACGCGACCCCGCGTCCTCGCTAGCCTTCTTCATCCGTCTTCTTCGCCCGCTTGGCGGCCTCGCGCGCGTCCTTGGCCAGGAACTCGTCCTGCAGCGGCGTCTCGGCGTAGACCGGGTAGTTGCCGGTGATTCCGATGCGCTCTTGCGCGACCGACAGCACGCGGCCCCGGACGGCGTACCAACCGCCCACCAGCGCCGGGATGATGACGGCCAGGGCGATCAGATTCCAGATGTTCTCCCAGCACATCAGGACGGTTACCGCGGCCAGGAAGATCAGGGTGGCGTAGCTCGTGTAGGGAGTGCCGAACAGCCGGAAGCTCGGTCGCTCCAGGATGCCCTTCTGCGACCAGCGGTAGAGCTGGATCTGGCAGATCACGATGGTGGCCCACGACGCGATGATGCCCAGTGCGGAGAGGTCCAGCGCGATGTTGAAGGCCTCTGCGGGCACGACCAGGTTGAGGAAGACGCCGACCACGGTGAAGCAGGCCGTCAGCGCGATGCCTGCCCACGGGACGCCCCTGCTGGACATCTTCGCGGTGAACTTGGGCGCGCTGCCGTTCATCGACATCGAGCGCAGGATGCGGCCCGTCGAATACAACCCGGCGTTGAGGCTCGACAGCGCCGCCGTCAGCACGACGAAGTTCATGATGTCGCCGGCAGCAGGCACGCCGATGCTCGAGAAGAAAGTGACGAATGGACTGGTGCCCTGCTTGTACGCGGTGTAGGGCAGCACCAGGGCGAGAATGATCAGCGAACCGACGTAGAACACCGCGATCCGGAAGATGACGGAGTTGATCGCCTTCGGCATGACCTTCGCCGGGTTCTCGGTCTCACCCGCCGCGGTACCCACCAATTCGACTGCGGCATAGGCGAAGATCACGCCCGAGGTGATGATCACCAATTGCAGGATTCCCGTTGGGAACAGTCCACCGTTCTCGGCGATGATCGTCGGACCGGTGGTCTTGCCCTCGACGGCGAACCGACCAGCCAGGAACACGATCCCGACGACGAGGAACGTGACCAGAGCGACCACCTTGATGAGGGCGGCCCAGAACTCCATCTCGCCGAACCACTTGACCGAGATCATGTTGATGCTCAGCACGATGACGAGCGCTATCAGCGCGATCGCCCACTGCGGTATCGCTCCGAAGGCACCCCAGTAGTGCATGTAGAGCGCGATGGCGGTGACGTCGACGATCGAGGTGCAGGCCCAGTTGAAGAAGTACATCCACCCGGCGACGTAAGCGGCCTTCTCGCCGAGGAATTCACGAGCGTACGAGACGAACGATCCGGATGACGGCCGGTGCAGCACCAACTCGCCGAGCGCGCGCAGGATGAAGAAGACGAACACGCCGCAGATCGCGTAGACGATGAACAGGCCAGGCCCGGCACTGGCGAGTCGGCCACCGGCACCCATGAACAGGCCTGTACCGATCGCGCCGCCGATCGCGATCATCTGCAGCTGTCTGGGTTTCAGACCCTTGTCGTAGCCCTCTTCCTCGTGGGCCAGCGCTGAATTGTCATATGCTGCCGGGGATTCCGTAGTCATTTACCGAAGTTAGCTGTCACTTTGCATGAGTGAGGCGGTGGGCGGTAAAGATCAAGTTAAGTAAACGTATTGCTGGTGTTATCGCATGCTCACCCAATGGCGTGGGTGATCAACCTGACGAACTCCGAGCAGGATTGATAACGAAGCTCCGGGGTCTTCGCCATGCCCTTGGCCAGGATGGAGTCGAACGCTCGCGGCATCCAATCGATCCAGTGGGAATACCGCGGGATGGGGCTGTACAAGTGGGCGTTCATCAACGCCATCGACGTCTTCGCCGTAAAGGGAGGTGAACCCGTGAGGAGTTCGACGGCGGTACACGCCAGCGCATACTCATCGGAAGCCGCCGACGGGGCGTGGCCGCGCAGCACCTCCGGTGACACGTACGGCAGGGAGGCCTCGACGTGCGTCGGCCTGCCGTCTCGATCCCCGGCGATCGAACGGGCGATGCCGAAGTCGGAGAGTATCGCGCCGCCGTCGGAAAACGGTTCGGCGACAAGGATGTTCGTCGGCTTGACGTCGCAGTGCACGATCCCCTTGACGTGCGCGTTGTCCAACGCGCCTGCGACATGGGCGAGGGCGGTGAGGCGGTCGTGTCGCGAGTCCAGATTCGTGACGGTCCCACCGCCGACGAGTTGCATCGCCAACCATCCGGGACCGCACTCGTACATGGTCACCACGTGGGGATGGGCGGCCCGCTTGGCAAACTCGAACTCGCGAAGCAGAAGCGCCATGTGCACCGGATCGCGATGGTGTGGGTCGAGCACCTTGAGGGCGACCGGGATCTCGGGTGCCGCCGCGTGGTGCGCCCGGTAGACGACGGCGGAACCGCCGTGGCCGACGACGCCGTCGATCACGTAGTCCTCGAACGTGTCCAACGGGGCCAGCATCCTCAACACAGTAGGGTCCGGCCGCGGTCGCCACCGGACGGGAAGGGTGTCGCTGTGATTCTTGACACACCTTCGGAGCAAACACTAGCGTGGTAAATCTGTGGTAACCGGGCAGCGGTGCCGAGCGGCGGGATCAACGAGGGGTATCTCACCACTTCCATACCTGTCGCCGCGTGGCGACGTTAATGTCGTGGCGTGCCCTGGTCTGACGGAGACATCGCCACCGAATGGGTGTCCACTGGGTCCGTCACCGTTCGGGTGCCTGGCAAGGTCAACCTCTACCTCGCCGTCGGCGATCGACGCGGCGACGGCTATCACGAGCTAACCACGGTCTTCCATGCCGTTTCCCTGTTCGACGAGATCACCGTGCGCAACGCCGACGTGCTGTCGTTGGAGCTGTCGGGGGAGGGCTTCGATGAGGATGCGGAATCGCTGCCGCTGGATCGGCGCAACCTCGCGTGGCGAGCTGCCGAGTTGATGGCCGAGCACGTCGGTCGTGCGCCCGACGTCGCCATCTCCATGGACAAGTCCATTCCCGTCGCAGGTGGCATGGCAGGTGGCAGTGCAGACGCCGCGGCCGTACTGGTGGCGATGAACGCGCTGTGGGAGCTCGGGGTCCCACGCCGGGACCTGCACACCCTGGCCGCCGAGCTGGGTAGCGACGTGCCGTTCGCCCTGCACGGCGGTACCGCGCTGGGGACGGGTCGCGGCGAGCAGCTGGCGACGGTGCTCGCCCGCAACACGTTTCACTGGGTGCTGGCGTTCGCCGACGGCGGCCTGTCCACCCCGAAGGTCTTCGGCGAGATCGACAGGTTGCGGGCCGACACCAGCCGCGAGCAGGCGGCCAGGCTGGACGACCCCGAACCGTTGCTCGCGGCCCTGGCATCCGGTGATCCCCATGAGCTCGCGCCGCTTCTCGGCAATGATCTGCAGCCGGCTGCGTTGAGCCTCGACGCCGGGTTGCGGCGCACCTTGCGCTCGGGCGTCGACGCCGGGGCGTTGGCGGGCATCGTGTCGGGCTCGGGGCCTACGTGCGCGTTCCTGTGCGCGTCGGCGGAGTCGGCAATCGACGTCGGCGCGCAACTTGCGGGGGCGGGCGTGTGCCGGACGGTGCGAGCCGCGAGCGGTCCGGTGCACGGCGCCCGCGTCGTCCCGGCGCCTCCGCGGACGGTGTGACCCACGCCTCAATTCGCGGATTTGTTTGGCAGTTACTTAAGAGTCTCTTAAGATGATCCACGGTGAAAACTAGCGGTCACGGATGCGACGCGATGACTTCTCCCGCCGAGGCCTACGGTGGGAGTGTCAACAGCGGTACCGTCGGACGGAAGAGAATCGCCAGAGCAAACCCGTCGCGGCTTCTCCGGGAGGCCTGCGACACGACCTCCTCAACAACCGTTTCGATACGAAAACTCACCCCAATCGTGTGCGCGTCCTTCATGTATGGCGCGCACGAACAGGTGGAACATGGAAAAGCGCGCGTCGGCTGTGGAGCCGTCGCCGGGCTCCTCAGACCCAGGAGGTTGTCGTGAGCAGGTTTACCGAGAAGATGTACCGCAACGCTCGGACTGTCACCACCGGCATGGTAACGGGTGAGCCGTACGAGCCGGTACGTCACACCTGGGGTGAGGTTCACGAGCGGGCGAGGCGCATCGCGGGCGGCCTCGCCGGAGCCGGTGTCGGACCGGGTGACACCGTCGGCGTGCTGGCAGGCTTCCCCGTCGAGATCGCTCCGACCGCCCAGGCGCTCTGGATGCGCGGCGCGAGTCTCACGATGCTGCACCAGCCCACTCCTCGCACCGACCTGGTCGTGTGGGCCGAGGACACCATGAACGTGATCGGGATGATCGAGGCCAAGGCGGTCATCGTCTCCGAGCCCTTCCTCGTCGCCATTCCGGTGCTGGAGGAGAAGGGCATCAAGGTCCTCAAGATCGCCGATCTCCTCGCCGCCGAGCCGATCGACCCCGTCGAGACCGACGAGGACGACCTCGCGCTGATGCAGTTGACGTCGGGATCTACTGGGTCGCCGAAGGCCGTGCAGATCACCCACCGCAACATCTACTCGAACGCCGAGGCGATGTTCATCGGCGCCCAGTACGACGTCACCAAGGACGTCATGGTCAGCTGGCTGCCCTGCTTCCACGACATGGGCATGGTCGGCTTCCTGACCATACCGATGTACTTCGGCGCCGAGCTGGTCAAGGTCACGCCGATGGACTTCCTGCGCGACACGCTGCTGTGGGCCAAGCTCATCGACAAGTACAAGGGCACCATGACCGCGGCGCCCAACTTCGCCTACG
>NZ_JAVROT010000453.1:0-3095 GCF_032162605.1 Mycobacterium sp. | reverse complement strand
ACACTCGCCACCTCGGCCAGCACCGCCCCGGCGACGACATCGGGGCCGATGTCGGCCACGCGGGCCGCAATTTCGACATCGGGAAAAACGGCGGCTAGCAGAATGCTTTCGACGGGCGGTGCATCGGTCAACATTGCAGATACCTCTTCTGTTGCTGGATTCGTGCAGGGGTTGCCGTCATCGAAATTCGGATCGGCCGCCGGATAGTCAGGGTTCGCACCGAATATCCGGCCAGTCGCAGCGGTGGACGTCGTTAGGGGAACTCAGGCGCAGGCGCGATGGCGTCGACATCGACCGACTCCGTGTCGAGTACCTCGCGGTTGAACATCATCATGTACGCGAAGTAGATACCGCCTGCGAGGATCAGGCCCAGGACGACCAGCGACGGGATGGTGGCGTCGCCGGGCGTGACGAGGAAGACCAGCGCAGCCCCAACCCAGATGAGCGCGGCGATTGCGACCGGTAGCTCGAAGCGGCCCAGACTGAACCCGCCCTCTTTGTGCTCCAACCGTTTCCGCACCACAAGGTAGAGGATCACGATTGCGCCGTAGATCAGTGCAGGCAGAATCGTGCCCCCGAGGATGAGCTGCAGCAGGGCCTGTCCGGGCAGCGCGAGCATCAAAACGACACCTATGACCACGATCAGGATCGTTGCCGGAACCGGCGTCTGCGTCTTGGGGTTGACCCTCCGCATCAGTCCGTGCGCAGGGAAGCGTCTATCACGTGCCATCGCGAACACCTGCCGTGCACACGCGGCCATGACGACCATTCCGGCACCGAACATCGCAAACGACAGTCCTGCCAACAGTATTCGCTCGACGACCGCTCCGAGCTGACTGCGGATGATCGCGGCTACCGGTGACCCGCTGGCGCTCACTGCAGGGATGTCCTTGATGGCCAGAGTGAGCGCGATCAGGAACGCAAGGCCCAACACTGCTGCCGCGACGACCGATGACACGATTGCGCGTGGGACGCTGCGAAAGGGGTCCTTGGCTTCTTCGGCGAGGTTCGCCGCCGAGTCGAAGCCGATGAGTGTGAGCAGACCCATGAGCATCCCGGCCATCAACCCGCCGCCGAGGCCGAAGTAGTCGGGTGCATCGGAGGTGATACCTCGGGAGGTGAGGTTCTCCACGTGGCCGTTGCCGGTGAACAGCATGACGGCGACCAGGGCGATCACCAGCACCACGACGATGGCCAATTCGAGTCCAACCGCCGCTGAGGTGATCAGGCCGAGCAGACGGGTCGAGGCGATCACCAGCCCGGCCTGAATGATCAAGACCGCCACCGTGATCATTCGCGCGGTGTCCTCGTTCTCCGGCAAGCCGAGCAGCGGCATGAATGCCTGACTGGACAATGCGTCGTCCATCGCGACCACGCCGGTCGCCAGATACCAGAAGGTCAGCCACCCAAACAGCCAGCCGATCTTGGGGTTGGCCAGCCGGGAGGCCCATTGGTAGGAGGACCCGCTGAGCGCGATGCGAGCGGCGAACTGGGCTACCACCAGGGCCACCAGCGTCTGCCCGACCGAGGCAATGACCCACAGCCAGATCCCGACCGGTCCGGCGGTCCCGAGGAGGTTGTCGTAGGACGCGAAGATGCCGACCGCCACCGAGATGAACGCGAACGAGATCGCGAACACCTGAAACGACCCAAGTGTGCGCTTCAGCTCCGGCGCGTCGCCGCCGTGTGCAGTAGTGGGGTCCACCACGTTCTCTGCCGTCATCAGCTAGCTAACCTTTCGTGGCGGGTGATGGAGGAACAGTAGATGACGGCGGCGGTGAACAATTTGCGTTTGAGTTAATTTGTGCGCGGTGTCGGTTAATACCTGCTGGGGACCGTATGTCGGATTCGCTGTCGTGTCCCCCGACCGCTGCTACGAGGATTACTGGTCGCGCATCAGGCGACCCGGCTGATGCCGAGTTCGTCGAGGAGGCGGCGAACCTATTCTTTGATGTCGTCGCGGATCAGTCGCATGCGTCTCCCGTATAGCGAGATCGCGCGCGGATGCTTCGCAGCCCGGTGAGATCACCAGTTCCAAGGAGGTTGGCCGCTTTCGAGTCGCCTGATGACCGGCGGTGCGGAACAAGCTGTCGAACTCGCCAGACGTAGTGGCTGCTCGACTGTGGGCAGTGTGCACGCCGACGGAACCCATCCGTCAGCACTGCCAAACTTCGTCATATCCCCAGGTAAACCCGTACCTTGGTACAGGATGCAACCCCCAATATTGCGGCGAGCTGCCTAGTCGGCGTCGTCGGCCTGCTCGGCAAGTACGCGGTAGATGGTCGCACGCGATACGCCGAGGGTGGCCGCAATCGTGTTCGCGGACTCACCGCTGGCATGCATCCGCCGCGCCAGCGCCGTCTTGGAGTCGTCGAGGACCTTGGGGCGACCGATGGATTGCCCACGCGCCCGTCGAGCGTCCCGCGCTGCCGTTCGGCGCTCCTTGCCCAGCTCCAACTCAAGCTCGGCCAGGCTGGCGAGAACACCCGCCACCATGCGACCCGCAGCGTTCGACGTGTCGATGCCCTCGCGTAGTGACCGCAGCACGATTCCCCGCTCGCCAAGGTCCCGGATGGTCGTCATCACTTCGGCAGCGTTGCGGCCCAGCCGATCGATACCGACCACCACGATGGCGTCACCCTGCCGTGCGTAGTCCAGCAGCGCGGCCAATCCGGGTCGCTGCTCCCGTGTGGAGATGCCGGAAAGCTTGTCCGAGTAGACCCGCGCGCCGTCCACACCAGCAGCGGAGAGCGCATCGACCTGTTGATCCAGGGATTGATGCCCCGTCGAGACGCGGGCGTAGCCCAGTTGCGTGCCGGTCGCTGCGGTAGTGGACGCCATTCCATAAGTGTCTCAAAAGTCGCAGAAGATGTCTATATGAGATAAAAGTTTTGAGGCAACTTCTGAGACAGCTCGACGTGGCGCTTCATGTCGCTGAACGAGTCTCGGCTGTACCGTCTCAATTCTTTAGAAACGAGACGGTTGGTTGTACGTAGACCACAAGTCGTAGTGTGCGCCCGTCAAGGCGGCGTGTTGAACCTTGTGCGGGCGGCGAACGTGTCAGCATTGAAAGCTGCGGGAGGCCGAATGAATCT
>NZ_JAVROT010000452.1:0-9145 GCF_032162605.1 Mycobacterium sp. | reverse complement strand
CGAAGAGTCGTTCATAGAGCAGTCCCCGCCGTCCGCGCTCCACATCAATGAGAACGTTGCATGAGATCCCCGACCTGAGTGCCAGCGCCTCCTGGGTGAGCCCGCGGTCTGTGCGTAGCGCGACGATGTTGGCGCCGACCATCCGCCGCGCACGCTCCCAGGACGCGACGCGGTCCGGGCTGTTCTGGCTGGGACGCGTCGGCACACCTCAGCAAATGTGCACCACAACCAAATGTCTGCCCTACTAGTAGTACATTGCCGAAGTATGTCGACTGCCACTGCCTGATGGTTCGATCCCTCCCGATCCGGGTGCCACCCCACCCTGGCGAAGGTCTCGATTCCTATCTCGAGGCGCTGGCGGCGCGTCATCACGCCGCCTGGGGCGATGTTCTGGACGCGGTCGGTCTCGACGCGGGCACGTCCGGTGGGCGGGAGTTGTACTCGTGGCTGATGGTGTTGCCGGTGGACCGGGCTCGAGACCTGCAGACCAGTTGCGGGGTCGACTGCGCCACAGTGCAGTCAATGACGGTAGCGGACCTGATCGGCTCCGCCGGCGAATCACACTGCACCGCAGCGCCGATGGTGCCGGTGTGCCTCTCGCCGCCGCGGTCGCGGTTCTGCCCGGCATGCCTGGCCGAAACCGGGGGACGCTGGCAACTCTGGTGGCGACTGCGGTGGGCCTTCGCCTGCCCAATCCATCAGTGCCTGCTGGCCGACACCTGTCCGTGCTGCGATCGCTGGCAGCGGATCGGTCCCCACCCCCACGGCCTCGTGCCGACGCCGGCTCGGTGTTCCCGCAAAGCGGACAACGCCTACGGACGCGATCTGCGACGGTGCGGCGCCGACCTGTCAGCCGCGCCGACGCGACGCTACCTCCGCGACAGCGCAGTTCTGCAAGTGCAATCGACCATCCTGGGCGCCTACCGCAGCGGGTGTGCCGCCTTCGGCATCTACGCGCCCGACCCGGTCTCGGCTACTCAACTCACCGCCGACCTCTCGGGCCTGGCCGCCCGGATACTGCGCTACGCCCACGCCGAGGATCTCGTCGGCCTCCTACCTACCGACCTCCTCGACAGCTATCGGCACTGCGTGACGAACCGCCCGGCGCACCACCCGCACGCGGCCACACCCGTCTCAGGAGCCGCCGCGACGGCCGTCGCCGCCGTCGTTGCGATGCGCGTACTCACCTGTTCCGATCCCCACGCCGCAGGAGCACAACTGCACTGGTTGGTTTCGGCATCGCGGCGGCGAGGCCTGGCGGTCACCGCATCCAACATCGGGTGGAGCCGCCACATCAGCGACGCTTTGCACAGTGCCCAATTATGTTCGCTGTCACCGTTTTTAACGCCCAGCGACCAACTGCGGTACCGCAGCGCCGCGGCCCGCCCCACTGCCCCTGACGCATCCACCGACCGGACCCGGCATGTGCCGGCGATGCTGTGGCCCAACGCTGCCTTCTTCTTCGCGGCTCCCGCAGTCGGAATCGAACAACTCCGCACCGCACTCTCGGCCGCCGTCTGCCTGGTCAGTGCGCGCAGAACCCTGCCGCACGTCATCGCATCGCTAGGATCGGCCACCACTGCGCCGGCGGTGTCCCGGGTCCTGCAAGCACTGCGCGCCGATCACCGCTGGCCGGCCATGTTGGCTGCGCTGACGGGTCTAGCTGACACCCTCGACAGCGGTACCTGCCCAATCGACTACACGCGGCGACGCGCGCTGCCGTTCGAGGAGTTCCTGTCCGATCCCCAGTGGAGCGAGATCTGCTGGGACACCGCGACACCGACGGGACGCGCACTTCGCGTGCGCCTCGTCCGGTGTTGGATGTTCGAGCGAGCGATCGGCTCCCCGGTACGCGACTGCTGCCACGCCCTCAACAGCGCCGAGTTCCGCAGCAAGGTCAAGACGCTGCCGCTAACGCTCACCCCGGCGGCGGTGGCCCGCCTCGATCACGCGGCCACCGAGTTTCTCCACCACCACAACGTGCACGACGAGCCGCTGCGGTGGCAACCGAACCCTGACCTGTTCTCCGCCTCCGGGCTGCGCTCCCCCACCGGTGACCTCACGACAATCCGCCGACTCCTCGACGAAGGGCGCTCCACCCTGACCGCTATCGCCGCCCAGACCGGCACACCCGTGGAGTACCTGCACCACCTGATCGGCGAATGCGATCCGCCACTGCCGCACCATCCATCGGCACCCGCATCCGCGGTGCGCACCTCCGGGATGCCCGTGATGTCGAGGGCTGAGTTGATTGACCTGTACGAGGGCCGGCAGTTGGGGCTTCAGCGCATCGGCCAGATCTACGGGGTGTCACGCCACACCGTGACGCATCTGGCCCGCCGCTACGGTGTGGCGCTGCGCCGGCCCGGCCGCCCCTTCCATTCGTGAAACCGAGTCGCGCGGCTTCCCGGTACAGCACGCGACTGCGGCACTGAATTGCCTCCGGGAGCGCTTTATTCAGGCACGACTGTCAGGCGCCGTGGTTTGCGGGTCGGACGCCGTGCGGTGCGCAGTTCTGCTGCGGTGAGGTCCCGCGCTGATTCTGCTGCGGCGTCGATGGGTGTGGCGTCGAGGAGTTGTTCGGTCAAGGCTTCGGTGCCGGTCCGGATGGCACGCGAGCTGGCCCGGTTGATCAACGTCATCAGCGACCCGATGTGGCCTGAGGTGCGTGCGTAGAGGTAGTCGGCGAGTTGAACGGACAGCGCGCCATCGCGGTGCTTGACGAGGACGACGCGCTGTTCGATTGCGTGCAGTACTGATCGCCATTGCTTCTGCCCAGCGGTGGTCTTGGCGAATGGCTCCATGGTCAATCGCGTGGTGCGTCTGGCGGTTTGAGCGAGTGTGGATTCACGCACGGTGCGTCCCTCGGTGAATAGTCCGGCTTCGGTGAGTCCGACACCCACCAGGACAAGGGTGACGGGGAACTCGTTGGCGATGAATTTGAGGTGGTTACTGACTTTCACGCCGTCTGCGGCCCGCCACCGCAGGAAGTGCAGGTCGTCGATGATGAGGAGTCGCACCTCGCAGGCCAGGAAAGTGTCAAGGGCGCGGCGCGCAAAATCAGCAGCGTTACCCCGAGACGTGCCGGGGTGAGCGAAGAAGTGCAGCAGTGAGACGTTGAGGTCACGCAGGGTGGGGTGCCCGCTGAGGGTGACACGACAGACCGGCCAGCGCTCGTTGCCCTCAGCGGTTCTGGGGCTGTTCTCGGCGACCTCGCGCAGGTGGAATTCCTTGGCGAACTGCTCGACGGCGGTGCTCTTGCCGAGACCGGCCGCTCCTTCGATAGCGACAGCACCTTTGGCGCGGTCGTTGTCGTGCAGATTGCTGTCCACGATGTCCCACAGCGTGTCGTGTAGTCCTCGGAGTTGCGGCGTCCGCAGTACGCCCATGTTGGCGTGCCAGTCACGTCGTTGCTTGTCGTACTTCGCTTTTCGTGAAGGGCTCAGAGCCGAATGCTTGCGGGCGGTGAGGCGTTCGGGTTGGACGCGAGGTGGGGCATTGACGATCCTGGCCCACCCCTCCTTGTGACCCATGTGAACATTTTGGAGGTCGGTCATGCCCAGTCCATGCTGTCGTCGTCGTAGTCCTCGGCCAGTTCGTCGTCGGTATCGTCGTCGCTGGCGGCCGTCTCATCTCGGCGAGGTGGAGGTCGATCCGCCGGCTCGGTGACAGCCTGCACGGCCGGCAGGCCGGCGACGACGGCAGCGTCGGTGGTCTCGACCTGGTTGCTCAGCGCCTCGTCCTGACGCGACATCCGAAGCGCCATACGCCTTTCGGCGGCGCTGACTCCCATGTGCAGGTTCCAGCGTGTCAGCAGCTCATCGAGTGCCAACCGATCATCAACAAACCCGTGCTCCTGTAGGACGATTCGGCGGGCGTAGTGCAGTGCTTCCTCGCTGAATGGCGCCTCAACGTGCGCGGCGTGCTCCCACTCCAACGTGTGCCACTCCCCAGAATCGGGGTGCCGGATGAAGACATGGGCGATGTTGTCGGGGTCGACGTGAATCGGCCAGCGGTTACGGAACTTCCCTGTGTAGGGGCTTGTCCTGTTTCCCAGTTCCGACAGAATGTCGCCGGTGTAGCGGAGTGTGCCGCATTGCACGCCGTAGTGCTGGATGGTCCGGGCCTCCACTTGCAGGAACTCATAAGCCAGGAAGGGGTCTCGGGGCGCCTCGATATAGCCGGCTCGAGCCATACCGTGCGCGAACATCTGCGCCGGGGTCATCGTCGCCCTGGGAAGATGCATGTCGAACAGGCTGCTGTGACGAGTGTGGTGATACACAGCGGCGATCCACTCGCGGACGATGGCTTCCAGCTGGTCGATGTAGAAGAATGCGTGCCCTTCCACGTCGAGACCCCGTGCGTTGATGTCGGGGCCTTTGTAGCCGGGCAAGTACTGCAGTAACCCTTCCCGCACCGTGCGGAAGAAGCGTTCCAGCGGGCCCTTGTCGCGGCCTTCGCGGATGCGGGCTGGCTGAATGGAGATACCCAAACGCTGGCACACGCTGTTGAGGTGTTCGGAGACATAGATCTTTCCGTGATCCACCACGATCGTTTCTGGCGTCAGCGAAGGACCGGATGCTGCCTTGCCCAGAGTGGTGGCGAGTTGGTCGGGGTCGATGAGGACTGCTCGGGGGATGCCGTGATGTGGCCACACCGCGTAGTCGGGCCAACTGGCCGGTGCCGGCGGCGGGCGATACACCTGGAACATCATCGCGGCAGCATCGACCGCCTTCGTCGAGACCGGGGTGAGCCGCAGCCCGACGATGCAGCGGGTGTACCAGTCCATGGCCGCGGTCAGTTCGATTCGAGTCCACCGCAGCGTGATTGGGTCGACTCCGAACACATCCAGGCGTGTGGTATCGAGGATTACATACTCGCCCGGTCGGGTGGGCTGCAATTTCCCGTAGGGCCGTTTCGGTCGCGTGGCGATATCCCGGTTGCGGGCGGTGGTGCCCGTGAAGGTGCGGTGTTGGGCTTCAAGCCGTTTGAGCTCCCGGTAGGCCGTCGCCTGGGATGGTTCTGGAACCACACCGTGCCCGAAGCAGATTTCGAGCCGTTTCGAGGTTTGGTAGATGACCGCCTTCTCGGAGGGTTTCGACTCCTGCGTGTGTTCGCGCATGATGGCCAGCGCTGCTTCGCTCCACCGCGGGTCGATCCTGTTCTGTAGGGCGAATCGTGCGGGGACCAGGCCGGCTTCGCCGTTCTCCTCGTATGCCTTGACCCAGCGGCGAATGGTGCGTTCGTCGACGCCGAGCTCTGCAGCTTTGGCGGCGTAGCGGTCGCACAGCGGGCGGCTGTGATCGAACTCTGCGCGCGGTTCGCCTGCCTCCGCGAGTTCGCTGTTTCCCGACCGGTACCCGGTGAGGACCTCGCGAATATGTGCGGCCCTCTCCCGGACCTCTTCGAGTCTCTTTTTCGGTAGGCTCGACAACACCACCGCTGCCGGAACCATCTGATCGGTGGATTCCGGACCGGAGCTGTCGATCAGCAACCGAACACGGGTGCCACTGACCAGTTCCACCACCGACATCCGGCATACCGAATTAGGACCTCGCAGAACAACATCGGTTCCACACACGGTCGGAATCCACTCAGTGACTTCATGCACTGCACCGTCGTACATCACGCGCGTCCCGACGCCGATCCGCACACCCGCCCCGCTCACGACGAACTCCGCACCCTCAGAATCGATGTCGAAGACAAGACTTTCGACAGGTCGGTAAGTAATTCCCGGGTCCACAACATGTGCAGTAGTGCCGCCCGGACCAGCGGTTCTGCACCGTGCGTATCGTGAATCGCCTCGCCCACCGAAGCCCCATCCAGTTTTCGTGTTCGCAGTTGGCTCAGCGCAAGCTCGTTGACCCACGCCCGCCGCCGATAACCGGCAAGAAAGCGGACGTTCTCCATTAGCACTCGAGGCTGCTCACTCGCAACTTCGAACGACCAGCCAAGAGAGTCGACAACGGCGCGCACCCATTCGAACGTCCCGGCCACCGCGGGATCGTCGAGCAGCTCGGCAGGCTTGACATCCACGACCACCGGGCCGCCGTCGGTGAGCAGCAGATAGTCAGGAATGTGACGACGTATCTTTCCACCGATTGGCGTCTGCATCATGAACGGCTGCGCCACAATGTGATTCACAGACGTATCGAAGTCCGCCATCAGCAACCGCGCCAGTTCGAGACGTGACTCGTATATGACATGGGCAGACATTGTTGATGCCCAGTAGCTGCCCGAGTAGTGCTGCTGCCCGTAGTACCAACGAAACGTCCGCCACGGCAGAACATCTCGAAACAGGTCTTCGGTTGCCTGGCGCATCGGAATCTCCCGTGCAGCGCCGTCGCCACCGCGGACACACAGACGAGCAGTGGAGTCAGCCTCGACACCGTTTGAGATTCCTGAGCTTTTCAAGACAACACGGCCATTCCCATCGAGCAGAGTTCCCGACCAGCGTGAACCCAGAGAAGCGCGCCGAACCATGAGCTTTGGCGAATTGGAACACAACCGAGACCAAGGCTTTACGTTGAGCGGAGCAGGACAATACAAAATCCTTGGGCATGCTTTCACAACTAGGGCGATGCACGGTGCGTCACCGCAAGAGCGAATTCGACTCGCGTGCGTCGCCTGCCCTTCTGGGCATTTTTTCACACTGGCAGTCCAGCGATAGGCGAGTAGGGATGCGCTTTCACTGCGGGTGGCTTACGAGCCGCGAAGAGACACTGGGATTCGATGCGGCCCCTACCGGCGGAGGGCACACGAGTCGCGCGGTGTTCGGAAATTTGCATTCGACTGGCGTCAAGGCAGCCGCGGATCAGGACACACTGGATTCTAGTTAACTCGAGGTCCCCAGAGGCTCTGATTTCCCTCGACTCGGCGCTGGTGCAGTCGACCTCCGTGGCCGGCACAATTCTTGACTATTCAAGCTTTCTCACGGAAATGTCCAATTGGACATGCGTTGGACATTTCATTTGAGAATTGGACATCGAGTTTGAGAATCTACAGTCGCCGATAACGACGCGATACGTCACCGCAACTGCGACAGGTGCAGTTGATACGCGACGGTGATCGTCCATGTCGGACATGTCTTCGACAATGCGAGGTCCCTTACGGTGAGAATCTGAAGACGCCAACTTTTGCGTGCTGGTCCGGTATCCGAGCCAGCACCGGGGTGTATCTGGCAAGCCAAGTCGAAAACACCCGATGTGCCTGTACCCCCGCTCCTCGCGCGGGCGCCGGCAATGGCGCGACGCGCTGGCGCATTTCAGGAATAACTGCTGATATCCATCGGGGTGCGGCACGTCGCATCCGAAAGGCGGTGCAAAAGCACAGCCCGGTTCGTCGCCGCGCCGTCAGACCGGCCCCCGTCACCGAGCAGCTCTAGAACGGATGGCCAACGCCTTCCTATGGTCGGTGCTGGTCGGTGAATCCGCGACACGCCGTGGTTTCGTATGGTGCCGATTGGCTTCAAATAGCCAGTTCAGAACACCTTTCGGGACCACGACTAGTTGACCTTGCAGGCTCTCCTAAAGCCTCATTAGAGGAGCTAGAGACAGCCCCGGCGAGGAAGCTGTAGCTGCTGGCCGGGTATCGGCGGCTCGCTCCAGTTGTCGTTTATTCGTCCAAAATGGTCGGGATCGCCAGGAATCGACCGGCCTTACCGAGCACGGCGAAACGTCGAGTCCGCTTGTCGCTCAAGCGTGTAAAGCACGTAACAGGTCTGCCGAGACCTGTAGTTTTGCTAATCCCTAGATAGTGGATAGAGGGATGCCGGCGCCGGATACGTTATCGCCGCGACGCACGTTGAAGATATGACCGAACGGAAGGACGTATATGTCGTCGTTGACGAGGGCGTCGTCGTCCCGCCCGGAACAGGCGCGAGAGGAGGATAGCCACTTTCACGTTATTCCACGCGGCCAGGCGAAAATGGTTGAATTTAATACCTTTGAACAATCTTTCGTCGAATCTCGGTGCCGTTGTGGACGTTCGAATCGATCGGTCCTACCGTGACAAACATGGGGCAACGTAGGACAGAGCATCCCACCGCGGCCGGCCGCGCGATGTCGTCGACCACATCGCAAACATGAGTTGGAAAGCGCTCGACTGGGCAACCGACTCCGACATCAGATCACCGACCACAAAGTCTGTCTTGCACCTTCTGGCCAACAAGGCCGATGAAGAATTTTCGTGCTACCCGTCGATCCGAACACTCATGGCCGAATCCGGTGCTGGGCGAAGTACCGTCATGCGAGCGCTGAAGGAACTGGAAGCCAAAGATTTCATCACACGCCGGCCGCAGTTCCACGATTCCGGAGCACAGCGATCCACCCGCTACTACCTCAACCATCCCCAAGCACCCCATCTAGCAGCCCGTCCCGATGTGGGACCCCTCCGTCCCAAATCGACACCGGCCCCGTCTCACCACGGGACGGGGCCTATCCCACCGCGAGACCCCACGGGGGTGCCAAATCGGGACCCCTTGAAGCCCCCAATAGAACCACCAACCGAAACCGCATCCGATGCCACCAGTGCGCTCGGCCCCCTACCGGGGCCCTGGAGGGTTGGTGGGAAGGATGCCGAATTCCTGATACCCGCCTTTGAGGCCGCGCTAGCGTCGGACTGGACCCTCGAGAACCTCATCCCGCACATTTCACAGAACCCCGGTGGCGTCCGAAGCGCCGCCTGGGTCCTGTCTCGCCGCCTAGCCGACCTACCCCACCCGCCCCCGCGCCCCTGCCCGCCAACTATCGCGTGGTGCGGCGAATGCGAAGACGAACGATCGCGCATCGTCACGATCGCCATGCCCGACGGCACCGAAGCAGCTGCGTTCTGCACCCGCTGCAGCCCGCAAGCACAATGAAATACACGTGACTCATATCCATCCGTGAAGGAAGTGAATTAAATTGGACGACAGCGTCTTTAACGAGCTTCCGCTGCTCCTGACGATGCCCCGTGCCGCGCTACTGCTGGGAATCACTCGTGCAGCCACTTACCGCCTCGTAGGGTCCGGCGAGCTTCCAGCCCGCAGAACTTCCAGCCCGCAGACTCGGCGGCCGCGTCTACATCGTCACCGCAGCACTCCGCGAGCTGGTCGCCTCATGAAAGGGTCCGTACACAGATGCGGTTCGAAGCGGTACTACAAGTT
>NZ_JAVROT010000451.1:0-8054 GCF_032162605.1 Mycobacterium sp. | reverse complement strand
CAAGTACGACGAGGCGGAGAAGTTCGCGGCAGGCGACTACATGTACCAGTCAGCGGATGCGCAAGGCCTGCCGGAGTTCATCGCCGACGACGCGCCGCTGGAGGACACGGACGTCGTCCTCTGGTACACCCTTGGCGCCCACCACGTGGTGCGTCCGGAGGACTGGCCCGTAATGCCCTGTGCCTACACCGGATTCCACCTCAAGCCGATCGGCTTCTTCGACGGCAACCCGGCACTGGACATTCCGCCGACGCCGCCGAAGGCCTGCCACGCTGCGCACCACGCGGGTCTGCCGGTAGCCGAGAAGGCTCAGGAGTCATAGACGCAGGAGTGGCCTTCGGTGTCCGGCCTCGAGTCCTCGGGGCCCGGCATCGGAGGCCGCTCTAGCCGAGGTGGGCGAGCAACCGCCGGAACTGACGGCGGTCCTGCTCGCTCAGTGGGGCGAGCACCTTGCGTTCCGCCTCCCTCACTCCCTGATCGAGCCCGTCCAGCAGGGCTGTGCCCTCCCTGGTGAGTTCGGCAGGAAGTGAACGCCCGGATGCCACGGTTGCGGGCCGAGTGACGAGTCCGCGCTCCTGCAGTCCGCGCACCACCATGTTCATTGCCTGCGGCGATACGTTGACATCCCGTGCCAACTGCGCATTGGACCGGCCCGGCGCGTGGGACAGGATGCGCATGCAGATGTACTGCGGAAACGACAGTCCCAGTGGTTCGAGCACACCCGCCGTCACTTCGGAGCGCAACGCGGCCGCGACCCGGGTCAGGAGGTAGCCCAGCGGCTGGCCCTCTTGCTCAGTCATGTCAATCATCTTGACACATATCAACTAGATTGATAAACAGGAGGCATGACTCATCCCACTGATGAAATGTTCGATTCCGCCTACCGTGGCGAGGCCAACGAAATGGGTCTCGGCAACAAGCCGCCGTGGAGCATCGGCGAACCCCAGCCCGAGATCGCGGCCCTGATCGTTGCGGGCAAGATCCACGGCGACGTACTTGACGCAGGCTGCGGCGAGGCGGCCACCGCGTTGGCGCTGGCCGAGCAGGGGTTCACGACCGTCGGCCTCGACCAGTCGTCGACCGCCATCACGCTGGCGCGCGACGAGGCAGCCAAGCGCGGCCTGACCAACGCTACCTTCGACGTCGCCGACATCAGCGCCTTCACCGGCTATGACGGACGGTTCGGCACCGTGATCGACTCGACTCTCTTCCACTCGATGCCGGTCGAACTGCGCGACGGATACCAGCAGTCGATCGTCCGTGCCGCCGCGCCTGGCGCGTCGTACTTCGTGCTGGTCTTCGACCGGGCCGGCATGCCGCAGGGCCCAGCCAACCCCGTCACCGAGCAGGAGCTCCGTGACGTGGTGTCCAAGTACTGGGTCATCGACGAGATCCGGCCCGCCCGCATTCACGCCAACGTGCCCGAGAACTTCCTGGAGGGCTTCGAGGGTTTCGCTGGAGCCGACATCCGCGATGAGGCCAAGGGCCGCAAGTCGGTGGGCGCCTGGTTGCTGTCCGCGCATCGCTGACGAGCGCTCGCGCGAGGAACCATCGGGCGGCCAGCCGTACCGACCTTCGCTACCCGTTCGCGCCCCCAGTCCAGCCATTTGGCAGGATTGGGGGCGCCGTCCTCGTTGAACGCCCTCGGATGGCCACCCCGTGTGCGGACCCGAAGGAGTCAGGATGGCGGAATTGGCCCAAGCTGACCCAGCCGCCCAGTCGGGTTATTCACGTGTCCTGCTCAAGCTGGGCGGTGAGATGTTCGGCGGTGGGCAGGTAGGCCTCGACCCCGACGTGGTCGCCCTGGTCGCCCGCCAGATCGCCGAGGTGGTGCGCGACGGAGCTCAGGTCGCGGTCGTCATCGGCGGCGGCAACTTCTTCCGCGGCGCGCAACTGCAGCAGCGCGGCATGGAGCGCAGCCGGTCGGACTACATGGGCATGCTCGGAACCGTGATGAACAGCCTTGCGCTGCAAGACTTCCTGGAGAAGGAAGGCATCGCCACCCGCGTGCAGACCGCCATCACGATGGGACAGGTCGCAGAGCCGTACATTCCCGGACGGGCGCGCCGCCACCTGGAGAAGGGCCGCGTCGTCATCTTCGGCGCAGGCATGGGATTGCCCTACTTCTCCACCGACACCACCGCCGCCCAGCGGGCTCTGGAGATCGGTGCCGAGGTGGTGCTGATGGCCAAGGCCGTCGACGGCGTCTTCACCGACGACCCCCGCACGAATCCCAATGCCGAGCTGCTCAGGTCGATCACGCACCGCGAGGTCATCGATCGCGGCCTGCAGGTGGCCGACGCGACGGCGTTCAGCCTCTGCATGGACAACCACATGCCCATCCTCGTGTTCAACCTGCTCACCGATGGAAATATCGCGCGCGCGGTCGCAGGTGAGAAGATCGGAACACTGGTCACCACCTGACGGGTGGATGGGCTGGGCGAGCGCCAGCTCGCCGTGGGCGAGCGTCAGCGACGGGAGATGGTGGAAGTGATCGACGAAACGCTCTTCGATGCCGAAGAGAAGATGGAGAAGGCGGTGTCGGTGGCACGCGACGACCTCTCGTCCATCCGCACCGGTCGAGCGAATCCCGGCATGTTCAACCGGGTCAGGGTCGAGTACTACGGTTCGCCTACGCCGATCACACAGCTCTCCAGCATCAACGTGCCCGAGGCCCGCCTCGTCGTCATCAAGCCGTACGAGTCGGCCCAGCTGCGCAGCATCGAGGACGCCATCCGCAATTCCGACCTCGGTGTCAACCCGAGCAATGACGGCAACGTCATTCGCATTTCGATTCCGCAGTTGACCGAGGAGCGTCGGCGCGACCTCGTCAAGCAGGCCAAGTCCAAGGGCGAGGACGCGAAGGTCACGGTGCGCAACATCCGCCGCAAGGCCATGGAGGAACTGACCCGCATCAAGAAGGACGGCGAAGCGGGCGAGGACGAGGTCGGACGGGCCGAGAAGGACCTGGACAAGAGCACGCAGACCTACACCGGCCAGATCGACGACCTGGTCAAGCACAAAGAAGGCGAGCTGCTGGAGGTCTAGGTCGCCGGAGACCAGACCTTCAGCAACAGCACGGTGGCAGACACCGACACAGCCCCTGCCGATGGGGCGGGCCCACCCGAGCCCAAGAAACAGGGTCGGGCCGGGCGAAACCTCCCCGCCGCCATCGCGGTAGGCGCCTTCCTCGGGTTCGGCGTCATCGCCATCCTGGTGTTCGCGCCGCTTGGCTGGGTCCCGGTCGTGGCCATCGCGATGGCCGTCGCGACCCACGAAGTCGTTCGTCGACTGCGGACCGCCGGGTACGCGATCCCGATCATCCCGCTGCTCGTCGGAGGACAGGCCATCGTCTGGCTGACGTGGCCGTTCGGCGCAGAAGGGGCATTCGGCGCGTTCGGCGCCACCGTCGTGCTGTGCATGATCTGGCGCCTGCTCTCCGGTGGGCTGAAGGACGCCCCGGTGAACTATCTCCGCGACGTCACGGCGACGGTCTTCCTGGCCGCCTGGATTCCGCTGTTCGGCGCGTTCGGCGCATTGCTCGTCTATCCGGGCGACGGACGCTGGCGAGTGCTCTGTCTGATGCTCGGCGTGGTCTTCTCGGACATCGGCGGCTATGCGGCCGGAGTGCTTTTCGGCAAGCATCCGATGGTTCCCGCGATCAGCCCGAAGAAGTCGTGGGAGGGCTTCGCCGGTTCATTGATCTTCGGCACCGCGGCGTCCGTGCTGGCGGTGACCTACCTGCTGGACAAGCCCGCCTGGGTCGGTGTCCCGCTCGGTCTCATGCTCGTCATCACCGGAACCCTCGGTGACCTGATCGAGTCCCAGGTCAAACGTGATCTCGGAATCAAGGACATGGGCACGCTGCTACCCGGTCACGGCGGGCTGATGGACCGGCTCGACTCGGTCCTGCCCTCGGCCGTCGCCACCTGGGTCGTCCTGACTCTTCTCGCGTGAGCCACGCTTCGAGCCAGAAGCGTTGAGCCAGCAGGCGAGCGCGCCGAGCACCAGGCCGGCCCCCGTGCCGACGTCGACTCCCTGACCAAGCATCAGCCAGGACAGCACCCCGGCGACGGCGGGGATGACGCAGAACAGCATCGACACCGCGGCAGCGCCGTGCAGGTTGATCGCCCGCACGTACAGCGACACCCCCAGCGTCGCGTTCAACAGCACCACCCCGGCCACCGCGAACACGGCCTTGGCGGCGTCGTGAACGGCGAAGTGCGTGGTGAGCGCGAGGATCAATGCCGGAAGGAACGCCACGGAGTTCTGGATCGCCGTCGAGGCGCGGAAGTCGACGTCGGCGCAGAACCGCTGCTGGTACACACCGCCCGCGGCCAGGCCGGCCAACGCGACCAGCAGCAGCAACACCACGGGGTCCAGACCCTTCTCGGCCATCATTCTGCTCGCGCACGCCGCCAACACGGCCGCGACGCCAAGCAGCAGCGCGAGGACCCGGCGAACGTTCAGCCGGTCGCGCAGGAACGTCGCCGCAAGCAGTGCGGTCGCCACGGGGTTCATGGCGACGATCACCGCGCACAGCACGGCCGGCGCACCATGCTGGATGGCGAAGTACGTGGCGCAGAACTGCACGGCCTGCATCAGCAGGCCGGTGACCGCCACGTGTCCGAGCTTGCGGCCCGTCGGCCACGCCACCCGCGCGATCGCCGCCCACGAGCCCAGGATCGCCGCCGCCAGTCCGAAGCGCACTGCCAGCACCGCCATCGGCGTCATGGCGTCGACTGCCATGTTGCCGATCGGATAACCGAGGGCGTAGAAGAACGTCACGGCCGACGCCGTTCTCAGTGGCATGCGGGTGGGTGTCACTTCTCCATGCTGCGCAGCGCCATCAGTGCCGTCCAACGAATTTCAGCGATCGCGATCGATCGCAGATCCTGATCGTTCTGGGCCCACGACGGCGGGAATGACGACCAGCTGGGTCACTTTGATCGTTTCTGCTGATCGGAGTACGTTGTCGGCATGGGTCAGGTCCTCGACATCGCGCCGCTGCGCAGCGTGGTGTCCGTAGCCGATTGTGGCGGATTTCACCGTGCCGCGTCAGTTCTGCACCTCACGCAGTCGGCCGTCAGTCAGCACGTGCGCCGGGTCGAGGCCGTCGTCGGCGGACCGGTGGTCGAGCGGTCCGGCCGGGGCGTCGCCTTCACCGAACTGGGCCACCGGGTGCTCGTCCATGCCCGAAGCATCCTGACCGCGCACGACGCCGCGCTCGCCGACCTGGGGGCAGCCGAGGAGCGGGTTCTGCTGATCGGCGCGACCGAGCACGGCGCCGACGTCATGCTGCCGGGCCTGACCAGCGCGCTGGGGGAGCGGCTGCCCGAATGGCGGCTGCGGTTCCGGCTGGATCGCAACGTGACGCTCGCCGATGCGATCGAACACGGCGTCGTCGATCTGGCCGTCATGCTGGACGGGTCCGGTCTGGACCCCGCGAACGCGTCGGGAATGGTCGCGCTGAAATGGATCGCCGGCCGCAGCTTCTCGGTTCCCGCGAGCGAACCGCTGCCCGCGGTTATGTTCTCCGAGCCGTGCACGCTGCGCGAACCCGCGTTCGCCGCGTTGGACCGGCTTGCCGTGCCCTATCGCATCGCCGCCGAGTGCTCCGATCTGTCTGGCATGTTCGCAGCCGTGCGGTCCGGGCTCGGAGTCGCACTGCTACCGATGATCGGCCGACTGCCCGACGGATTGTGCCTGGCCGAGGGACTGCCCCCGACCAATCGTGCTTCGGTGTTCGTACGCGGCCGTTCCGGCGTCGATGCGGGCGCCCTGGCGACCGTGGAGCGGGCGGTCCGCGACGTATTGATCGAAAAGGCCTGATAGAGACCATAATGACAGCGACCATGAAACTGCCACTGGTGTTCGACGCACCGCGACGGGCCAAACCCCCGCGGCACTTCGCCGACCTCGACGACGAGGCCTGCACCGCCGCGGTCGCCGAACTCGGACTGCCCGCGTTCCGCAGCAAGCAACTGGCCAACCAGTACTACGGCAGGCTGATCGCCGACCCGCAGCAGATGACCGACCTCCCCGCCGCGACGCGCGACCAGGTCGCCGACGCTCTGTTCCCGCGGCTGCTCGACGTGGTCCGGTCGATCGAGTGCGACGGTGCGGAGACCCGCAAGACGCTGTGGCGCGCGGCGGACGGCACGACGATCGAGTCGGTGCTGATGCGCTACCCGAACCGCAGCACCCTGTGCATCTCGTCGCAGGCAGGCTGCGGCATGGCATGTCCGTTCTGCGCCACCGGCCAGGGTGGCCTGACCCGAAACCTCTCCGCCGCAGAGATTCTCGAGCAGGTCCGGGCGGCAGCGGCGGCGATGCGCGACGAGCACCACGGTAGGTTGTCGAACGTCGTCTTCATGGGCATGGGCGAGCCACTGGCCAACTACAACCGGGTCCTCGCCGCGGTGAAACGGATCATCGCGCCCACACCCCACGGGTTCGGCATCTCGGCGCGGTCGGTCACGGTCTCGACCGTCGGGCTGGCGCCAACGATCCGCAAGCTCGCCGATGAACGCCTCGGTGTCACGCTGGCGTTGTCACTTCACGCTCCCGACGACGAGTTGCGCGACACCCTGGTACCGGTGAACAACCGATGGAATGTCGGCGAAGCGCTGGAGGCTGCAAAATATTACGCCGACGTGACCGGTAGGCGCGTCTCCATCGAGTACGCACTGATCCGCGACGTCAACGATCAGCCGTGGCGTGGCGACCTGCTCGGCAAGAAGCTGCACGGCGCACTGGGGCCGCTGGTGCACGTCAACGTCATCCCGCTCAATCCCACCCCCGGCAGCAAGTGGGACGCCAGCCCGAAGCCAGCCGAGCGCGAGTTCGTGAAAAGGGTCAGGGAGCGCGGGGTGTCCTGTACGGTTCGCGACACCCGCGGCCGCGAAATCGCTGCTGCCTGTGGGCAACTCGCCCGCGAAGCCTAGCCGCCGGGTCCGTTGACGTTCCAGACGCCGTCCTCGCGCAGGTGGCGGCTGCGCCAGCCGTCCGCCGTGCGAACGAGGTCGTGGAAGTAGTAGCCGCCGAAATCGCTCAACCCGACCATGCCGGGCAATTGCGTCGGGTTGTAGAACATGGCCCGCACCGTTGCCAAGTCGCCGTCTCCGGCAACGTCAGTTTCGACGTTGGTGATGGTGATGTAGCGCATAGACATCGGGATGGTGGCGACGCAGAGGCGAGGAACTCGGTGATCTCGTCGCGCGTGCCAGCCGGAATTCCGTTCGACGACTAGTCGATGACGGCATCGTCGGTGAACACCGAGCGGTACAGCTCCCAGTCCTTGGTGTCGACGGCGCGGGCGTAGGAGAACAGCAGCCGCGTAATTGCGCTGTCGTCGTCAGACCGATCGCTCACCCGGGTAGCCCGATTGTCTTGCCCTCCAGGTATTCCCGATAGCCTTCGTCGCCGTTGCGGCGACCGAGCCCGCTCTGCTTGGTGCCGCCGAACGGGCTGGTGATGCCGAAGAAGGTTTTGCCGTTGATGGTGACGCTGCCGGTGCGCAGGCGCTGCGCCACCCGCAGGGCGCGGTCGACATCGGCGCTGCTGACTTCGCCGGACAGCCCGTAGATGGAGTTGTTGGCGATCGCGATGGCTTCTTCTTCGGTGTCATAGGGTGTCACGGCGAGCACCGGGCCGAAGACCTCTTCCTGGGCGATCCGGGAATCGGGGTCGACGTCGGCGAGCAGGGTGGGTTGCACGTAGTAGCCGACCGGCAGGCCCTCCGGGACGCCGCCGCCGGTGACGAGGGTGGCACCGGAGTCGATGCCGGATTGGATCAGGCCGAGGACTTTCTGGCGTTGCGTCTCGCTGATCTGCGGCCCCTGCATATTGCCCGGATCCCAGGGGTCACCGACGGGGAAGCCCTCCATGGTGGCCTTGAGGATGGCCAGACCCTCCTGATAGCGACTGCGGGGCAACAGAATTCGGCTGGGCAGGATGCAGCTCTGCCCGGACATCACGCAGGCCATGATGGCGGCCATCGGAAGACTCGACCCGAGGTCGGCGTCGTCGAGCACGATGTGTGCCGATTTTCC
>NZ_JAVROT010000450.1:0-29012 GCF_032162605.1 Mycobacterium sp. | reverse complement strand
CGACTCGGGCAGTGACCATACGAAGGCGACCTCCTCCTTCAGGCCAGGTCCCAGCGTGAGGATCTGGGTGCCACCGTCCAACCGCATCGCACCGACGAACTCTGCCTTTGGCTGGTCACGAAGATCGAGTTCGTTGCGCAACCCGTCGGACGTGGTGCCATCGTTGCGCACGGTGGCGACCACCCCCAGGTACTGCGTGCCGGGTGCCGGTGCGCGCAGCAGCCGTGGGCCGGAGCGCAGTTCACCGACCAGCGATGCGCGCTCGACGACGACCGTGAACTCGCCGTCGCTGAATTCCTCGCCCGGTCGAAACGTCGTGACTGAGTCATCGACGGTGTCCAAGCCGCCGAAGAGTGCGGTGGCCCCCAACACCGCGAGCACGGCCAACTGTCTCATCTGGCGGAATTCGAGTCCCGCAAACCAACTTCCGACCCGGCCCTTGATTTTCGAACCGCCGGGAACGCCCCCCATGTGCAGAATGCTAGTGCTGCGTCGATCGAGGTCCTAGCGCTCCTCGTGTCTCCGCACCGAGGTGGTGGGATCGCTGGTGGCTGATTCTGCGGCCTACGTCGGTGTCTGCCCGGGGGCCGGCATCGCTCGGCCCCGACAGTGGGCGGCCCGCCGCTGCGCTCAGAACAGGGTCGGTTCTGGCAGCGCGACGGCCGCCTGCGCCGTCGCAGGCACCGTGCGGAAGGACCGGTGGTCACCGGTCAAGCCGTACTTGGAAATCAACGGAGCTGCCCGTTCGCGCAACGAGTCGCGGTAGTTTGCGGGCAGATAGGCTCCGCGCGCGTACAGCTGGCGATACTCACGCACCAGTTCGGGACGCGACCGTGTCAGCCAGGCCATGAACCAGCCCCGCGTCGAACCGCGGAGGTGCAGCCCGAACACCGTCGCGCTGGTGGCGCCGGCGGCGGCGATCTGCCCGAGCAGCGCGTCGAGCTGCTCGACCGAGTCGGTCAACAGGGGCAGGACGGGCGCCACCATCACGTGACAGTCGAGTCCTGCACCGCGAATCGCGCGGATCAACTGGAGCCGAGCCCGTGGCGTCGGAGTGCCCGGCTCGACGTCAGCGTGCAGTTCGAGATCACCGACTGCCAGGGAGACCGCGACACTGACGTCGACGGCCCGTGCAGCCTCGACGATCAGCGGCAGGTCGCGGCGCAACAGCGTGCCCTTGGTGAGGATCGAGAACGGCGTGCCCGAATCGGCAAGTGCACCAATGATTCCGGGCATGAGTGAGTACCGACCCTCGGCGCGTTGATAAGGGTCCGTATTGGTGCCTAGCGCCACGGTCTCGCGGGTCCACGACGGCCGAGACAGCTCCCGGCGCAGCACGGCGGCGACATTGGTCTTCACGACCACCTGGGTGTCGAAGTCGTCGCCACTGTCGAAGTCGAGGTACTCGTGCGTCGGCCTGGCAAAGCAGTACCGGCACGCGTGACTGCACCCACGGTAGCCATTCACGGTGAACCGAAATGGCAACTCGGACGCGTCGGGCACCTTGTTGAGTGCGGACTTGCACAACACCTCGTGGAAGGTAATGCCGTCGAACTGCGGCGCACGTATTGATCGGACGAAGCCGATGCGCTGCAAACCCGGCAACGCGCCGTCGTCGACCCCGATCCCCTGACCGTCCCAGCGCACGAATCCAGTCGAACATACGTTCGACAGGATGTCAATCCACAACTCTTCGCGATCTTTAGTGAGATGGGAGACGGTTTGTGCCGTAGACTTCTGGACGGGTGTAAGACACATCCGCTCCTGATGAAAGAAGTACAGAAGATATGGCACAGGGAACTGTGAAATGGTTCAACAGCGAAAAGGGCTTCGGCTTTATCGCCCCCGACGACGGCTCCCCGGATGTCTTCGTCCACTATTCTGAGATCCAAGGCGGCGGCTACCGCTCGCTGGAAGAGGCTCAGCGGGTTCAGTTCGATGTCGGACAAGGTGCGAAGGGCCCCCAGGCCACCGGAGTTACCGCGATCTAAGAACTTCACGATCTATGGGCTGACAAGGGAAACCTTGTCAGCCCATAGTTCATTTCAGGGCATCTACGTCGGCCGGACAGCACCAGCGATACCACCAGGACTTTGACCAGTGTGTCACCGACGATCGACAGCAGCGCGTTGCTGCACCAGAGGTGCAGGCCCACGGTCACGGCGAGCGCAGCGATGATCGCCCAGACGTGACCGGCACCGGCGCGAGGCGCGTCGCGCAGTGTGTAGGCAGTGTGTAGACGGCCAGGATCAGCATGATGCCGACCGGCATGTGCACGCTCAGATGGCGCACCACGACCGACCGGCGCATCGGCGCGAGCACCGCGAACGGAAGAGCGCGCTGCGCCCAGGTGATCACCGCGCTGACGGCCACCATCGCCGCTATGTGCCACGGATCAGCCACCAGATTCCCTGCGCCGAGCCGCGAAGAGCCGACCCACCAGGATTGCGGTGTAGCCGACGAACGCCCACACCAACATCTGTTCTGGAACCGTCACCGCCGCCATACGGCGCACATCAGCGCGCACGCCGCCGACAACCGGTCCGGGCGGGCGCGGTAGGCATCGATCGACAAGACCACGAACAAGGCGGTGAGCGCAAAGTCGAGACCTTGGACGCGCTCGATGGGCATCGCGGAGCCGACCAGTGCCCGATCGTGGCGCCTGACACTCAGGCCACCTGAAAGATGAACTGCACCAACACGATCGAGCGCGACGTCCAGTTTCGAGGGTTCTGCGGACGTTACTGCGTAGGCCTGTCGGTCAAGGCGTAGGTGCTGTACACCTTTGCGAGTACACCGTCGACCCGGTCCAGCGGAAACGACAACGCATAGAACACATGCCTCAGGTTCACGATCAGCGTGGTGGCCGCCACCTGGGCGAGTGGCGTCGCCGCAACCGCGAGACCGACGAGCAGGAACTTCAGCGAACCCGCGTGACGACTGAACCGACCGAGTGGCCCTTCTCCTACGGCAACGCGCGTCATCTGCGCTCGGGCCGGACCGCCTGGGTGTACGTCTTCGCGAGCTGAGTGAGTTAGACCAAGCTGCCCGGCAGCTTGCACTGCAGGTTGTAGGGCGCATCCTGCTGCACGACCACCTTGCCATCGACGGTGATCTCGCAGTGCGGGTTCGGTGCGGCCCGACCCCCGTGCGTGGTGCTGCTCACTGTCAGGATCGCCCAGTTCGGGTCCGCGAGCGTGGTGTCGAACACCCACGGCACACCCGGCGCCAGACTCACCTGGTCCTTCTTCAGGAACGAGTACGCGTCGGCGTCATACGCCGCCTTGCTCGGGGGTTGGTTCGTCACGTAGTAGAGGTCGAAGTCCGCGCCGTCTGTCGCCGTGAGCGTGTATTGCACCTGGTGGGCGGTTGGATCAGCCCCTGCCGTGGCCTGGGTGGCCGCCACCCCCGCGGACGCCACCAGCGCCGCCACTCCGAATGCTGCCCCGATCCTGCCTGTAGCTTTTCGCATGAACGTCACATCGGCCAACGCTACCGAACCGTTACGTCCCCCACTCGCCCACTTCTCCCGCGAGCGCGCGTGTTTGCGCGCGCCACGCCGAGGCAGAATGACAGTCCGCGCACGCTCGCCGGCCGACTCTAGAGCTCGAGCAGCACAGTCACCGGGCCGTCGTTGACGAGCCCGACCGCCATGTCGGCACCGAATACCCCCGTCTCGACGTGAGCCCCGAGCTGGCGCAGCGCGTCCGCGAAGGCCTCCACCAGGGGTTCCGCTACCTCCCGCGGCGCGGCTGCATTCCACGATGGGCGCCTGCCCTTGAGAGTGTTGGCGTAGAGCGTGAACTGACTGACCACCAGCACCGGGGCGCCAACATCGGATGCCGAGCGCTCGTCATCGAGGATCCTGAGCGCCCAGAGCTTCTCGGCCATCCGTCGGACGGTGCCTGCGTCGTCGGTGTGTGTGACGCCGACGAGCGCCAACAGGCCCTGTCCCTCGGGACGGATCTCACCGACCACGGCGTCGTCGACCACCACTCGGGCCGACGTGACGCGCTGCACCAGTACTCGCACGTCCGCCGATGTTGCCACGTGCGGAGACGACCATGACAGACTCCGGGAAGTCCGGCGTCCGTGGAATCGCGCATCGTCGCCGAGGTCGGTGGCCTCGCGGTCGCCGAGCACGGGACGCTGGTGCTACTCGTCGACCGGGGCACCGGACCGCTGGCGACCCGCGCGTTCGTCATCGGAGTGTTGGCGTTGGTGGTCGGCGGATACGGCGCCGTGGCGCTGACGCTGGCGGCGACCGGAAGCGCAACGCTGCCATGGTGGATCGGCGCGATCTTTCTCATCGTCGGCGTCGTGTTCGGCGGCGCAGTCATCGCCGTGGTGAGCAGAATCCGCGACGCCAGGGCGAGACCGCTGGGCAGCTACCGGCCCGATGCGGTGTTCGACCGGGCGCGACGGGTGTACCTCGACGCCGGGGGCGCCGGGGTGGCCAGAACTCCAAGCGGTACCCGAATCCTCAAGCGCGGCAACCCGTTCAACGGCGGGATCGGCGACCTGCACACGGTCCTGATTGGCTTGCTCTTCGGCTATCCGCGCTGAGACTGTCCCCCGCGAGGGTGCGCGAACTGCCAACGACCGTCGGCGTGTCGCGTACAGACGCGCACGCTCGCGGGGAAGACGGGCTCAGGTGGGGCGCAGGCGGGAGACGACGTCGGCCACGACGGCGTCGTTGGCCAGGTCGACCTGCTCCCCCGTCGCCAGATCCTTGACGCCGACCGTTCCTGCGTCGACGTCGCGGTCTCCGGCGACGAGCGCGATCTTCGCGCCGGACCGGTCGGCCGCGCGCATGGCGCCCTTCATCCCGCGGTCCCCGTAGGCGAGGTCCACCCGCACGCCTGCGGCGCGGAGTGCGCCCGCGAGCCGGACCAGTGCCGACTTCGCCGTGTCTCCGAGAGGCACGCAGTACACGTCGACCCGCGCCGTCTCCCCGACCGTCTTGCCCTCGGCCCTCAGCGCCAGCACCGTGCGGTCGACCCCGAGACCGAAGCCGATGCCCGACAGGTCCTGTCCACCCAGCTGCTTCATCAGCCCGTCGTAACGGCCGCCACCACCGATGCCCGACTGTGCGCCCAGGCCATCGTGCACGAACTCGAACGTCGTCTTGGTGTAGTAGTCCAGACCGCGCACCATCCGCGGGTTGATGACGTACGGCACGCCGAGGGCATCCAGGTTCGCCAGCACCGTGTCGAAGTGCTGCTTGGCGACGTCGGAGAGGTGATCCAACATGAGTGGTGCATCAGCGGTCTGCTCACGTACTGATGTCCGCTTGTCGTCGAGCACGCGCAGGGGGTTGATCTCGGCGCGGCGGCGGGTGTCCTCGTCGAGGTCGAGACCGAAGAGGAACTCCTGCAACAACTCCCGGTACTGCGTTCGGCACGTGTCGTCACCGAGTGATGTGACCTCCAGCCGGAAACCGTCGAGCCCGAGTGCGCGGAACCCCGCGTCGGCGACGGCGATCACCTCGGCGTCGAGGGCGGGATCGTCCACCCCGATCGCCTCGACACCGACCTGCTGCAGTTGGCGGTACCGCCCGGCCTGCGGGCGCTCGTAACGGAAGAACGGCCCCGAGTACCGCAGCTTGACGGGCAACTGCCCCCGGCCCAGACCGTGCTCGATGACGGCTCGCATCACGCCGGCCGTGCCCTCGGGCCGCAGCGTCACCGACCTCTCGCCGCGGTCGGCGAAGGTATACATCTCCTTGCTGACGACGTCCGTCGACTCGCCGACGCCACGCGCGAACAACGCGGTGTCCTCGAAGATCGGCAGTTCGACGTGGCCATAACCAGCGCGCCGCGCGGCCTCCAACAGTCCGTCGCGGACCGCGACGAACTGCGCCGAGTCCGGCGGCAGATAGTCCGGGATGCCCTTGGGCGCCTGAAACTCACTCACTGTTCACAGACCTTCGAGGAACGGATTGGTGCGGCGCTCGGCACCGATCGTGGACTTGGGGCCATGCCCAGGTAGTACCACGGTGTCGTCGTCGAGCACCAACAGCTTCGACACGATCGAGGTCAGCAGGTCGCGGCCGCTGCCGCCGAACAGATCGGTGCGGCCGATCGACTGCTTGAACAGGGTGTCACCGGTGAACGCCAACTCCCCGGGTCCCACCGGAATTGTCCCCGAGTCGCTGCGCTCCAGTCCGCCGGAAACCCGAAAGACGACCGAGCCCTTCGTGTGGCCCGGCGTGTGATCGACGGTGACGGTGAAACCGCCCAGCTCGATCTTGTCTCCGTCGCGGTCCAACTCGACGACCTGACGTGGTTCACGGAAAACCGCCGCGAGCGCCAACTGCGCCAACCGCGGCCCGAAGCCCTTGATCGGGTCGGTCAGCATGACCCGATCGTCGGGATGGATGTAGGCGGGGCAGCCGTACGTGTCGGCGACCTTTTGCGCCGACCAGATGTGGTCGACGTGTCCGTGGGTGAGGAGCACGGCCGCCGGAGTCAGCCGATTCTCGTCGAGGATCCGGCGCAACGCGCCCATCGCCCGTTGGCCAGGGTCGACGACGATGGCATCGGCTCCCTGCTTGGTGGCGAGCACGTAGCAGTTGCACTGCAACATGCCTGCCGGAAAGCCGGTGATGAACACGCCGACCAGTTTCCCATCCGCACTTCGCGTGGGTCGCAGCACCTACGCTCAGCCATTGCTGGCACACTCGGTGCCGATCGACGATCACGAGGAGGATCACGCGGTGCCGACCAACGAACAGCGGCGAGCGACTGCCAAGCGCAAACTGGAGCGGCAGCTGGAGCGCCGCGCCGCCCTGGAGCGCAGGCGTCGCCTCTTCACCATCATCGGCGCCTCCGCGGGCGTGCTTCTGGTCATCGGGGCCGTCGTCGCGACCGTGATCCTGACCAACAAGGGGCCGGACACCAACGCCTCGGCCGACACGCCCACACCGTCGACCTCGGCGCAGCCGAAGCCGCAGCCGCCGCCGGGGGGCGCAGGACTGCCACCGTTCGTCGCACCCGCCGACCTCGGAGCGAACTGCCAGTACCCGGCGGCCGAGACGGCGAGCAAGAAGAACAACCCGCCCCGTTCCGGCAAGGTACCGACCGAACCCGCGCAGATCAGCGCCAGCCTGACCACCTCGCAGGGCAACATCGGCCTACAGCTCGACAACGCCAAGGCGCCCTGCACCGTGAACAGCTTCGCGAGCCTCGCGCAGCAGGGCTACTTCAACGACACCCCGTGCCACCGGCTGACGACGTCGCCCGGGCTTGCGGTCCTGCAGTGCGGCGACCCGACCGGACAAGGCACCGGCGGACCGGGCTACGGGTTCAACAACGAGTACCCCACGAACCAGTACCAGCCCGACGACCCGGCACTCCAGGCACCCGTCGTGTACCCGCGCGGCACGCTGGCGATGGCCAACACCGGCGCGCCCGGCTCCAACGGGAGCCAGTTCTTCCTGGTCTACAAGGATTCTCAGCTGCCGCCGAACTACACGGCCTTCGGCACGATCGACGCGACAGGTCTGGCCACCCTCGACAAGATCGCGGCAGCCGGCGTCGTTCCCGGCGATCGAGGCGCTGACGACGGGGCCCCGAAGACCCCGGTCCAGATCAAGTCGCTCCAACTGGACTGACGCCGGACCGGGCCGATCTGCGTGACCATCCCCCCGCCGCCCCCACCGTACGGGGAGTACCCGCCGCCGCCTGGCGGTGACCCAGGCTTCTACGGTGCGCCCGGCGGGATGGCCGGCCCGCCCGGCTATCCGACCTACCGGCAGCCGCCAAACACCAACGACCTGGCAATCGCATCGCTGGTCTGCGCATTCCTCTTCTTTCCGCTGGGCATCGTGTTCGGCCACATGTCCCTGTCGCAGATCAGAAAGAACAACGAGGGCGGCCACGGCCTCGCCATCGCGGGAGTAGTCATCAGCTATGTGGTGGCGGTGCTGACCGTGGTCGCCGTCGTCTTCACCGTCGTCTTCGCCGCCTTCCTGGTCCGCATCGCCGAGGACTTCGACCCGAATCGCTCCCACTCGAGCTCCCCCGAGATCACGGGCGCGCCACTGCCGAACGCGCCACTCCCGTCCTTCAAACCGTCGGCCACACTCGGATCGAATTGCCAGTACCCCGCAACGACGGAGAAGACTGCCAAGCCCGTCAAACCCCCGCGCGCCGGGCGCGTACCGACCACCCCCGCGACGGTCGGCGCCACGATCGTCACCGACGGTGGCGTGATCGCCGTCCAGCTCGACAACGGCAAGGCACCGTGCACCGTCAACAACTTCGTCAGCCTGGCGCAGCAGGGTTTCTACGACGACACGCCCTGCCACCGACTGGCGACGTCGACGACGCTCGGAATGCTGCAGTGCGGCGACCCCACCGGCCAGGGCACCGGCGGGCCTGGGTATCGCTTCCCCAACGAGTACCCGACGAATCAGTTCCGTCTGGCCGATCCCGGGCTGCAGACGCCGGTGGTGTACCCGCGGGGGACGCTCGCCATGGCCAATGGCGGCCCGGGCACCAACGGCAGCCAGTTCTTCGTCGTCTACGCCGATTCTCAACTCCCACCGACGTATACCGTGTTCGGCTCGGTCGACGAGACGGGCCTGGCGGTCGTCGGCAAGATCGCGGCCGGGGGGGTCAAGGACGGCAGTGACGACGGCAACCCGGCGACGAGCGTGACGATCGAGTCGATCCGGCTGAACTAGGACCCGGCCCGCGAGGTCACTTCCCGGTTGGCACCGCCCGTCGCGGCCTGATCCGGCGATACGCCGCCGACAACGACGTCACCCTCCCCTAGTGCGCGAGCGCGCGTGTCTGCGCACGACACGCCGGACCGGAATGCGAGTTCGCGCACGCTCGCCGCGAAGTCGGATCGGCGACCGACGGGCCGAGCGTGCAGAAAACTGCTCTGAATGCGGCGTGTCGCAGGGCAAACACGCACGCTCGCGGGAGTTGGGTACTACGCCGCTGACGTCACCCGGTAGACGTCGTAGACGCCCTCCACGTTGCGCACCACGTTCAGCACGTGGCCGAGGTGCTTGGGGTCGCCCATCTCGAAGGTGAACCGGCTGATCGCCACTCTGTCGTTCGACGTGGCCACCGACGCCGAGAGGATGTTGACCTTCTCGTCGGCCAGCACCCGCGTCACGTCCGACAACAACCGATGCCTATCGAGGGCCTCCACCTGGATGGCCACCAGGAACACCGACGACGGGGACGGCGCCCACTTGACGTCGATGATCCGTTCCGATTGCTGTTGCAGGGACGTGGCATTCGTGCAGTCGGTGCGGTGGACGCTGACTCCACCACCGCGCGTCACAAAGCCCAGGATGACGTCACCGGGTACCGGGGTGCAGCACTTGGCCAGCTTCGTCAGAACCCCAGGCGCACCGGGCACCGCGACACCGACGTCCTCGCTGGTGCGTTGGCGCACCAACATGGTCGCGGGCGTGGACCGCTCGGCGATCTCGTCCTCAGCCTCGTCGTCTCCGCCCAGTTGGGCGACCAGCCGCTGAACGACGTGGCGCGCCGAGACGTGACCCTCGCCCACTGCGGTATAGAGGGATGACACGTCGACGTAGCGCAACTCGCGGGCCAGCGCGGCCATCGACTCGCCGTTCATCAAGCGCTGCAATGGAAGACCGCCGCGCCGAACCTCGCGCGCGATCGAGTCCTTACCTGACTCGAGCGCCTCCTCACGCCTTTCCTTGGCGAACCACTGCCGGATCTTGGCCTTGGCCCGCGGCGACACGACGAACGTCTGCCAGTCCCGCGACGGGCCCGCATTGAGTGCCTTCGACGTGAAGACCTCGACAACTTCGCCGTTTTCGAGTTTGCGCTCTAGCGCGACCAGTCGCCCGTTGACCCGTGCGCCGATACAGCGGTGCCCGACCTCGGTGTGCACGGCATAGGCGAAGTCCACCGGCGTCGAGCCGGTCGGCAGGGTGATCACGTCGCCCTTGGGCGTGAAGACGAAGATCTCCTGCACCGCAAGGTCGTAGCGCAAGGACTCCAGGAACTCGCCAGGGTCGGCCGCTTCCCGCTGCCAGTCGAGGAGCTGGCGCATCCAGGCCATGTCGTCGATCTCGGCGGCGGCGTTATTGGCGGGAACGCCGTTGCGGCCCTTGGCTTCCTTGTATCGCCAGTGCGCGGCGATGCCGTACTCGGCGGTGCGATGCATGTTGCGGGTACGGATCTGCACCTCCAGCGGCTTGCCCTCCGGCCCGACGACGGTGGTGTGGAGCGACTGGTAGACGCCATACCGCGGCTGGGCGATGTAATCCTTGAACCGGCCGGCCATCGGCTGCCACAACGAGTGCACCGCACCGACGGCGGCATAGCAGTCACGAATCTCGTCGCACAGGATCCGCACGCCCACCAGGTCGTGGATCTCGTCGAAGTCGCGGCCCTTGACGATCATCTTCTGATAGATCGACCAGTAGTGCTTGGGCCTGCCCTCCACCGTCGCATTGATCTTCGAGGCGGTGACGGTGTTGACGATCTCGGCGCGCACCTTGGCCAGGTACGTGTCGCGTGACGGCGCACGGTCGGCGACCAGTCGGACGATCTCCTCATACTTCTTCGGGTGCAGGATCGCGAACGATAGATCCTCCAGCTCCCACTTGACAGTCGCCATGCCCAGCCGGTGAGCAAGGGGCGCAATGACTTCCAGCGTCTCGCGGGCCTTGCGCGCCTGCTTCTCCGGCGGCAGGAATCGCATGGTACGCATGTTGTGCAGCCGGTCCGCGACCTTGATGACCAGCACCCGGGGGTCACGCGCCATCGCGATGATCATCTTGCGGATGGTCTCGCCCTCGGCCGCGGTGCCCAGCACCACCCTGTCGAGCTTGGTGACGCCGTCCACCAGATGCCCGACCTCGACCCCGAAATCGGAAGTGAGCGCCTCCAGCGTGTAGCCGGTGTCCTCGACCGTGTCGTGCAACAGGGCAGCCACCAGCGTCGTGGTGTCCATGCCCAGCTCGGCGAGGATGTTCGCCACCGCCAGCGGATGGGTGATGTACGGATCACCCGAACGGCGAAGCTGGTCGGCGTGACGCAACTCGGCCACCTCGTAGGCGCGCTGCAGGATCGCGAGGTCGGCCTTCGGGTAGACCTCCCGGTGAACGGCCACCAGCGGCTCGAGCACCGGGTTCACCGTGCTGCGCTGAGACGTCATCCGCCGCGCCAGCCGGGCCCTCACCCGTCGCGACGCACTCGACGGCGGCTTCGGGCTCTCGGGTGCCAACAGATCCGGGGTGATGACCGGCATCGGCTGCGTCTGCGTCAACGCTTGATCGTCCGCCACCGTGCTCACCTCCTGACCCGCGCGGGTACTTCCGTCGAGGATATCCCTGCTACCCCCGTCAATTCTTCGCGCAAGCGCTCATGCTGCGCCGTTGGTTCTTCGCTCGCTCATCGCACCACGTACAGGCTGGTGACAGGCAGATCCGGCAACTTCGCCCGTCCACCGAGTGCCGACAGCTCCAAAACCACCGCGGCGCCCGTGACCGTCGCACCGCCGGTCCTGAGCAGTTGCACGGCCGCGGCCAACGTGCCTCCGGTGGCCAGTACGTCGTCGATCACAAGAACACGCAATCCGGCGAGTTCGATACCGTCGGCCGGAATCTCCAAAGTCGCGGTGCCGTATTCGAGGGCGTAGGTCTCGGCATGCACCGGAGGCGGCAGCTTGCCGCCCTTGCGGACCGCCAGCACGCCCTTGCCGAGCCGTGTCGCCACGGCGGCGCCCAGCAGGAAGCCACGCGCGTCGATGCCCGCAACCAGGTCGGCGTCACCGGCCACGGCGGCCAGCGCATCGGTGACCACCGCCAGCCCCCGCGCGTCGGCGAGCACCGGGGTGAGGTCCTTGAACTGGATCCCCGGCTCAGGAAAGTCCGGCACCTCACGCATCAGCGAACCGATGACCGCGGCGACGTCGGTAACATGACCCCGGTCGCTTCGCTCTGCCCCGCATGCGGGGGGACCCCCAGCACCGGTCATCTCGCCAGCACCCAACGGTCCATGTTCCATCCCGCACCCCATCGCGTCGGATTGCTGCTCACGGCGGTCATATTGGTCGAGGTCACCAGGGTTCGCTGCTGACGGTAGAGCGGAAGGGTGGGCATATCGCCCCACAGTACGGGTGACCCCTCCCCGAGCAACCTGGCCAGTTCCTTCGGATCGGCGGTCACCGCCAGAGCGCCGATGACGCCGTCGATCTGCTCATTTGAATAACCGGACAGGTTGTTGCCGTTGCCGGTGTACAGATCGTAGGCGTCCATCGCCGACGATCCCGTCGAACCGCTGCCCGTCGCTCCGCCGGTGCTGGCGAGCAGAACATCGATCTGGTTGTCGCGCAACGCCTGTGGCCCGGTCGTCTCCGACGCCGCGTCCTGGACGGTGATGCCGGCCGCCGCACACGCCCGGGCGATCGTGCCCACGGTGGCCGCGAGTCGCGCATTGGGGCTCTGGTATCCGATCCGGACGGTCAGCGGCCTAGCGCCGATGGCGTCGCGGGCCGCCCCGGGATTGGAGGTGCTGAACCGACCGCCCTCCGCGGCGCTCTCGGCGGCCGCGATCGAATCCTCGGCGGTCGGGTTCAGTCGACTGTTGGCGATCGGCACCTGCGCGTTCTGTGCGATCAGGTCCCGCGGCGTGCACAGCGCGACGGCACGGCGCGCGGCCGGGTCCGCCAGGGGTCCACTCGGGGCGAAGATCAGTTGTTCGATACCTGCGGAGGGGCTGTCGGCGCGCACGTAGTCGTCGGGAATGGTCAGCGTTCCAGCCGAGCCCGCCGCGATGTCGACGACGTCGTAGTGACCCGAGTTCACGCGGTCCTGGACGTCGGCGCCCCGCGGCCACACCGTGATCGTGGCCGTGACGGGCTTGGCGCCCCACCACTTGTCGTTGGCCACCAGCACGACGGCGCCGTCGTCGGTGACCGAGCTCAGCTTGTAGGGCCCCGAGGATGGGAAGCGCTTGAGATCGAGGTCGGGGCTCAGGTTCCAGATGGTGTTCCACAGCTGGGCGATGCGAGCGACCGTAGGGAGGTCGCCGGCCTGCAGTGCCGCGGTGACCCCGCCGTCACCCCTGCCGAGCTCGTCGGCGATCACGTGTGACGGCATCAACGTCGTCGCCGCGAACAACTGGCCGAAGTCGACGAACGCCCGGTCCTGGGCGAACGACACCCGAGCCTTCTTCTGCCCCGGCGCACAGTCGACCGCGGCGACGTCCCCGTAGCCCGCCCGGCTAGCGGCGTCGAATCCGGGGAAGCGCCCCGACTGCGCGGCCCACGCCAGCACCATGTCGTCGCAGGTCACCGGCTTACCGTCCGAATACACGGCGTTGTCGCTGATCTGGTAGTCGAGCACCAACGGAGTGCGCCCGACCACCGAGATGGTGCCGAAGTCGCGATCTCCGACCGCCTGACCGTCGGGGCCGTGATAGTTGAACCCCGTCAGGACCCGGGCGAAGGCCTGCGATCCCGCCGAGGCGGCGCCCGCCACCGTGTTGGTGTTGTAGGTGACCAGGGTGCCGTCGACGGCGTAGTCGATCTTGTCGGACGAGCCTCCCCCACACGCGGACAGTCCCATGGTGCCCACCAAAGACATCACGGCCGCGAGCATCGCCGCCCGTCCGGGTCGAGCAGTCATCGAGGCTTACCGCCGGGTGTTCCGCTTACCCGACGGCCTTCCGGTGGGGCGGATCGGCTTCACACCGGGTGCCGGTTTCTCCGGGGCCGGTTTGGCAGGACGCGGCGACGACGCCACCGACACGGTGTCCGGCCCCGACGAGTCGTCGGCGTCAGATGACGAGTCCGAGATCTTCGCCGCGGACCCCTTGCGCCGGTTGAGGACCCGTCGCGTGTGGGCGCGCACCAGAGCGGTGCGTTCCCGCATGGAGACCAGTAGGGGTGTGGCGAAGAAGATCGACGAATAGGTGCCGACTATGACACCGACGAGCTGCACCAGCGCGAGATCCTGCAACGTCCCGACGCCAAGCAACCAGACCGCGACCACGATCAGCGCCAGGATCGGCAGCACGGAGATCAAACTGGTGTTGATGGATCGCATGAACGTCTGGTTGATCGCCAGGTTGGCCTGCTCCGCGAAGGTCCTGCGGGTGGTGTGTTCGAAGCCGTGGATGTTCTCCTCCACCTTGTCGAACACGATGACCGTGTCGTACAGCGAGAAGCCGAGAATGGTCAACAGCCCAATCACCGTGGCGGGGGTGACCTCGAAGCCGACCAGCGAGTACACGCCCGCGGTGGTCACGATGTCGAACACCAGCGCGGCCAGGGCGGCGGCCGCCATGTACCGCTCGTAGCGGATGGCGATGTAGACCGCGACGAGAACGAGGAAGACGACCAGGGCGATGATCGCCTTCTGGGTGATCTGCCCACCCCAGGTCTCCGACACGTCGGAGCTGCTGATCGCAGCTTGGCTCGGTTGACCGTCGGGGCCCTTGGGCGAGAACGCCTCGAACAACGCCGAGCGCAGCTTGTCGTTGTCGGGATTGCTGAGCTTCTCGGTCCGAATCTGAATGGTCGCCGAGCCACCGTTGCCGACCTGCACCACGGACTCGGGTCCCCTGCCGAGGGTCTTGCTGAAGACGTCCTCGACCTGCTGGGTCGACACCTGGCCGTGCGCACCGGAGGCGGGCAGCGACACCTTGGTGCCGCCCTCGAAGTCGATGCCGAAGGTGAAGCCGCGCAACAGGATGCTGGCGAGCGCGATCAGGATGATCGCGCCGCTGATGCCGAACCAGAGCTTGCGCTTGCCGACGACGTCGAAGGCGCCGGTGCCGGTGTAGAGGCGGACGAAGAAGCCGTGCTTGGGCGCCCCGGAGTCGGGAGCGCCCAGTTCCTCGGCAGTGGAACCGGTATCGACTTCGGTTGCTTCCACCGCGTCCGAGACGTCGTCGGTCGCGTCCTTGGAGTCGTGCTTGGCCATGTCGCTACCTCCCTCCCACTGACGTCGCGGCGGCCCGTCGTTCGCGGGCGATCTGCTGTACTGCGCCCAGGCCGTTGAACGCCGGCTTGGACAACATCGCCGAGTTGGACGCCAGGTAGATCAGCGGCCAGGTCACCAGGAACACCACGACCACGTCGAGCACGGTGGTCAGGCCGAGCGTGAACGCGAAGCCCTTGACCTGACCGATGGCCAGCACGTAGAGCACCACCGAGGCCAGCAGCGTGACCGCGTTGCCGGACAGGATCGTCTTGCGCGCCCGTGCCCAGCCTCGTGGCACGGCCGACCGGAACGAGCGTCCCTCTCGGATCTCGTCCTTGATGCGTTCGAAGAACACCACGAATGAGTCGGCCGTGGTGCCGATGCCGATGATCAGACCCGCGATGCCCGCCAGGTCGAGCGTGTAACCGATGTATCTGCCGAGCAGCACCAGGATCGCGAACACCATCGCACCGGACGCCACCAGCGACAGGGCCGTCAACAGGCCGAGCACGCGGTAGTAGAGCAGTGAGTAGAGCAGTACCAGCGCGAGACCGACGCTGCCTGCGATCAATCCGGCTCGCAGCGACGTCAAACCCAGAGTGGCCGAGACGGTTTCGGCCTCAGACGACTCGAACGACAGCGGCAGGGACCCGTACTTCAGCACGTTGGCGAGGTCGCGGGCCGAGTTCTGGGTGAACTGTCCGGTGATCTGGGTACGACCACCGGGAATCGCCTCATTGATCGCCGGCGCACTGACGACCTGGGAGTCGAGCGTGAACGCGGTCTGGGTGCCGACGTTGGCGGCGGTGTAGTTCGCCCAGATGTCCGCGCCCTGGCTCTTGAACTGCAGGTCGACGACGTACTCGCCGCGCTGCTGGTCCAGGCCTGAGGACGCGCTCTCGATCTGCTCGCCACTGATGATCGACTTGTCGAGCAGATAGACCTGCTTGTGATCCTGCGAGCAGGTCACCAGAGGCAGGTTCGGGTCGTCGTTACCGGCCAGCACGTCCTCGTCGTTGCAGCGGGTGGCCTGGAACTGCAGGGCCAGCAGCTGAATCTGTTGGTCTGCGCTCTGGCGGAGCGCCTTCTCATCGGAGATGCGTTGCGCCAGATCGCCCTGCTTGGTGGGAGCAGCCGGCGGTGCGGGAGCGGGCGAAGGGCCCGGCCCCGGTGCGGGAGGGGGCGACGGCCCCGGTGCGGGCGCGGGTGTCGGCGCGGGCGTCGGCGCCTCGGGATAGGGCCGCGGTTGCGGCGCCGGCGGGGCCTCGGGAGCGGGAGCCTCCGCACCGGGCGCTGGGCGAGGCGGCTCGCCGGGGGTCGGCGCGACGATGGGCGCCGCGGGTTCGGCAGGCGCGATAGGCGGCACACCTGGCACTCCCGGCGGTGCGCCGGGTGCTCCGGGGACTCCAGGAGCTCCTGGCGGGGCACCGGGAGGAGCTTTCCCGGCGGGTGGCTGCTGACCCGCTGCAGGGATGGCGTGAATCACTGGCCGGATGTACAACCGAGCCGTCTGCCCCAGGTTTCGAGCCTCATTGCCGTCGTTGCCGGGGACCGTGATGACGAGGTTGTCGCCGTCGACGAGCACTTCCGAGCCGGAGACGCCCAGCCCGTCGACGCGGGAGCTGATGATCTCCTGCGCCTGAGCCAGCGATTCACGACTCGGACGCGAACCGTCCGGGGTGCGCGCAGTGAGTGTCACGCGGGTGCCACCCTGTAGATCGATGCCCAGCTTGGGTTTGGCTTGCTTGTCCCCGGTCAGGAACACCAGCAGATATACGCCGATGAGCAGAACCAGAAAGAGGGTCAGGTAGCGGTAGGGGTGCACCGGCGCCGAAGGCGATGCCACGTTCTTGGTTCTCCTCAGATCGGTACGTCAACCCGCAAAGAGTACGTGGTTGGGCTGAGTGCTCGGTCGTCAGTCTTAGGTGAGCCGGTCGGGGTCTGACTTCGCCTCGCTCCCGGCGGTGGGCCGGTCGAGTTCCAGGGCTGTCGATGCCTCGGCCGAATCGTCGTCGTCCTCGAAGTCCTCGTCGTCGAGATCTTCGTCGTCGGCATCGAGATCGTCCGAGACCTTTTCCTTGACGGCCAGCTTTAGCATGGTCAGGACGACACCCGGCGCCACCTCGACGTCGACCTTCCTGTCGGAGACGTCCGTGATGGTGCCGAAGAGGCCGGCCGTGGTCATGATCTCGTCGCCGACGGCCAACGAGTCGTGCAGGTTGACGGTCGCCTGCATGGCCTTCTTCTGGCGGCGCGACGCGAAGAACATGAACGCGCCCATGATGACGATTAGCGGGAGGAATAGCGTCAGTTCGCCCATGGCAGGAAGCAGTCTTTCGTGTCGGTTGTGCGGTAAAGGCGCCCGGACAGTGCAGTCACGCGGCGACCTCGTCTCCGACCAGTGTGCCATCACTGCAGCCAGCGGCCGAGTGCCCCATCTGGGCGCCGTCGGCGTCAGCCCCACCAGTTGCCGATTTCGGCACGCTCGACGCTCGATTGCCTGCGACGCCTTCAACGACCGAAATCGTAGGAATCGCCGGTTGTCGGCGCGCAATCCAGCGGTCCTGAGGGCACGTACGGACGTTTCCGGCCGCGCCGCGGCTGCAACGATTAGGCTGTCGACTGGCCTCGGACGCGACGTACCGACGTCCCCACCCCGGCACTGCCACCTTCTCGCAGGAGTCATGACGTGAGCACCATCGAACAAAGCCGCCACCTCGCCACCGCCATCCCCGGCCCCAAGTCGGCAGCGCTGATCCAACGCAAGGCTGCAGCGGTTGCACGCGGCGTCGGCAACACCATGCAGGTGTACGCGGCGCGCGCCGGCGGCGGCATCGTCGAGGACGTCGACGGCAACCGCCTCATCGACCTGGGCTCCGGAATCGCGGTCACCACGATCGGCAACGCGTCGCCGCGCGTCGTCGACGCAGTCGCCGCCCAGGCCGCGGAGTTCACCCACACCTGCTTCATGATCACGCCGTACGAGGGGTACGTCGCGGTGTGCGAACACCTGAACCGGCTGACCCCCATCCGTGGCGAGGCGCGTTCGGCACTGTTCAACTCGGGTTCCGAGGCCGTCGAGAACGCCATCAAGATCGCCCGCACCCATACCCGCAAGCAGGCGGTCGTCGCCTTCGATCACGCTTACCACGGCCGCACCAACCTCACGATGGCCTTGACGGCCAAGTCGATGCCCTACAAGCACGGCTTCGGGCCGTTCGCCCCCGAGATCTACCGCGCTCCCCTGTCCTATCCGTTCCGGGACGCCGAGTACGGCAAGGAGCTCGCGACCGACGGCGAACTGGCCGCCAAGCGGGCACTGGACGTCATCGACAAGCAGGTCGGCGCCGACAACCTGGCGGCGGTGATCATCGAACCGATCCAGGGCGAGGGCGGCTTCATCGTTCCCGCGGAGGGCTTCCTGCCCACGCTGCTCGACTGGTGCCGCAAGAACGACGTCGTGTTCATCGCCGACGAGGTGCAGACCGGGTTCGCCCGCACCGGAGCGATGTTCGCCTGTGAGCACGAGGGCATCGACCCCGACCTCATCGTCACCGCCAAGGGCATCGCCGACGGGCTGCCGCTTGCAGCCGTGACGGGCCGCGCTGAGATCATGGACGCCCCGCACGTCAGCGGTCTCGGCGGCACATACGGCGGAAACCCCATCGCGTGCGCCGCTGCGCTGGCCACGATCGAGACGATCGAGTCCGACGGGATGGTCGCGCGCGCCCGCGAGATCGAGACGTTCATGAAGGAGCGACTGGGCCGGATGCAGGCCGACGACGACCGTCTCGGCGACGTGCGCGGCCGCGGTGCGATGATCGCCGTCGAGTTGGTCAGGTCCGGCACCACCGAGCCCGATGCCGACCTGACCAAGGCACTGTGCGCGGGCGCCCACGCTGCGGGCGTAATCGTGTTGTCCTGCGGCACTTTCGGGAACGTCCTGCGGTTCCTCCCCCCGCTGACCATCAGCGACGAACTGCTCGAGGAAGGCCTCGACGTCCTCACTCTCTTGCTCAAGGACCTCTGAACCGACCAAGGAGCGCAAGTCATGACGACCGTGCAGAACTTCATCGGCGGCGAACTGGTGGACTCGGTGAGCGGTGCGACGATGCCGTTGGTCGATCCGAGCACCGGTGTGCGGTATGGCACCGCCCCGGTATCGAATGAACAGGACATCGACAACGCCTATGCCGCAGCGGCGAAGGCATTCAAGGAGTGGAAGCGCTCCACGCCGTCGGTCCGACAGAAGGCGTTGCTCGACTTCGCCGACGATGTGGAGAGGGCGGCCGACGACCTGGTCGCCGCCGAGGGCCGCAACACGGGCAAGCCCAACCACGTCACGAAGGCTGAAGAAATCCCTCCGATGGTCGACCAGATCCGGTTCTTCGCCGGTGCGGCAAGGATTCTCGAAGGCAAGTCGGCCGGCGAGTATCTGGAGAACCACACGTCGTGGATCCGCCGCGAGCCGGTCGGCGTCATCGGCCAGGTGGCGCCGTGGAACTACCCCATGATGATGGCGATCTGGAAGTTCTGCCCCGCCCTAGCGGCAGGCAACGCGGTCGTCATCAAGCCCAGCGACACCACGCCGGTGACCACCGTCATGCTGGCCGAGCTCGCGGCCAGACACTTTCCCCCCGGCGTGCTCAACGTCGTCACCGGCGACCGGGTCACCGGTGCCGGCGTCGTCGCGCACCCGACTCCGCAGATGGTGTCGATCACCGGATCGGTGGCCGCGGGGCGTGCCGTCGCCGTGAGCGCGGGCGGACACCTCAAGCGCACCCATCTCGAACTGGGCGGCAAGGCCCCGGTCATCGTCTTCGGCGACGCCGACATCGCCGCCGCGGCCGAGGGCATCGCCACCGCCGGATACTTCAACGCCGGGCAGGACTGCACCGCGGCCACCCGGGTGCTCGCGCACGCGTCGGTGGCCGAGGAGCTGACGGCCGCGCTGGCCGAGCAGGCCAGGGGCGCGCAGACGACGTTCGGCAAGCCGGCCGGCGACGAGGACGCCTGGGTGCCGCCGGTCAACAACGTCAACCAGATGGAGCGGGTGCTCGGCTTCTTCGACGACGTACCCGCCCACGCCACGATCGCAGCGGGGGGACATCGTCAGGGGGACAGCGGCTTCTACGTGGAACCCACGGTCGTCGGCGGCTTGAGACAGGACGACCGGCTCATCCAGACCGAAGTCTTCGGGCCGGTCATCACGGTGCAGTCCTTCACCGAGGAGGACGACGCGCTCGAGAAGGCCAACGGGGTCGAGTACGCCCTCGCGTCGTCGGTGTGGACGAAGGACGTGTCGACGGCGATCCGGATGTCCAACGCGCTGGACTTCGGCTGCGTCTGGATCAACACCCACATCCCCTTGGTCGCCGAGATGCCGCACGGCGGTTTCAAGTCATCCGGACACGGCAAGGATCTGTCGATGTACGGCCTCGAGGACTACACCCGCATCAAGCACGTGATGGTCTATACCGGGTAGCCGCGGTCCGCCAGAGATCGCACGTCCGGGCGCAGCAGTGCAAATCCGACCTCAACGACCTGCCGGCGTCGGATTGCCCCGACGGCGGCCGAGCGGGTTGTGCCAGGTCCGTCGCGGCGACCGCTCCTCCACCACCGGTTTACCGACGACCGACTGGGTGGGCGTCGGACCGGTCGCGACGGGCTGGTGCAGCGGGACCGTCGATTCGTCGACGTCCTCAGCGCGCCGGTCCCGCCGCGCAGCCGACTTCTGGGCGTAGCCGACGTCGCGCACGCTGCGAACGGACAGTCGACCCAATGCCATCGCACCGACGAACACGATCACCGCGCCGAGACCGTAGAAGTAAGTGAGCTCGAGCCAGGCCGCCTTGGTCTCCGTCTCCGCGACCGGCCTACCGATCTCGCCGATGGTCAGCGTCGTGGCCACGACACGGCCGATGACGAACCAGGCGCCCGCGACCACGCTGAGCCATCCGCCGAGCATTGCCGTGGCACGGTTCTGCGATCGCACCAGCAGGAACCCACCGACCACGGCGACGACGCCGGGCAGTACCTCCAGCCAGCCGCGGGCCGCACTCCAGGTGGCGCCCTGCCCCTGGTCGTATGCGAAGTCGAACGCCGGGCCCAGGAAGGGAGCCAGTGCGCCCCAGGCGCCCAAGACAATCACCAGAAGTCCACTTGCCGCGCCGCGGCTTCGCGGTATGACCAGCCTGCCGCCGTGAACGCGTCCACTCGAAACGACCTGAGTCATGATGGCCTCCTAATTCGCGATGCGGATACCCAATCTCGACGAATCCGTAACGCGCGGCGATTGGCACCGCGTGCGGGTGGTCATCTCCGCAGGAGTGCCCCGACCTTCGATCCCGTCGGGACACCACGGCGCTGGCGACGCCCACCGACATAGCTACGAAGGAGGCGTCGTGCATTTTGGCGATCTCTCGACGTCGCTAGGCGGCGGGGAGCCATCGCCGGCATCGCTCGCGGCAATGCAAGACGGCCGATCGCAGTGGCCGATTCCACGTCGGTAGTCGGGCAGGCTGACGCCTCCGTTTCCGTCCTGCGGGCAATGCGCCGACGCACTCTTGCCGACCTGGGGCAAACTGCTTGCCCTTCTTGTACCATCACGGAAGTGGGGACTTTCTGCTTGCCTAGGCGCAGACAACGCTCATGGCGGCATCGGTAGACCGAGAGCAAGGGCAAACACAAAGCGTGGACTGGATTCGCGGTTGGTGGCGGCAGCCCGATCACTACCAGTGGCTGTCCGACTATCTGGCTGCCCGCAAGCAGTTGACCTTCACCCGCTACATGATGGCTGCCATCGTGGCCACGCTCGGCGTCCCCCCGATTCTCATGTTGTGGAGCCCTGCCGGCGCAAACAGTTCGGCCACCCGCGCCGCCTCCATCATCGTCGCGGCGGGGTGCGGAGTGGTGGCGCTGCTGTGGGCCACCAAGTGGCCGAGCCGCAGTGAGTCGTCGCTCTTCGCGATCGTGTCCACCCTGGCCATCGCCGTCAGCTGCCTCGCAACGGCGCCAAGTACCGGGATGCAGGGTTGCACCGCGTTTGCGGCGCTCGCGGGCTATGTGGCCTTCTTCCACACCACCCGCCACCTCGTGTTCACCTTGGTGACGGCGGTGGCGACGGCGTCGATCTGTGCCGCTGAGATCGCCCTCCGCGGCGACCCGCTCCAGGCAGTGAGCAAACTGCTCGTGCTGTTCGTCGGCGTTCTGGCCGTGCCGTTCTGCGTCCAGGTGCTTGTGCGCACCCTCGGCGTCGACGCGCTCAGATCTGACACGGATCCGTTGACGGCGCTGCCCAACCGCCGGGGTTTTCATCGATCGGTGCGCGTCCTGGCCACCGAGTCAAGTCACGACAGCAGGGCTCATCTGACGGTCGTGATGGTTGATCTGGACGACTTCAAACGGGTCAACGACACCGCGGGACACGCCGCGGGCGACCAGACCCTGATCGCCGTCGGCGACATCCTCCGTCGCTCCCGCCCCGGCGATTCCGCCGTAGGGCGCGTCGGCGGTGAGGAGTTCGTCGTGGCGATGTCCGGTGACCGCCGCGATGCGATCGGACTCGCAGAGCGGGTCCGTCGCGAGATCGCACAGCCACCCTCGCGCGTCACCGCAAGCATTGGGGTGGCCAGTGCGTCGCTCTTCCGGGTGATCCCGCAGGAGATTTCGGGCCACGTCGATCGTCTGCTGGAGTCAGCGGACGGAGCCATGTACAAGGCCAAGCGTTCCGGTGGAGACCGCGTGCACGTTGTCGGTCGCCCGAGCAGTGCCTACGTGGAGAAGCCGATGGCAAGCAGAACGACGGCCACCAAGGGCAACGCGCCCTGGACCACCGCTGAACGCGCCTTGTCCGGCGCGGACGCCAGAAGCACGATTGCTGCGGCAAGCATCGACCCGACGCCGGCGAATAGCAGCGCCGCGCCGACCCGGATACCGCCGGAGATCGTGAACGCGATACCCGCCGTGGTCACCACCGCCAAGAACAGGTTGTAGAAGCCCTGGTTGAACGCCAGCAACTTGGTGGTCTCCGCCTCCTCGGCCGTCGTGCCGAACGTCGCGCGGGTGCGAGGATCCGTCCAACGAAACGACTCGAGCACCCAGATGTAGACGTGCAGCACGGCGGCCAGTGCCGCGAAGATCAAAGCGGCAGTGGTCATTTCACGCCCTTCCCATCCAATCTCCTTGACTATTCGAACAGACCCGGCTGCCCGAGGCTCGTCACACCGCTGGGCGGCGTCATGCCCAGATGCGTCCACGCCTGGGCCGTGGCGACCCGACCCCGCGGGGTGCGGGCGATCATCCCTGCGCGCACCAGGAAAGGCTCGCACACCTCCTCGACGGTCGTGGCCTCTTCGCCGACGGCGACCGCCAGCGTCGACACCCCCACCGGGCCGCCCCCGAAACTCCGCGTCAGCGCCGAGAGCACGGCGCGGTCGAGGCGGTCCAGCCCGAGTTCGTCGACGTCGTAGACCGCCAAGGCGGACTTCGCTATGTCGCGGGTGATGACGCCGTCCGCGCGGACTTCGGCGTAGTCACGTACCCGGCGCAGCAGCCGGTTTGCGATGCGCGGCGTGCCACGCGAGCGACGCGCGATCTCGGTAGCGGCGTCCATCCCGACCTCGATGCCGAGGATGCCCGCCGAACGAGCAAGCACCCGTTCCAATTCGGCGGGTTCGTAGAAGTCCATGTGGGCGGTGAAGCCGAAACGGTCACGCAACGGACCGGTCAGAGCCCCGGATCGCGTGGTCGCTCCGACCAGTGTGAATGGGGCGACCTCCAGCGGAATCGACGTTGCCCCTGGGCCCTTTCCGACGATGACGTCGACGCGGAAGTCCTCCATGGCGAGGTACAGCATCTCCTCGGCAGGCCTCGCGATGCGGTGAATCTCGTCGATGAACAACACATCGTGCTCGACGAGGTTGGACAGCATGGCGGCCAGGTCGCCTGCGCGCTCGAGTGCCGGTCCGGAGGTGAGGCGAAGCGAGGTGCCGAGTTCTGCCGCGATGATCATCGCCAGTGAGGTCTTGCCGAGCCCGGGCGGACCGGAAAGCAGGATGTGATCCGGTGTGCCACCGCGGTTCTTGGCGCCTTCGAGGACCAGTTGCAGTTGTTCGCGGACCCGAGGTTGGCCGATGAACTCCTTGAGGGTGCGGGGGCGCAGACTGGCGTCGACGTCACCCTCGCCCACGGTCAGCGCGGCCGACACCTCGCGATCGGTGGTGTCCTCGTGCTCGTCCTCGTCGAAACGGCCCATGCTAGACACTCTGCTCTTCGCGCACGTGGCTCATCACTTCCTGCCCAGCATGGACAGCGCCGCCCTCAGTGCGCTCGAGGTGGTGGCGTCGGGCTCCTCGGCCAGGACCTTGTCGGTGGCCTCCTCGGCCTGCTTGGCCGCAAAGCCAAGTCCGACAAGGGCTTCCACCACCGGTCCGCGGATGGCGTGCCCACTGACCCCGACGAGGCCACCCGCCGAGGGAACGGCGCCGATCTTGTCGCGCAGCTCCAGCACCATACGCTCGGCGCCACGCTTGCCGATGCCGGGCACCCGGGTGAGCGCGGTGACGTCACCGGCGGCCAGTGCCTGTCGAAGAGTCTGGGCGTCGTACACGGCGAGGGTGGCCAGCCCGATCTTCGGACCAACGCCCGAGACGCCGAGCAGCGTGCTGAACAAGTCGCGGGCCTCGGCGTCGGCGAAGCCGTACAGCGTCATCGAGTCCTCACGCACGATCATGGCGGTGATGAGCCTGGCCTCGCTGCCGCGCCGCAGCGTCGACAACGTCGAGGGTGTCGCCATCACCTTGTAGCCGACTCCGGCCGCCTCGATGACGACGTGGTCGAGGGCGACGTCGAGTACCTCACCTCGAACGGACGCGATCATCTGGCCGCCTTGAGTTTGGCCTTGTACTTCTTGCGCTGTTCTGCGGCCATCGCCTCGGCTGCCGCCATCCTCGCAATCATCGGCGCGCGCCAGCAGTGGCAGATGGCCAGCGCCAGTGCGTCGGCAGCGTCGGCCGGAGTCGGTTTGGACTGCAGGGCCAGGATCCTGGTGACCATCTCGGTGACCTGAGCCTTGTCGGCGCGACCGTTGCCGGTGACGGCGGCCTTGACCTCACTGGGCGTGTGAAAGTGCACGTCGATGTTCCGCCTGGCGGCGGCGAGGGCGATCACCCCGCCCGCCTGCGCGGTGCCCATCGCCGTGTTCGCATTCTGGTTGGCGAACACCCGCTCGATGGCGAGGACGTCGGGATGGTGGGTGTCCAGCCAGTGCTCGACCGTGTCGCTGATGGTGAGCAACCGCTTGTGCAGGGGTTGGTCCGAGGGGGTGCGGACCACGTCGACGTCGAGCGCGGTCACCTTGCGGCCCTGGCCGCTTTCGATGACCGACAGTCCGCAACGCGTCAGCCCGGGATCGACACCCATCACCCGCACGTTGGCTCCTTTTCCCGAACAGCTGTTCGATACCTTAACGGGCCGCGCGGACCGCGCCGGGCATCGACACACCCATGACACACCTCGACGGACGGGGACGTGACGAAGGCGGTGACAGACGTTACCGTCGAAAGAGACACGTGACCCCGATCCGTGGGAGCTGAACTCACTCGATGCCCGACCAGAACGAGCTGCAGTCCGCGACCAATCTCGCCGTCACGCTGGTCTGGGGCGCAGGCGCCGTGGTGGCCGCGTTTCTGCTCGGGGTGGTTCTGACCTGGGTGCTCAAGCGACTCGGCCGTCGCAGCGGAGTGCTGAACGACACCGCGGCCCTGACCAGGGCGCCGGTGCGCGCCACCCTGATGGTGTTCGCCGCTTCGGTCGCGGTGCGGCGGACCTCGGGCGGGGCAGATGCCTGGCGCGGTTCGGTTGACCACACCCTGCTGATCCTGCTGATCGCGACTCTGACCTGGACGGTCGTCGGCCTGGTTCAGGTCCTGGAACGTCGGACGATCGCGCGTTACGGCGGCGGCGAGGGCGAGATCTCCGACGCCGACCGTCTGTGGAGACGGATCCGGACGCAGGTCACGGTGTTGCGCCGACTCGCCACTGCCGTCGTCATCATCCTCGGCGTTGCCGCGATCCTGATGACGTTCCCGTCCTTCTCCGACATCGGAACCACGCTGTTCGCCTCGGCAGGCGTGTTGTCCGTGGTCGCGGGCCTGGCAGCGCAGACGTCGCTGGGCGCGGTCTTCGCGGGCATGCAGATCGCCTTCTCCGGCGCCATCCGCGTGGGCGACGTCGTCGAACTCGAGCAGGGCCAGTGGTGGGGCCGCATCGAGGAGATCACACTGACCTACGTCGTCGTCCGTCTCGCCGACGAGCGCCGCCTGGTGCTGCCGTGCACGTACTTCACGACCACGCCGTTCGAGAACTGGACGCGCAATGCCACCGAGATCATGGGCACCATCGAGTTCGACGTCGACTTCTCCGTCCCGTTCGACGAAATGCGCGCCGAACTCGACCGACTGCTGTCCTCGTGCGATCAGTGGGACGGACGCCGCGGGGTGCTGCAGGTGACCGACGCCGTCAACGGCGTGGTCCGCGTGCGGATGATGGTCAGCGCTCCCAACGCGGGCGCCTTGTTCGACCTGCGGTGCACGGTGCGCGAGGGCATGGTCCGCTGGGTGCACCTCAAGGGGGGCGTGCTGCCGACACAGCGCATCGAACCTGCGGTGGCACGGCCCGAACCCGAACAGCCCCGCACGGGCCACGACCGCGGGACGACGAGAGTGGCGTCCGGCATGTTCTCGGGGAGCCCCGAGGCCGAAGAGCGCGGGCGGGCGTTCGACGAACACTCCGACTTCGACGACGACCTGGCCAGTTCGAACGGCAGGTCCAACGAGAGCGGCTGAGTCATCCGCGCGGGATAGCTTGGAGGAGAGTGACTCCGACTTCTCGACGGGAAGGACCCTTCATACCGTGACCGTTCTCGACTCCCCCGTTCCCCGCTTCCACCTCGCGGTACCCGTCGACGACCTGCACGCCGCACGGCACTTCTACGGCACCGTGCTGGGTCTGCCCCAGGGCCGCAGCGCCGAGACGTGGGTGGACTGGAACCTGCACGGCCATCAATTCGTCACGCATTTGGCGCCCCGCGGATCGACGCGGGCGCACAATCCGGTCGACGGCCATGACGTACCCGTGCCCCACTTCGGCCTGCTGCTGTCCGTCGCCGAATTCCATCGGCTCGCCGAACGACTACGCGCCGGGGACACGGACTTCGTCATCGAGCCGTACCTGCGCTTCGAGGGGCAGACCGGCGAGCAGTGGACGATGTTCCTGCTCGATCCGGCGGGCAACGCACTGGAGTTCAAGGCCTTCGCCGACGACTCCCAGGTCTTCGCGACGGCCGGGAGCCGGTGATGCGCGTCGTCATCGCAGGTGGGCACGGCAAGATCGCGCTCATGCTGGAGAAGCTGCTAACCGAACGTGGCGACTCCGTGGCGGGCCTGATCCGCAACCCGGGCCAGGTCGACGACTTGCGAGCCGTGGGCGCCGACGCCATCGTCCTCGATCTGGAGAGCGCAACGGTCGGCGAGCTGACTGAGCAGCTCGACGGTGCCGACGCAGTGGTGTTCGCTGCGGGAGCTGGCCCTGGCAGCGGGATCGACAGGAAGGCGACCGTCGACCGTGACGCCGCCATCCTGCTGGCCGATGCCGCCGAGGCAGCGGGAGTGAGCCGCTACCTGATGGTGTCCGCCATGGGCGCGGACCGCCGGCAGCCCGAGGAGGGGAGCGACCCGGTGTTCGCGGCGTACCTGGAAGCTAAGGCAGCCGCCGACGACGCGGTGCGCGGCAGGCAAGGGCTCGATTCGACGATCGTTCGGCCAGGGCTGCTGACCGACGAGACCGGCACCGGTCGAGTGCGCGTCGCCGCGTCAACCGGACGCGGCAGCATCCCCAGGGCAGACGTGGCCGCGATCCTGGTCGCCCTGCTGGACGCACCGACCACCGGCGGAGTGACGTTCGAATTGATCTCCGGTGACGTCGCGATCGCGGACGCCGTATCCGACATCGGACGTTAGCGTGGCCTTCACCGGGTCGAGCGAGGCGATGCAGAGCATCCGCGAGCTCCACGAGACGTACAGCGACGCGGTCGTGCGACAGGATCTCGAGGCGTACCTGGCGTGCTGGACCGAGGACGGCAGGCGGACCCGCGCCGGCGGCGACTGGGTGTTCTCGCAGCGCCAGTACCGGGTCATGATGACGCCGTGACCGGTCAGTCCTCGTCGAGCTGGACGGCGACGTCGTCGGGAATGTCGACGTTGGTCCACACATCCTGGACGTCGTCACTGTCTTCGAGCGCGTCGACCAGTTTCAGCACCTTGCGGGCGCCGTCCAGGTCGACGGGCACACTCACCGAGGGCTGGAAGCTGGCGTCGGCCGAGTCGTAGTCGATGCCCGCGTCCTGCAGTGCGGTCCTCACTGCAATGAGATCGGTGGGCTCGGAGATGACCTCGAAGCTGTCGCCGAGATCGTGGACGTCCTCGGCGCCCGCCTCCAGGACGGCGGTCAGCACGTCGTCCTCGGTCAGCCCGTTCTTCTCCAGTGTGACGACGCCCTTGAGGGAGAACAGATAGGCCACCGAGCCGGGGTCGGCCATGTTGCCGCCGTTGCGCGTCATCGCGATGCGGACCTCGCTGGCGGCGCGGTTACGGTTGTCGGTCAGACATTCGATCAGGACCGCGACACCGTTCGGGCCGTAACCCTCGTACGTGATGGGCTGCCAGTCGGCGCCGCCGGCCTCCTCGCCGCCGCCGCGCTTGCGGGCCCGCTCGATGTTGTCGTTGGGAACTGACGTCTTCTTGGCCTTCTGGATTGCGTCGTACAGCGTCGGGTTGCCCGACGGGTCGCCGCCGCCGGTGCGCGCGGCGACCTCGATGTTCTTGTTCAGCCGGGCGAATTCCTTACCACGGCGCGCGTCTTTGTCAGCCTTCTGATGTTTGGTGGTGGCCCACTTGGAATGGCCGCTCATGCAGGTACTACTCGCTTTCGTTCATCTGCGAAGTCTGATCATCCAGTCTACGTGGACGTTAGTCCTACCCGAGGTCACCCTCATAGTGGTTTCGGGGCGCGCCGCCCCCGG
>NZ_JAVROT010000449.1:0-16400 GCF_032162605.1 Mycobacterium sp. | reverse complement strand
GCGAATCTGTCCGAGCTCCTGGGTGGGGTCGAACGCGTCGCGGCGCATGTGTACCGGAGGTAGAGCCGGTTCTCCCGAGCGGAGCAGAACATTCGGTGCAGTCATGTGCTCGACGGTACCGACGGTTTCCGGACTACCGCCGAAAACGCGGGGTGGTGGTGGCGATGCGTCAGCGCGTCAGGAAGTCGTCCACCAGCTGATTGACCAACGCGGGGTGCTCCAAGCCGGCGAGGTGAGCAACGCCGTCGAGCACGACGAACGTCGAGCCGGGGATCGCGTCGGCCATCGTCTTGGTCTCCAGGTTGGGGAACGTCGCGTCCTCGACGCCCGCGACGACCAGCACCCGCGTCGTCACGCGGGACATCAGGGCGCGCTGATCGGGCCGCCGCGGCACGACGCTGCGCACTGCCCATGCGCAGGAGTCCAGGTCGTCGGCCTGCACGGTAGCCCGGACGAAGGCGACGACGTCGGGTCGCGTCCGGAACGTCGTCGGCCCGAGGAAGGCCTTCAACACCGACCGGGTCAGCGGTGGCCGGATCCCGCCGAGCCAGCGAGCAATTCGCAGCAGGATGCCGTATTCGACCTTCTGCCGAGCACCTGCGGGCGACGCCGTGCAGTTCATCAGCACGGCGCGGCGGACGCGGTCGGGGTAGGTGGCGGCGAACGTGCCGCCGATCATCCCGCCCCAGGAGTTCCCGACGAAGTGGGCGTCGTCGATGCCGAGTCCGTCGAGGATGTCGACGACGCACCGAGCGCAGTCCTCGAAGGTGAATGCCGCCGTGAGTCTTTCGCTGCCGCCATGCCCGGGCGGGTCGATCAGTACGACGCGATACCGGTCGGAGAAGTGCTCGGCCTGCGCCGACCACATGTCGCCCGTCATCAGCAGGCTCGGCCAGAAGAGGATCGCCTCGCCGGTGCCCGAGACGCGGAGGCGTATCTCACCGAGCGCGGTGTCGACCCGAACTTCCTTCACCGTTGGGACGGTAGTCGGCAAGTAGTGCGGGCCACCAGCCACGGCAAGGGAATTCGCGACGTGACCGCGGCCCGCGGCGTTGCCGTCAAACGGGGTAGCCGTTGGCAGGATTGGAACTATGCTGTACCACTACGTCTCGCCACGAGGAGTGCCGATGATGCACGAGGGGACCGCGAGCGAGGGCGTCCGAATGCAGTTGGAACGACTCATCGCTGCCGACCTTCGAGACCTGACCTCCGAGTCGGATTGGATCGCTCGCACCTTTGCCGAGCAGAACAAGCTGTCCGCCAACGAGTTTCGAGCACTTCTGTTCGTCATGGTCGCCGAGACGGACGGCGTTCCCTTGACGGCCGGTGACCTTCGCAAGCAGATGAGGCTCTCGGGTGCGGCGATCACGTACCTCGTCGAGCGGATGACCGGGGACGGTCATCTGCGGCGCGAGACCGACCCGGCCGACCGGCGCAAGGTGCTCCTTCGCTACGGCGACCGCGGGATGGACGTCGCGCGGAGGTTCTTCACCGTGCTCGGCCAGCGCAACCAGGCCGCCATGGCCCACCTTTCCGACACCGATCTTGAGGCGGCGCACCGAACCTTCTGCGCGATGATCGCCGCCATGAAGAGCCTCAGGGACGACCATCCCGCGGCCGCTGAGTCGGCGCCGCGCAGCTAGTCGCGGTCGAGCGTCGCCTCCTCCAGGTCCAGTCCGTGCAGGACGGCTCTGAAGACCTCGTCGTCGATCCGTCCGGCGTCCCGCTCGGCGATGAACGTGTCGCGCTCCGCCTTGAGCATCTCCAGCCGGAGGCGTTTGAACGCCGCCGCAGGGCCCTCGCCGATCTCGTCGTCGCTGCGTCCCAGCTGTTCCCACGCCGAGTTCCGGCGGCGGTCGTTCCAATGGCGCAGCACGGCGGCGGCACGTTCTCCAACGTCCGAGTCGGGACGTTGCAGGGCCATCAGTTCGTCGAGGCGGTCCGCGGCCGCCTGCGCAGCCTTGGTCTGCGCCGCGGCCTGCTCGAGGGCGTCCTTCTGGACGTCGTCGCCCTGCACGTCGAGCACCTTGATGATCCAGGGCAGGGTGAGGCCGTGCAGCAGAAGCGTTCCGATCACGACGACGAACGTGAGGAACACCAGCTGCGGCCGGCCGGGGAATGGATCACCCGACAGCGTGCTGACCGGTACCGCGAACGCCGCGGCGAGTGACACCACGCCTCGCATCCCCGCCCAGGCGACGATGAAGACCTGGGCCTTGGTGGGCTTCTCCTCGTTGTCCCGGATGCGCCGGGAGAACTTCCTCGGCACGTAGGCCATCACGAACACCCAGACGATCCGGACGACGATCACCGTCGCCAGTACCGACACCGACGCGATCGCCAGCACGGACGCCGAGATGCCTCTCAGCTCGGCGACCACGGTCGGTAGCTGCAAGCCGATGAGCAGGAATGCGAACGACTCGAGGACGAACTGCAGGGTCTTCCACAGCGCGGTGTCCTGCAGTCGGGTGGCGTAGCCGGCCCTCGACGACCGCTGCCCGAGGATGAGGGCGGCCACGACGACGGCGATCACGCCGGAACCGTGCGCCTCCTCGGCGAGCAGATAGATGAAGAACGGGGCCATCAGGCCGATCGCGCTCTCCACCAGGGAATCGCCGAGCCAGGTCCGGACGAAGACGATGAGCGACCCCATGGCCGCGCCGATCACCGTGCCGCCGACGGCAGCGAGTGCGAACGTGAACACCGGGGTGCCCCAGGTCGATGCCGTGCCGATCGCAGCGGCGAGCGCGACCTTGTAGGCGGTGAGCGCGGTCGCGTCGTTCAGCAGGCTCTCCCCACCGAGAAGCGTCATGATCTGCCGCGGCAACCCCAGCCTGCGCCCGATCGCCGCCGCCGACACGGCGTCCGGCGGCGCGACGATCGCGCCGAGCGTCAGCGCCGCAGCTACCGTCAACTCGGGCACCGTGTGGTACGCGACTACGCCGACCGCGAACGTCGTCACCAGGGGCAGGCCGACGGCCAGAAGGCCGATCCGGCGGGTGTTCTTGCGCAGGGCGACGTAGCTGCTCTCCAGCCCCGCCGACCACAGCAGCGGCGGCAGGATGACGAACAACACCAGGTGGGGTTGCAGTTCGAGGCCGTGCACGCCGGGGATCAGGCCCGCCAGGAGTCCCGCGACCACGAGCGCCAACGGCCCGGAAACGTCGTACCGACGCGCGTTCCCGGCCAACAACACCGACGCTACGAGCACCGCGAGTAATGAGGCGCCACCCACGTTGCCAAACCCTTCCGTCTGGGACCCCACCGGGACCGAACTATTCTGAACACCATGCGGAGGAGAACGCGACGGCGCGACGTGAATTCCCCGCCATCCGCTCAGACGTGCGAGCACCTCGCGGAGGCCGCCGACGCGGCCGAGCCGGAACCCCTCACGCCCGGCAGCTGCCAGGAATGCAATGAACTCGGCGAGAGTACCTGGGCTCACCTGCGAATGTGCCTGACGTGCGGCCACGTGGGTTGCTGCGACTCAAGCCCGCATCAGCACGCCAACAGGCATTTCCACGAGACCGACCACCCCGTGATGCGTTCGGTGGAGCCCGGCGAGAACTGGCGCTGGTGCTACGTCGACATCCGGCTGGGCTGATCGGTCTGGCAGGGTGGACGGACCATGACTGAACCCCTGGGGAAGACCACCGACCGTCCGCGCTCGGTCCTGCTGCTCGGGGCGGGAGACGCAGGCCCAGAGCTGGCGTTGGCGTTCGAGCGTCTCGGCGCCGCCGTGGTGCGCGTCGAGGAGTGTGAAGACGCCGACGCGGTCGTCGCCCTGCTCGACGAGCATCGGCCGGATTACGTCGTCGCCGTGTCTTCCGACGTTTCTCCCGCTGTGCTGATCGCCGCGGCCGGGCGCGATTCCGTCGAGGTGTTCCCGACGCCGCGTGCCAATAGACTCGGGGTGGACCGCGAGGGTCTGCGCAAGCTGGCGGGCGACGAGCTGGGCCTGCCGACCGTGCCGTTCTGGTTCGTGTCATCGCCGGAGGAGTTGGCCGCGGTCGCCGGGCACTCCGGCTTCCCGCTGGTGGTCACCCCTCTGACCGGCACGGTCACCGAAGGCCAGTCGGTGCTGACGCGGCTCGAGGACGTCGAGGCGGCCTGGAAGCGCGCCTTCGCGGCGGGCCCGACCTGGGCGAACCGGGTGATGGCGGAGACCGTCGTGGACGTGCAACACGAGATCACGCTGCTGACGGTGCGCACGACCGAGGCGTCGGGACCGGCGGTGCAGTTCTGCGAACCGATCGGGCACCGGCAGGCCGACGGCGCGCCGCTGGAGACGTGGCAGCCGCAGCGGCTGTCGCTCGCGGCGCTCGATGCCGCGCGGTCCATCGCGGCGCGCATCGTCCATTCGCTGGGCGGCCGCGGCGTGTTCGCCGTCGAACTTCTGGTCCGCGGGGCCGAGGTGTACTTCGCCACCGTGCGGACGCAGCCGTTCGACGTCGGCATGGTCACCCTGCGCTCGCAACGACTTTCGCAGTTCGAGCTCCACGCCAGGGCGATTCTCGGGTTGTCGGTCGACACGATCATGATTTCGCCCGCGGCGGCGGAGGTGGGGACCAGGCGGGCTATCTCCACCAGCGCACTGACCGAGGCGCTGGCCGTTCCGGAGAGCGACGTGCGTCTGCTCGAGGGGACGTCGGTGGCCATCGCCACCGCGCCAGACGTCGTCCGGGCTCGCGATCGCGCGCACCGGATCTCGACGGTCGTGCACGGACTCGGGTCGTGACCGGGTCCGACTCTGGGTCCGATCCCATCCAGCTGCCCGAGCCCGAACCCGATCGTCCGACCGTGGCCCCGTTTGTGGGTGCGCTGGTGATCTTCGCGCTCGTCGTGATCGGAATCGTTCTCTTCAACGTCTTCGGCACTCAACAGACGACCCCGGGGGACCAGGTGGCCCAAGCCGCCGTCGGCCAGAACGACGCGCAGCAACGCCAGGACTACGCCAAGTTCCGCAACTTCACGTGTCGGGCCGATCAGGGCACCGAGGCGAGTTTCCTGGCCAGTCAGCGTGACTCGGTGGCCAAGAACGGCGAGCGCTACGTCGACGACGTTCCGACCATCCGCGTCGACGGTGATCGCGCCGCGGCGACGGTGATCTACCACTTTGCCAACACTGGCGAGCAGACCTCCAGCTCCGACCTGACGTTCGTGCGGGAGGACGGGGCGTGGAAGGTTTGCTCGAAATAGATATGGGACACTCGCGGTCGTGAGCTATGCGGGAGACATCACCCCTGAAGAGGCGTGGAAGCTGTTGGTCGACGATCCCGAGGCCGTGCTGGTGGACTGTCGCACCGCGGCCGAGTGGCGCTTCGTCGGCGTCCCCGACACGTCGTCGTTGCAACGCGACGTCGTCTACATCGAGTGGAACCGCACCGACGGCACGCACAACGACGGGTTCGTCGACGACCTGGCCGCCGCGGGCGTGACCGCGGGCGAGCGGCCCGTCGTCTTTCTGTGCCGCTCCGGCAACCGTTCCATCGGTGCGGCCGAGGCTGCCACCGCGGCGGGAGTCGCGCCGTCCTACAACGTGCTCGACGGGTTCGAGGGAAACCTCGACGAGGACGGGCATCGCGGCGCAACGGGCTGGCGGGCCATCGGTCTGCCCTGGAGGCAATCGTGACCACTCCCGATGAGTCCGTCCCGTCGGTCCGCATTCCGAAGCCGCTGCCCGACGGTGTCAGCCAGGCCACCATCGGGGTGCGCGGTGGGCTGCTGAGGTCGGGTTTCGAGGAGACCTCCGAGGCGCTGTACCTGACCTCGGGCTACGTCTACGAATCCGCGGGCGACGCCGAGAAGGCGTTCACCGGCGAGATCGACCGCTACGTGTACTCGCGCTACGGCAATCCGACGATCTCGATGTTCGAGGAGCGCCTTCGGCTGATCGAGGATGCGCCCGCCGCGTTCGCCACGGCGACCGGCATGGCCGCAGTGTTCACCTCCCTCGGCGCGCTTCTCGGGGCGGGTGACCGACTCGTCGCCGCCCGCAGCCTGTTCGGCTCCTGCTTCGTGGTCTGCAACGAGATCCTGCCGCGCTGGGGCGTGGAGACCGTGTTCGTCGACGGTGAGGACCTCTCCCAGTGGGAGGAGGCGCTCTCGGTGCCGACGCAGGCGGTGTTCTTCGAGACGCCGTCCAACCCGATGCAGTCGCTGGTCGATATCGCCGCCGTGTGCGACCTCGCCCACGCCGCGGGTGCAAAGGTGGTGCTGGACAACGTCTTCGCCACCCCGCTGCTGCAGCAGGGTCTGCCCTTGGGCGCCGACGTCGTGGTGTACTCCGGCACCAAGCACATCGACGGGCAGGGTCGGGTGCTCGGCGGCGCCATCCTCGGCGACAAGGACTACATCGACGGCCCGGTGCAGAAGCTCATGCGCCACACCGGTCCGGCGATCAGTGCCTTCAATGCCTGGACCATGCTGAAAGGCCTTGAGACGCTGGCGGTTCGGGTGAACTACTCCAACAGTTCGGCGCAGCGCGTCGCGGAGTTCCTCGAGGGCCATCCGTCGGTGAGCTGGGTCAAGTACCCATTCCTGGAGTCGCATCCGCAGTACGACCTGGCCAAGCGTCAGATGAGGGGCGGCGGCACCGTCGTCACGTTCGAGCTGGCGGCTCCCGAGGGGCAGGGCAAGCAGCGCGCCTTCGAGGTGCTCGACAAGCTGCGCCTCATCGACATCTCCAACAACCTCGGAGACGCCAAGTCGCTGATCACCCACCCGGCCACCACGACTCACCGCGCGATGGGCCCGGAGGGACGTGCGGCCATCGGTCTCGGCGACGCCGTGGTGCGGATCTCCATCGGGCTCGAGGGCACGGAGGATCTGATCGCCGACCTCGATCGGGCGCTCGGCTGATGCGGTGGCCGTGGTCGGAATGTCGAGGACGACCTCTCCACGTGCCAGCAGCCACTGCGCCAGGTGGTGTCCCAACCCCTGGGCATTCTCGATCGCCCACTGGCGTTCGGGCCACGCCGCGGCCCAGGTGATCAATCGTTGATAGTCGCCCAGGGACGCCTCGATGCGCAGCGAGCCGACATCGGAGTTAGTGGCCGGGTTCAGTCCGGTAGCAGTGTGGGTGGACTCGTGCGGATCGACACCGATGACGATCATGGAATACGGGTTCCCTTCGCTCGTGTGGGTTGGGGAATCCGCGGCGGACAATCCGACTTCAAGTACCTCTCACAGCAGCTTGGGGTCACGCTTCTCTTCAGTCACGCCGCGAACGCAGACCGGAGGGGTGACACACCACAGTGGAGTCAACCCAAACCGTCGGGTGACAGGACAACCCCGAGTCATTCCCTCCGGTCCGCTACGGCACGCTATGGGCTGCAATCCCACCCCCCGTCCCGCGACACCCAATAAGTCGGTGCGCCCTGCTGCGAGACACCGAAAACGTCGGAGCCACATGGTATTCGGGAGCCAGTGCGCGGGAAGCGTCGCCATCTCCGAATAACGACTGTATGCGACCGAACAGTTGTTCTGAGCGTCCTGCCTAGCTCTCGCTCGGCTTCTCCAGAACGCCCTGCGCGGCCTGGGCCCGGTTCTCGTAGGTTTGCCGTGCGGTCTTGTCGAACTCGAGGAACACGTGGTCGTTGCCCATCTGCTTGGACAGCCAGCGCCTGCCACGCGGCCCGAGCATCGACGTGACGGCGCCGACGAAGCGCAATGGGGTCGGCACGGACACGTGGGTCTTGGGCTTGTCGAGGGCCTTGACGATCGCGGCGGCGATGTCCTCGGGCTGCACCGGCTTCTGCGCGCCGGTGTTCTTGGTGCCCGCGATCAGTTCGGTGTTGGTGAAGGTCGGCAGGATGACCGTCACCTCGACGCCCTGCGGCGCGAACTCGTCGGCCATCGCGGTGGACAGGCCGACCACGGCGAACTTGGTCCCGGCATAGACCACCTGTCCGGGCACGGCGACCATTCCGGCCATCGAGGCGATGTTCACGACGTGCCCGCGGCGGCGCCGGACCATCTCGGGGAGCACCAGCTGGCATCCGGTGAGCACGCCGTAGAAATTGACCTCGATCGAGGACCGGATGGCCTGCTCGGACTGTTCGAGGAATGGGCCGACGGGCATCACGCCCGCGTTGTTGATGAGCACGTCGATGTGGCCGTCACCGTCGGTGCGGGCCTTGTCCAGGAATACCTGGAACGACTCCCTGTCGGTGACGTCCAGGGGATAGCCGGTGACCTGGCCGAACTTGGCGAGACCGGTGACGGCTGACTCCAGGACCGCCACGTCGCGGTCACCGATGACCACCAGGGCGCCGCGGGCCAGAAGGGCCTTGGCGGTGGCGTGGCCGATGCCGCGGGCGGCGCCGGTGATCGCGATTGTCCTGCCCCTGATGTTGTCCATGTGGCCGGACTTTACACGTGTCAAGTTTCGATTTGAAGGCCGGGGATCTTGCAATCACCACGAGGCGAAGGCAGATCTGCGGAATGCGGAAGGGCGCTTCGCGGTAGACATTGACATGGGAAGCGATGGGGTGGTGATGACTCTGCCAACCGTCGACGGACTGCGGTTCGTCATGGTCGGCCAGCGCGACGCGCTGGCCGAGCCGCTGCTGGCCGAGCTCGCCGTCGAGTACGCCACCAGGTACGGCGGGACCGTGGAGTTGGTGGGCCGATGGCTGCGCGACCATCCGGCTGACGAGTTCGAAGCGCCCGGCGGCGGCATGTTGATCGGGCTGGTCGATGACCAGCCCGTGACCGGGGGCGCGTTCCGCCGCTTCGATGCCCAGACGGCGGAGCTCAAGCGCATCTGGACCGACGGTGGGCACCGTCGCCGCGGGCTGGCGAGGAGCCTGCTCGCCGAGCTGGAGGCGCAGATCGCGGCCCGCGGCTACCGGCGCATCTACCTGACCACGGGCGACCGTCAGCCGGAGGCGGAAGCCCTGTACCTCGCGACGGGGTATCGACGGCTCGACGAGCCCTTGCCCGCTCAAGGTGACGTCTTCCCGATGGCGTTCCTGAAGGAAATGCCGTGATCGGGCCGCTCAGCGTCGCCGTGGCACTCGAGGGATACGGCTGGCATCAGGAAGCGTGGCGCCACACGCCCGACCGCCAACCGCATCTGCGCGGCCGCTACTGGGTGGACGCGGTCAGGACCGCCGAGCGCGGCATGCTGGACTTCGTCACCTTCGATGAGGGACTCACTCCGCAGCGGCGCCGCAAGCCCGAGATCGAACCGCGATGGCTTGCCGGACGACCCGATGCGGTGCTGCTCGCGTCGCGCGTCGCCCCCGCCACGACTCACATCGGGCTCGTCCCCGTGGCAGGAGTGACGCACACCGATCCGTTCCGTCTGTCGACGGCGATCGCGACGCTCGACTTCGTCTCCCATGGCAGGGCGGGCTGGCAACCCAGGGTCAGTGGAACCGCCCAGGAGGCCGCACTCTTCGGCAGGCGCGACGTCGGCGGTGACGACCTGTTCGCCGAAGCCACCGAGGCCGTCGAGATGGTGCGAAGGCTCTGGGACGATTCGTCCGGCACGCCGCGACCGCCGCAGGGCCAGCCCGTCGTCGCCGCGCTTGCGCATGTCACACCGGTCTACGAGTTCGCCGCCCGCAGTGCCGACCTCGTCTTCATCACGCCGAAGGACGACGAGCAGCTGCTGGCCATCCTCCGCGAGATCGGGGACTCCGGCGGTGCCCACCTGCGGGTCTACGTCGATGTCTTCGTGGCATCGGCCGGCGTCGTGGATCGTCGTTCCGACGCATATGTATTCGACCGCACGGCAACCGAACTGGTGGATCTCCTGATCCGCTGGCAGCACTTGGGGATCGACGGTGTCAGGCTGCGGCCCGCCGTCACCGCGATCGATCTGCCCTTCATCGTCGACGAGGTCATGCCGCAGCTGCGCGCAGCGGCCGGAGTGCGCTCCGCCTACGTCGACGGCGAGACCCTCCGACAGCGCCTCGGGCTACCTGTGGCGGAGAATCCATATCAGAAGGCGGTGCCGATGTGACCGTGCCCTTGTCCATCCTCGACCTCTCGCCGATCAGCGAGGGAAGTGACGCCGCCACTGCGTTGCGCAACACCGTCGACCTGGCCCAGCACGCCGAGCGGTGGGGATTCCGCCGCTACTGGCTCGCCGAACACCACTTCGTTGCGGTGGCGAGCTCGTCTCCCGCTGTGCTCATCGGTCAGCTGGCCGCCGCCACCGAGCGGATTCACGTCGGTGCGGCCGCCGTCCAGCTGGGCTTCACCACTGCCGTGGCGGTCGTGGAGAACTTCGGCATCCTCGACGGCCTTCACCCCGGTCGCATCGATCTCGGCGTCGGCCGGTCGGGTCAGCGTCGCCGGGAAGCCAACGCGGACAAGCCCGATGCGCCGACTGACGAGCCCAAGCCGCCGCCGAGGACGTGGCACGAAGTCGGCGGTGTCGTCGTCCCGAAGCCCTTCGACATCAGTGCGCTGATGCGCAACCCTCGGCTGAAGGCCAGGATGTCGGTGCTCCAGCAGCCCGACGCGAACGTACCCGACTTCGCCGACCAGGTCTCCGACATCCTCGCGATGATCGACGGCACCTTTTCGATCGATGGGGTGGAGACGCATGTGACGCCGGGGGAGCGCGGAGACGCGTTGCGGCCGTGGGTCTTCGGTAGCAGCAAGGGCCAGAGTGCGCAGGTGGCGGCTGCAAACGGTTTGCCGTTCGTCGCGAGCTATCACATCACCCCGGCCACCGCGCTGGAGGCGGTCGAGGCCTATCGCAACGCGTTCGTGCCGTCGGATGCGCTGCGCGAGCCGTATGTCGTGGTGTCGGCGGACGTCGTGGTGGCCGACGACAGCGAGACGGCGCGGCATCTGGCGTCGACCTACGGGCACTGGGTGTACGCCATCCGCGCGGGCGACGGCGCCGAACCGTATCCCGATCCCGACGCAAGCTTGCCGCTGTCGCCGGAGCAGGTCGAGGTGGTAAAGGACCGCACCGCAACGCAGTTCGTCGGCGACGCCGACGAGGTGGCCCACCGACTCGAAGCGTTGCAGCGTGTGACCGATGCCGACGAACTCGTCATCACGTCGGTCACGCACCGGCATTCCGACCGTCTTCGCTCCCACGAGTTGATCGCCAAGCGCTGGGGGATCTGACGATCAGACGGGGTAAGCACCGCAAGCAGATTCATCTGGCGGCGCGGTTCGGTAGTCAGATCGACTTCGAGTCCTTCGTCCACCTCGCGCGCTCGGCGGAGAGGGGTCTGTTCGACTTCCTCTTCCTTGCCGGCGCGGACAACTTGACCATGTTGTCGGCGCTCGCGGCCGTGTCCGACCGATTGGGCCTGGTCGGCACCGTCGACACCACGATCAATCAACCCTTCGCGGTGGCAAGGCAACTCGCCACCCTCGACCACCTGTCCGATGGCAGATCGGGCTGGCACGTGGCGATCGCCTCGGACGCCGAGGGCTATCCGCGGGCAGCGGAGTTCATCACCGTCGCCCGCGCGTTCTGGGACAGCTGGGAGACCGGTGCGGTTCGCGCGGACGAGCAGACCGGTGTCTACGCCGATCCCGGAGGAATCCACGCTGTCGAGCATCGAGGCGCGCAGTTCGACGTTCGGGGATTCGCCACCCTGCCCGCCGGCCCGCAGGGGCACCCGGTCCTGCTGCTTGAAGACGATTCCGCCGAGGGGCAGGAACTCGGGGCCAAATACGCCGATGTCCTGGTCACACCGCACTCTGCACCGGATGCCAGCCGAAGGTACTACGCGGCCGCCAAGGTGCGGGCGGCCGCCCACGGCCGGGATCCCGACCGGCTCAAGGTGTTTCAGAGTTCGCAGTTCGTCGGTACACCCGCGCAGGTGGCCGCCGAGATGGACCAGCACGTGCAGTCTGACGTCTGCGACGGGTTCATTCTCGACCCGTACCTCACGCCGCACGGACTCGACGAGTTCGTCGACGCGGTGGTGCCCCTTCTGCAGGAGCGCGGCGTCTTCGGCACGGAGTACGAGGGCACCACCATCCGCGAGCATCTGGGGCTCGGCGCTTCTCTAGTTCGATGACGCACCTGATCCGTGCGTCTAGGGTGGCTGCCGAGATGAACACTCGGCAGGGGGTGCACGTGCTGTCGGAGCTGACGGTGGGCTGGCTGATCCTCGCGGCTGCCCTCTTGACGGGCCTGGGAGGCGTGGGATTGCGGTCCTACGTGGGCCGTAAGCCCCACACCAGAATCGGCCGAATGACCAGGACATTCCGGGAATCCGCGGTAGGCGGGGTCCTGTACGGCCCGGTCGCCACCGACGCGCTCGACCCCGAGGAGCTCGACCAGACGATCCTGATGCCGACCATCGTGCTGGGCTGTGGCCTCATGCTGACCGCGATCTTCCTTCTCGGCTACGAGATCCTCACCTGAGCCGATTCAGCGGGCGGCCTGCTCGGCCGCCTCCCTGATCGGCCCACGCCACACGGGGCCGTGCCCCGGAAGCAGGACGTCGGTGTCCAACATCCCCAGCGCCGACAGACTGCGGACACAGGCGCCCTGGTCGTGGTTGAACAGGCCCGGCAACAGTTGCGGACCGCGGCGCTTCGACACGGGATGACCGGTGACGAGCGCGTCCCCGCTGACGAGGACGCCGTCGACCACGAACGAGCAGTGCCCGCCGGTGTGGCCTGGCGTCGGAATCGCCATGGGCGTGCCGGGCAGTGCCGCGGCGACCTCCTCGGTGAGGGCGTGCGCGGTCGGGATGCCGTCGCGTATCAATGCGCCCTTGCGGGCGATGGTGAGCGACCAGTTCAGATAGCGCGGCAGCCAGGCCTTGGCTGCCAGGTCGATCGGTGACACCTGCTCCAGATACTCGCGGTGGGCGTGGCCGACTTCGCTCGCGTGGCAGAAGACGGGCGTGCCATGGGCTCTGGCAAACCAGATGGCGGTGCCGAAGTGGTCGACGTGGGCGTGGGTGAGCAGGATGGCGTGGACGTCGTCGACACCGAACCCGAGCTGCCGGACCGAATCGAGTACTTCGGCACGCTGATCCGGGAAGCCGGCGTCGATCAGCACAACGCTCTTTCCATCGGTGACGAGGGTCCAGTTGACGAGGTCTGTCTGCGCGAAGTGGACGATGTCGGTGATGGCCGTCAACTCGACTGAAATCCCCACGCGATCAGTCTAGGCGTGCCACTGTTCGGCTCCGGTGGGCGCCGCGAGTGTGAATCTCACGATGAAATCACTCGGGAATCGTCGTCAGATTCACCCTGGGTGACGAGCGCGGTGGAATATCCGTTCGATGCGAGGGGTAGAACAGATACGTGGCTGAACTCAAGTTGGGATACAAGGCGTCGGCGGAACAGTTCGCCCCGCGTGAGCTCGTCGAGTTGGCCGTGGAGGCCGAGGCGCACGGCATGGACAGTGCGACGGTGAGCGATCACTTCCAGCCGTGGCGGCACGTGGGTGGTCATGCGCCGTTCTCGCTGGCCTGGATGACGGCCGTCGGTGAGCGCACCAAGCGTCTGGTGGTCGGCACCTCGGTGCTGACCCCGACGTTCCGCTACAACCCGGCGGTGATCGCGCAGGCGTTCGCCACGATGGGGTGTCTGTATCCCGACCGGATCTTCCTCGGTGTCGGCACTGGGGAGTCGCTCAACGAGATCGCCACCGGTTACGAGGGTGAGTGGCCCGAGTTCAAGGAGCGCTATGCGCGGCTGCGTGAGTCGGTGCGGTTGATGCGCGAGCTGTGGCTGGGTGACCGGGTCGACTTCGACGGCGAGTACTACAAGACCAAGGGCGCTTCGATCTACGACGTGCCCGAGGGCGGCATCCCGATCTACATCGCCGCGGGCGGGCCTCAGGTGGCCAAGTACGCCGGCCGCGCGGGCGACGGGTTCATCTGCACCTCCGGCAAGGGTGAGGAGCTGTACCGGGACAAGCTCATCCCCGCGATGAAGGAGGGCGCGGAGGCCGCTGGCAAGAACCCCGACGACGTGGATCGGATGATCGAGATCAAGATCTCCTACGACACCGATCCCGAACTGGCGTTGGAGAACACCCGGTTCTGGGCGCCGCTGTCGCTGACCGCCGAGCAGAAGACCAACATCCACGATCCGCTGGAGATGGAGAAGGCCGCCGACGAGCTGCCCATCGAGCAGGTGGCCAAGCGCTGGATCGTTGCCTCCGATCCCGACGAGGCCGTCGAGAAGGTCAAGGACTACGTCGGGTGGGGTCTGAACCACCTGGTGTTCCACGCACCTGGGCACGACCAGCGCCGCTTCCTCGAACTGTTCCAACGGGACCTGGAGCCACGGCTGCGCAAGCTGGGGTAGTTCGGCGCTCAGTTGCTAGGGAAGGCCGAGCGTGCGCTGTTCGAAGAGTTCCGCGCCATGCGCGACCCCGCCGGTGGCTGCAAAGCCCGAGGCCACCCGCTGCGCGCCCGCGGTCATCGTCATCGCTTCGCGCACCCTTGCCCGCAGCCGCGGAGCCGACAGCCTCCTGGCGGGCAGCCGGGTGCCGCACCGTGCCACCTCGACGCGGCGTGCCACTTCGAGCTGATCGCGGCCGAACGGCACCACGCACACCGGGATGCCACGCGCCAGCGCCTTCTGCGTCGCGCCCATTCCGCCGTGCGTCACCGCACACACCGCCCGGTCCAGCACCACGCCGTGTGGAACGAACCGGCGCACTGTCGCGTTGGGCGGCGCGGCGTAGTCGTCGGGTCGCCCGGCGGGCACGGTGGCAACCACGTGCACCGGTTCGTCTGCCAGTGCGGTCAGCGCGGTGCGAAGTAGGCTCGCGTCGGACTGCTTCTCTGACGATGTCGTGACGAGAACGATCGGTCGATCGATCGAGGCCATCCACTCGGGGGTCTCGTCCGGTCCCGGATCGAGCACGCACGGCCCGATCATCTGAACCGAGTCGCCCCATTCGGTCTGCTCGTACTCGAACGGCTTGCCGGTGGCGATCAGGATCAGCCCCGCTCGGCGCAGGAAGTCGTCCATCGACGCCACTGGCCCAACACCAACGTTCGCACGAATCGCATTGACCGGCGGCAGTATGACCCTCTCGAGCCGGCCGAGTACCGCCTGCCGCACCACGGCGTCACGGATCGAACCCAACACCCCCGTCGCCGGCCTCAGGCCGAGACCGAATGGCGGCACCCCCGGCGAGCGCAGGGCGGGGGTGTACGGCGAGAAGCACGCCCACGGAACACCGCTGGTCTCCGACGCCGAAAGGGCGCCCCAGCAGTTCACGTCGACGAGCAGTGCGTCCGGGCGAACGTCCGATACCGCATCGGCGAGGTCGGTGACCTCGTACGTGGACCGGCGCGCGAATACTCCAACCGACAACTTCAGTGCCGCAAAGGGATTGGTAGCCGTCCAGTCGTCGTGCTCGATGTCCTCGATCCGCGCATCGATCGCGCCGGTGGTAAAGCCGAGGCGTCGCCCGATCTCGACTCCGCCCGACAGGGTGCGCAGGTGAACCACGTGCCCGCGGGCTGACAGCGCGCAGAGCAGTGCGCTCATCGGCAGCAGGTGACCGAGCGCCGGTGAGGTGTAGGCGAGGATTGTTGCCATGGTCATACCCCCAACATCTCGCGCGCCTCACTGATCCGCCCCCGCGCGTCGACTCGCTCGCAGCACTCGAGGTATTGCCTTGCCCGCTCGGCATATTGGGACGAGTTGCCCTCGGCCCTCGCCAACAGTGCACGCGATTTCAGCCACCACAGGTCCAACGCGGGGATGCCGGGCCGACGGGACTGCCAACCGTCGACTATTCGACGAACCTCGGCGAGGTCGGTGGGCGCTCGTCGCTCGGTGAGGAGTTCGATGAGGGCTTCGGCGGGCCAGCCCATGAACACTCGACTTCCGCGATCCAGATGGCGGGCGACCAGACAACGAAGTTCGTCGATTGCCTGGTCACGTCGCCCGCTGCGCGCGGTGTCCATCGCCAGGTCGGTTTGGATGAAGGACAGTACCATCGTCAGCGCATTGGTCTTCTGGACGCTCGCACTCGCGCGTCGGAGGAGGTCGACCGCCTCGTCGTGTGATCCATTACTCGCGCGCAGCAGGACGGCTCCGTAGGCCCACTGCGCGACCGTGATGCCCGCGAGGTCACCGAAGAACTCTGCGCGCTGCAGAGCGGCGGGCATCTCCTCTGTCAGGTCGTCGGTCTGGTACAGACCCAGCGTGGCCGCTGCGGCCCAATAGATCAGGATGTACGCGTATCTGATCGACGCCAGCCCGCGCGCTCGGTCCGTCGCCTCTCGAAGACGTCGTCTGCCCCGCTCGACGTCGCCGAGACAGGTCTCGAGGAATCCGGCGAGCGCGTCGGCCGAGGCGACCTCTTCTACGGGAGCCGCGGGCGCCAAGGCGCGTATCGACTCGACTACCCGCAGCGCAGCGTCGAACTCGCAGTTGGCGAACCGCCCGAAGGCAACCGCGTTGAGGATGATGCTCATGGCGGCCGA
>NZ_JAVROT010000448.1:0-6938 GCF_032162605.1 Mycobacterium sp. | reverse complement strand
CGCGAACACCGGCCGTACCAGGGAGTGGGAGTGTTGCTCATTCTGGTCGTCTGTACGCGAAAGTGACCGGATCGACACCATAGGTTCACCTCACGGACGGCAGGTCAGCCGATCAAGATCGCGGCATCTTCTGTAGCCTCGTTCTGGGCTTGACCGTCTACTGCGGTAGCCCGCCGATTGGCAACGGCTCAACCTCGACTGCGGAGACGTCTTGAACGAGCACAGATCGGTTTCGACATGAGCGGCATGATCACCGGTTCTGCCGCCTCGAAGGGTTCGGCCGTCGACGAGGACATCCCGGAGATCCTGCGCGGTGACGACGACCTTCCGCAGGTGCTCGCCGACACGTTCACCGACTTCTTTCACGCGCCTCGCGCCCGTGGGCTGATTCACCTCGTCTGCGCTGCCACCGCCATCGTCGCAGGTGCGGTGCTGGTGCCCGTCGCATGGCTGGTGGCGTCACCGAAGGCCGGGCTGGCGACCCTCGTCTACACGGCGACGATCGTCGGCATGTTCACCGTCAGCGCGATCTACCACCGCGTTCAATGGAAGAGCCTGGATGCACGGAAGTGGATGAAGCGAGCCGACCACTCGATGATCTTCATCTTCATCGCCGGTAGCTACACGCCCTTCGTGCTCCTTGCCATGCCGCCACGCACCGCTGAGCTGGTTTTGACCATCGTCTACGCCGGCGCGGCGGCCGGGGTGGCACTGAAGATGTTCTGGCCGTCCTCGCCCAGGTGGGTCGGCGTGCCGTCGTACCTCCTGCTCGGTTACGCGGCCATCTGGTTCGCGCCGACGCTTCTGTCCGGTGGTGGCGTCGTCGTCGTCGCCCTGCTGCTCGCCGGTGGGGTGCTGTACAACATCGGAGCCGTGCTCTATGGCGTGCGATGGCCCAACCCGTGGCCACAGACGTTCGGCTATCACGAGTTCTTCCACGCGTTCACCGCTGCGGCAGCGATCTGCCACTACATCGCGATCTGGTTCGTCGTTCTCCGATAGGCCGCAGCCGTTCGGCTATTTGAGCGGCAGCCCGGTGATCGCCCTTGCCATGACCAGCCGCTGGATCTCGCTGGTGCCCTCGAAGATCGTGAAGATCTTGGCGTCGCGGTGCATGCGCTCCACGGGGTAGTCCCGCGTGTAGCCGTTTCCGCCGAGGATCTGGATGGCCTCGTCGGTCACGTAGACGGCGGTCTCGCTCGCCGCGAGCTTGGCCATCGAGCCCTCGGCGTTGACGAACGGCTTGTTGTTGCGCGCCATCCAGCCCGCCCGCCACACCAGCAGTCGGGCGGTGTCGATCCTGGTCTTCATGTCGGCGAGCTTGAACGCGATCACCTGGAAGTCACCGATCTTGCGGCCGAACTGCTCGCGCTGCTGGGCGTATTCGAGCGCGTACTCGTAAGCCGCGCGTGCCACGCCGAGGGCCATCGCGCCGACCGTCGGGCGCGTCCGCTCGAACGTCTTCATCGCCGCTTGACCCGCCGAGCTCTTGCCCTCGCGCGCCTTGGCGATCCGCTCGTCGAACTTGTCCTTGCCGCCGATGATGAGCCTGCCGGGAATCCGGACGTCGTCCAGAACGACCTCCGCGGTGTGTGAGGCGCGGATGCCGTGCTTCTTGAACTTCTGTCCCTGACAGAAACCCTTCGTGCCGGGCGGGATGATGAACGTGGCCTGACCGCGGGACCCCAGTTCGGGATGAACCGAGGCTACGACGATGTGGACGTTGGCGATGCCTCCGTTCGTCGCCCAGGTCTTCGTGCCGTTGATGACCCACTCGTGGGTGGCTTCGTCGTAACGCGCCCGGGTGATGATGGCCGACACGTCCGAGCCGGCGCCCGGCTCCGACGCGCAGAAGGACGCCAGGAGTGGCTCGTCCACCGTGCCGAACATCTGCGGGAGCCACTCCCCCAGCTGCTCGGGCGTTCCGGTGGCCGCGAGCGACGCGGCGGCGAGGCCCGTGCCCAGGATCGATAGGGCGATGCCCGCATCACCCCAGAACATCTCCTCGAACACCGTGAGGATGCCTAGACCACTCGGCTCGGCGGCCTGGGTGGCGAACAGCTCCACCGAGTAGAGGCCGACCTTGGCTGCCTCTTGGATGATGGGCCACGGCGTCTCCTCGCGCTCGTCCCATTCGGCAGCTGCCGGCCGGACGACCCGTTCGGCGAAGTCATGGACCCAGTCACGCACTTCAATGACGTCATCGGACAACTCGAGTGAAAACGTCATGGCGACAAGTCCTTTCGGCGAATTCTTCTCGCACGTCAGTGGCCTGGGGGGTGCACGAGGCAACCACGTCCCTACTGGGTGAACAACTGTACACAGCTCGACAGGGTGATCAACCTAGGGGTCAGAATTACGGCTTGACGAATATTACGACTGGCCGTAATGATTGGCCTGGTATGGGTGCCGGCCGCCGCCCGCGCACTCGCCGCCGCCCTGAGACGGCTGCCCGTGGTCGAGTTCGGCATCGGTGTTTCGGCAGGGCCCCTCTTCGCAGGCAACATCGGCGCAGAGAATCGCTACGGGTACACGGCGATCGGCGATCCGGTCAACGAGGCCGCGCGACTCGCCGACACGGCGAAGTCGACACCGGGCAGAGTGATGGCCTCGCGGCCCGCCACCTCCCGCGCCGAGGACGCCGAAGCGCGACGGTGGACGACGCACGGCTCCGTGGCGCTTCGTGGCAGGGCCGAGGCCACCCAGGTGTCAGTTCCGCACGACGCCGGAGACCACAATGGCGACCATGACGACCGTTGAGCCCTTCCGCATCGCCGTGCCCGACGACGTACTCGCCGACCTGCGTCGCCGCCTGGCCGACACCCGCTGGCCCGAGGCGGAGTGCGTCGAGGACTGGAGTCAGGGCATACCATTGGCGTACGCGCGCGAACTCGCAACGTACTGGGGTACCGACTACGACTGGCGACCCCGCGAGGCGGCACTGAACGAATTCGACCAGTTCACGACCGAGATCGAGGGCCTGTCAATACATTTCGTCCATCAGCGCTCTCCCCATCCCGATGCGTTACCGCTCGTCATCACGCACGGGTGGCCCGGCTCGATCGTCGAATTCCAGAAGGTGATCGCGCCGCTGGTCGATCCCACGTCGCACGGCGGAAGGGCGGAGGACGCCTTCCACGTGGTGTGCCCGTCACTGCCCGGTTACGGGTTCTCCGGCAAGCCCACCGCGACGGGCTGGAACACCGGCAAGATCGCACGGGCGTGGGAGACCCTGATGGTGAGGCTCGGCTACGACCGGTACGGGGCCCAGGGTGGCGATTGGGGTGCCGCCGTGACGACGGAGATCGGGCGCAACGTCGGGCACTGCGTAGGAATCCACACGAACATGCCCATCGGTAGCCCACCGGCGAGTGCCCTGGAGAACCCGACCGACGAGGAGAAGGTCGCGCTGGCGGCGCTGGACTACTACCGGCGTCTGGATTCCGGTTACTACAAGCAACAGGCCACCAGGCCGCAGACGCTCGGCTACGGCCTCGTCGACTCTCCCGCCGCGCAGCTCGCATGGATCATCGAGAAGTTCTGGTCGTGGACCGACTGCGACGGTCATCCCGAGAACGCGCTCAGTCGCGACGAACTGCTCGACAACGTGACGCTGTATTGGGTGACTGCAACCGGCGCGTCCTCGGCGCGGCTCTACTGGGAGAGCATGGCGGCCTTCGGATCGGGCGGCCGCGTCGAACTGCCGACGGGTGTGGCGTCATTCCCGAAGGAGATCAGCCGCCCACCGCGGTCGTGGTGCGAAGCGGACTACAACATCACCCACTGGAGCACGATGCCACGCGGCGGGCACTTCGCGGCATTCGAACAACCCGAACTCTGGGTCGACGACGTCAGGACGTTCTTCGCCACGGTGCGGTGAGCACGCAGCTAACATCGGTCGAATCGCCAACGGCAGGGCTCGAGTGCAGTCACGACGCCATCGCCGACGGCGGCGAGGCAGACTGCTCGCACCGTTGGCCGCCGGGGGCGGCTTTCCATGGGGCCAAGGGGAGAGCGTGACTGCTTCGCACTGGAGAGTCGCCGCAGGTGCGTCGATGCTTGCGCGGCGCAGCGCGGTGGTCAGTGCCAGCGAGGCGTCGCACACGGCGCCGAACAACGAGCCGACGGCGCCCAAGTCCGACACCGAACGGATCGACGACCCCGCACCCTCGACCAATGACGCTGCGAGCACGAACGATCCAACCCCTCCGACCCGATGCCCCTGCCGTCACGACGATGGACTTTGCGGACCCTGCGACGCCCGTCAACGACGCTCCGGCCTCGCCCGCGGACGCGGCCCACCGACGGCGACGACGACGGATTCAGCCACGGTCACCGTTCCCGCCGTGGTCGAGCCGGCCACGAGCCAGGTCACGTCCAGTCCAGACCCGTCCCCCGTCGACCACGACCACGACGTCGACCGTCCCTGAAACGTTGCCACTGACGCATCTCGCGGCCGAGGTCGTCCCGTCGTTGGGCGCCGCGGTGGTCGAGACCCTGCCATGACCGAAGGCGTGACCATCCGTAGACGGTCACCCGGCCTCAATGCAAACGCGTTGTCGCCCTTGCAGATCCTCCGATTGCTGAGCGGCTCCTCCGGTCTCGCCGGGTTCGTCATCCCCGTCCTGGCGGGAATTCGAATCGGCTATTGGCAGGCCAAGAGCGGTCGGGCTCTGCGCGCGTCGGGCATCGCGCGCTTCGCCGTCGCCGGGCCGGTCGGCATCGTCCGGTCGGGTTCGGTAGTGGCTTTGCGCCTGAGTGCGCGGCGCGTGGTGCCCCCCGACGCCGAAGGTGCCTCCAGCCGAGTGGCTTAGGGCGGATCCACGGCCGCGTCGGCGTTGGTCTGACTCACAGGTTCGGCAACTACCGTCGATTCGGTTCGTGCATCGCAATTCACAACCCGGCGGGGATGAGATGACGTATCCGGTCGACGCAGTCGCAGCCGTCACGGGCCAACCCATCGCCCGCGTGGACGGGCGCCTCAAGGTCACGGGCGCAGCGCGCTACGCATCGGACAATCCGGCGCCGAACCTGCTGCACGCCGCGTTGGTGTGCAGCACCATCGCGCGCGGAACCGTCTCGGGAATCGACACCTCGGCCGCGCGCCGAGAATCCGACGTGGTTCGAGTCCTCCACCGCTTTCCAGGAGTGCACCTTCCGTTCGACCCTGGCGCCGTCGCGTACTTCGGCCAGCCGGTTGCCGTCGTGGTGGCACGCACCATGGAAGCCGCCGCGCACGCCGCATCGTTGGTCACCGTGAGTTATGCCGCTGCCCCCCACGTCACCGACATCGACTCGCCACAGGCGGTCCCGCACCCTGGGGAACGACAGACCGACTACACCCGTGGCGACCCCGACGGCGCCCTGGTGAGGGCCAACGTGGTGTCGGACCTGACTTTTTCGATCATCCGTTACAACCACAACCCCATGGAGTTGCCATCGTCGGTGGCCAGCTGGGACGGCGATCGGTTGACGGTCTGGGACAAGGCGCAGGGCATCAACTCGGCGCAAGAGGCGTACGGCAAGGCCTTTGGCATTCCAGAGGATCACGTCCGGGTCATCTGCCCGTTCATCGGAGGAGCCTTCGGCAGCGCTGGCAGCACCTGGCCCCACCAACTTCTGGCCGCGTATGCCGCCAAACAGGTACGCCAACCGGTCAAGCTCGTGTTGACCCGCCAGCAGATGTACGGCGGGATCGGATATCGGCCGACGAGCAGGCAACGACTGATCATCGGAGCCGACCATGCGGGAACTGTGTCCGCGATCGTGCACGAAGGGCGTACCGAGTCCGCGCGCTACGCCTCGTTCGAGGACAGCATCACGGGGCCTGCGAAGTTCCTCTACGACAGTCCGAACATGCGCTCGACCTACCGGGTGGTGCCGCTTGACGTCAACGTCGGATGCCCGATGCGCGGCCCTGGCGCCACCCCGGGTTCGTTCGTCCTGGAATCCGGGATCGACGACCTGGCACACCGGGTGGGGATCGATCCCATCGAGCTGCGGCTCCGCAACGAACCCGCTCACGATCAGACCACCGGATTGCCGTTCTCGACCCACCGTCTGCGCGACTGCCTCGAGCAAGGCGCCAAGACGTTCGGCTGGGACCGACGCAACGCCACACCTCGGTCGGTGCGAGACGGACACGAGCTGGTCGGCATGGGGGTGGCAGCGGCCGGTTACCACGTCAACCGCAGTCCATGCGATGCGCTCGTGCGCGTCAACGGCGACGGCACGGCCGACGCGTACAGCGCCACCTGCGACATGGGCCCCGGCACGTACACCTCGATGTCTCAGGTCGCCGCGGATGGACTCGGCATACCCTTGCCGCACACCAGATTCGCCCTCGGGGACAGTCGGTTTCCCAACGCCCCGTCGCACTCCGGCTCGCGCACGATGGTCAGTGTGGGTTCGGCAGTGTCGCAGGCTGCGAATTCGTTGCGGGACAACTTCATTCGCACCGCCATTGTCGATCCGGGTTCGCCGCTGCATGGAGCCGTCCCGCAGCGCGTTGCCGTGGCCGACGGCCGCATGTACCTCAGGGACAGCCCCGGCACCGGAGAGAGATATCACGACCTGTTGCGCCGCAAGGGCTGGCCGAGCCTCGAAGCCAAGGCGACCTATACCCCTGACGACGCCGACACCCGGTTCTCGATGTACGCCTACGGGGCGGTGTTCGCCGAGGTAGGCGTCGACGAAGCACTGGGCCGGGTTCGGGTTCGCCGGGTGTTCGGCTGCTATGACGGCGGACGGATCATCAACCCGAGGCTTGCGCACAGCCAAGCGATCGGGGCGATGGTGATGGGGATAGGAATGGCCCTGCTGGAGGGAACTCAACTGGACCACCGCGACGGTCGCGTCGTGAACGCCAACATGTCCGACTATCTGGTCCCCGTCAACGCCGACGTGCCTGCCCTCGACGCGATGTTCCTGCCAGGAGA
>NZ_JAVROT010000447.1:0-15313 GCF_032162605.1 Mycobacterium sp. | reverse complement strand
GTCGCGGACGGGGTTGTCGAGCCCGAGTGTCGGATCCCACCAGTTGTCGATGAGTTCGACCTCGGTATAGGTCAGGCCCGCGTCCCTGATGGCATCTCGCAGTGCGGGAAAGCCGATGCTTGCATTGACGTGCTTGAGATCGTCGTATGCGATGCCGATGCCGGACCACCCGGTGGCCGCTACTGCGCGTACGCGCTCCAAGATGTCGTGCGGACTCTTCTCGCTCGGCGCCATCGGAGTCACGTCGCCGGCGCTGGTCCAACAGGTTGCGACGAGATCGGTGTTCACGTCAGCCACGCCACACCGACTTGAGGTTGCAGAAGGCACGGATTCCCTCCGCGGACAGTTCTTGGCCCACGCCAGAGTCCTTGACGCCGCCGAACGGCAGTTGCGGGTAGGAAATGGACATGCCGTTGACGAACACCGCCCCCGCTTCGAGTCCTCTCACGAAGAACTCTTCGTCGCCCGGATCTTGGGTCCACACAGCCGAACTCAGACCGAAGGTGGTGGCGTTGGCCAGCGCGAGTGCCTCCTCGCGGTCGGCGACTCGATACACCGACGCCACCGGACCGAACGCCTCTTCGGCGTAGAGCTTCATCTCAGGAGTGATGTCGGCGATGACGGTAGGCGGGTAGTACCAGCCCTGGCCGTCAGGGGTTTGACCGCCGGTCGCCACGGTTGCGCCCTTGTCGCGTGCGTCGTCAACGAGTTCCTCGATGTCGCGGCGTCCGGATTCGGTGGCCAGCGGGCCAACATCGGTGCCATCGTCCATCGGGTCGCCGACGGCGAGGCCCGCCATCGCTGCGGTGAAGCGCTCCAGGAAGGTGGAGTAGACGTCTTGATGGACGATGAATCTCTTTGCGTTGATGCAGGCTTGACCGTTGTTCGACGTGCGTGCCGCCACAGCGGTGTTGACCGCACCGTCGATGTCGGCAGACGGGGTGACGATGAAGGGGTCGGAGCCGCCGAGCTCCAGAACCACGGGCTTGACCTCGGAGCCGGCGATGGCGGCCAGCGAACGGCCCGCCGGCTCTGAGCCGGTGAGGGTCATCGCTGCCACCCGGTGGTCACGCGCGACGCGTTCGACGCCGGCGGCAGGGATCAGCAACGACCGGAAGCTGCCCTCGGGGAAGCCACCCTTGTCGAACAGTGTGTCGAGGTAGAGGGCTGCCTGGGGAACGTTCGAGGCATGCTTGAGCAGCCCGGTGTTTCCGGCCATCAACGCGGGGGCGGCAAATCGCACGACTTGCCAGATCGGGTAGTTCCAGGGCATGACCGCGAGGACGACGCCCATGGGTTCGTAACGCGTGTAGGCCGCACTGGCGTTCACCACGGACGGGTCTGGCAGAGCGCGGCCGGTGAGGAACTCTTCGGCATGGTCTGCGTAGAACCTCATGGTGTTCGCCGATTTCAGCACTTCGGCCCGGGCCTGCTTCAGGGTCTTGCCCATTTCCAGGGTGAGCAGACGCGCGGCATTGTCGACGTCGGTTTCCAGCGCGTCGGCGGTGGCCTTCATCCATCCGGCACGGTCCGCGAACGAGCTACTCTTCAGCTGCTGGAAGGCGTTGTGTACCTGGCTGATTCGATGGTCGACTTCCTTTTCATCGTGCGGGGTGAAGCTCTGTTCGACCTGTCCGGTGGTGGGGTTGGTGGTGGCGATGGCCATGTCGGTGCCTTTCTGATCGCGGTCGCGATTCGGTGGTGCCGCCGGGAAGGCGACGACGGGGAGGTGTTGTGGGCAGCTTTCGATTACATGTTGATCATCTGGCCGGCCAACCGTGGATGGCTTCTTGGAGCGCCTCCGACAGCGTCGGATGGGTGTGAACATTGGCTGCGAGTTCGTAGACGGTGAGATCCCACCGCTGGGCGAGTGTCAGTTCGGGGCGCAGCTCGGAGACGTCGACGTTGAGGCATACGCCTCCCGAGTACTGCTTCTCCACGATCGCAGTCCGCAGCCCGAGTTGGGCAGCTCCAATGGCCGCGACGTATCCGCCGGGTCCGGCGCCGAGTACGACGACGTCGAAACGCTCGATCATGTCAGCTAGATCCCTTCGTTCTGAAGATTTCGGGGTGATTGAGGATTTCCAGGCGTGTCCGGCCAACATGGGTTTGCAAGACCGTGGCTGCAATCGTCTTGTCGCGCTGCATAATCGCGTCGAGTAGCAGGCGATGTTCGGCAATGACGACCCAGCGTCGGCTCGGTCCAGTGATTCGGATGAATTCCCGTCGGTAGTGCTGCGTCATGTTCCACAGCCGAACGACCGTCGATGCCAACGGTTCTACCGTGCATCCCCGGTAGGACGTCAGGTGGAACGCGCGGTCGAGCTCGAGGAAATCCGCGAGGCTGTCCCGCTCCTCGATTTGTCGTTGTATCTCGCCCAATTCGGCGATGTGCGCGTCACTGAGCGCGTCGATGCTCTCGCTCAGTACCAGCGGTTCCAGCGATTCCCGCATCCGGTAGATCATGTCCGCTTCGTGGCTGCTCAGCGCCGGCACCCTTGCCCCGCGGTTGGTCTGCAGCTCAGTCAGCCCCTCGATTTCGAGCATGCGAAGTGCTTCGCGGACCGGTAGGCGACTCATCCCGAACCGCTCGGCGACCTCTTCTTGCCTGATGCGTTCGCCGGGCGCGATTTCCCCGCTGAGAATGAGTGTTCGCAGATGCTCGGCCACCCGTTCGCTGGCAGCGAGTGAGGCCATCGGGGCAGGCGGCACGATGGCGCGATCTTCGAGTGACATGCCGTAACTCTTACTCGCATGCTGCGCCCATGGCTGACTCATTCGGTCCGCCCGTCGACCGCATCGCCCAGGACTCGCGGCTGAACCAACTCGGGAAAACCACCCGGCCCGCGCTGTGCTGTGATCTCCACCTCATCGGTCATGAGATCAATAATGGAGCCAAAATCGCCGATTTGTCCAGACTTCTTGACCAAATACGTCCAAAATGGCTACATTTCTAGACATCGTGTGACCGAGACCTCATTGGAGTTGAAGTTCGTATGAGTAACCGCACCCCGCTGCAACCAGCGGTCGACTGGACCGAGGTGTCGACTACCGACGCCGACTGGGACAGCGCCGACCCGGCTCTACTGGCCTCGATGTTCACCCAAGCCACCGTGATCCGGGTCTTCGAGGAATATGTCCTCGAACTCGCCGGGCAAGGCCTCATTCACGGCCCCGCTCACTCGAGCATCGGCCAGGAAGGAGGCGCCGCCGGATCCGTGCTCTCGTTGACCAGTACCGACGTGGTCAACGGCACCCACCGCGGTCACCACCAGTTCCTTGCCAAGGCGCTGCATCACGTCGCTCCAGCTGGCATCGGGCTGACCGCCGGTCTCGGCGAGGAGATTCGGACGGTGCTGCTGCGCACCCTCGCCGAGATCTGCGGACTCTCTCGCGGGTTCTGCCGGGGGCGTGGCGGCTCGATGCACCTCCAGTGGCGCGAGGCCGGCGCCGTGGGAACCAATGCCATCGTCGGTGGCGGAGTGCCGCTGGCGGCCGGCTACGCATGGGCACATCGCCATGCGGGCACCGATGCCGTGGCCGTCACCTACTTCGGTGACGGGGCGACAAACATCGGGTCGACGCTGGAGACCCTGAACCTGGCCGCGGCGTGGAAACTACCGCTCTGCTTCTTCATCGAAAACAACCGGTACGCAGTGTCGACCAGCGTCGAGGAAGCCACCGGCGAACCCCGCCTGTCGGCACGTGGCCCAGGATTCGGCATCCCGAGCTGGAAAGTCGACGGGATGGACGCTCTTGCGGTGCACCTGGCGATGAACGAAGCCGTCGCCCACATGCGTGCGGGCAACGGCCCGACGCTGATCGAGGCCGACGTCTACCGCTACTTCCATCAAAACGGCGCCTTCCCCGGTAGCGCCTTCGGCTACCGCACCAAGGAAGAAGAACGCTCCTATCGCGACCGTGACCCCATCGACCAACTCGCCAAACACCTGGTGCGCCGCGAGGCGGCTGACCGCGAAGAGCTCGACGCGTTCACGGCGGCCGTCAAGTCAACGATGGACGAGCTTGGCGAGCTCATCCTCGAACCAAAGCCTGGCGGCAAGCCACGGGAACGGCAGATCAAACCCTCGGAATGGCCGAACGCCGACTTCGTCGACATGGGTGTACGCGGCGACCTGTCCGAGTTCGCCGACACCGTGTTCACCGACCGTGACACCTTCACCGGAGACATCAAGCAAGGCAGTTTCATCGACCAGATCGCCGCTGTGCTGACCCGGCAGATGGACCTCGACGATTCCGTCGTCGTCATGGGTGAGGACGTGCACCGTCTCAACGGCGGCACCAACGGCGCCACCCGCGGCATCCCGGACAAGTGGCCCGATCGCATCCTCGGCACGCCCATCAGTGAGAACGCCTTCACCGGCTTGGGCGGCGGGATGGCGCTCGACGGTCGATACAAGCCCATCGTGGAGTTCATGTACGCCGACTTCATGTGGGTGGCCGCGGACCAGCTGTTCAATCAAATTGGCAAGGCGCGGCACATGTTCGGCGGTGACAACAACGTGCCGTTCGTCCTCCGTAGCAAGGTCGCGATGGGCACCGGCTACGGGTCACAACACTCGATGGACCCCGCCGGTGTATTCGCCACCCAGCCCGGGTGGCGCATCGTCGCCCCATCGACTCCGTTCGACTACGTGGGCCTGATGAATACCGCGCTGCGGTGCCAGGACCCCGTCGTCGTGCTTGAACACGTCGACCTCTACACCAGCACCGGTGACGCACCCGTCGACGACCACGACTACTACCTGCCGGTCGGCAAGGCCGCGCTGCGTCGTACCGGGGATGCGGTCACCGTCATCACCTATCTGGCCATGACCAACTACGTTCTCGAAGCGGTCGACGAAGGCCGGTTCGATGCCGACGTCATCGACCTGCGCTGGCTCGACCGCGCCAGCATCGACTGGGAAACAATCGAATCCAGCCTGAAGAAGACCAACCGCGTGATCATCGCCGAGCAGGGCGCAATCGGCACCAGCTACGGTGGCTGGCTCGCCGACCAAATCCAGCGCCGGTACTTCGACTGGCTCGATCACCCCGTCGAGCGGGTCACCGGCGGCGAGGCGTCGCCGAGTATCAGCAAGATCCTCGAGCGTGCCGCGATCGCCCAGAAGGACGAGGTCATCGCCAAGCTCACGGAAGTTACGGAGGCCTGACCGATGCCTGCCCTGTACCGCATGCCGGAAGTCGCCGCCGGAACCACCGACGCACTCCTCGCCGAGTGGCTCGTACCCGAGAACACCGAGTTCTCCCAAGGCGATGCGCTGGTCACCGTCGAGACCGACAAGGCGAGTGTCGATATCGAAGCCGAGAGTTCTGGCGTCATGTTGCGCTACCTTGCCGAAGCCGGAACGCGCGTCGAGGTCGGGGACGCGATCGCCTTCATCACCGAAGTCGGACAGTCCGTTTCCGACATCGACGCCGCCCTGGCCGAACTGGGTGTCCCCGACACCGCCGTCGGAGTGGGGACACCTGAAGCGGAAGCTCTCACCGAAGTCGATGCGAACGGGTCCTCGGCGCCGGTGTCCTCCGCGGCGGCCGCCGAAGCGGCTCCCGGGCGCCGCTTCGTCACGCCGCTGGTGCGTCGACTGGCCGCCGAGAACAACCTCGATCTCGCTGCCGTCGTCGGCACCGGCCCCAACGGGCGAATGGTCAAGCGCGACATCATGAGTCTGCTGGAATCGCCGACCGGACCGGCGCCGACGACAGACCAACCACCGGCGGCGTCGACGACGTCGGCACCCGACACCGGTGCGCTCGACTACGTCGATCAACCGCACTCCCGGATCCGCAAGGCCATCGCCGCGCGCCTTACCGAGAGCAAGAACGTCGCGCCACACTTCTACCTGCGTGGTAGCGCAAACGTCGAAGCCCTGCTCGCGCTGCGCGCCACGATCAACGAAGCGGCGGGCATCAAGGTCTCCGTCAACGACCTCGTGGTGAAAGCCGCGGCAGCCGCGCATCTGGCTGTGCCTGCCATGAACGTCATCTGGACGGCCGAGGCGATACGGGCCTATCACACCGTGGATCTGGCGATCGCCGTCGCCTCTGAGGGTGGCCTGGTCACCCCGGTCGTGCGCAATGTCACCGGTCAACCGATCACTGCAATTGCGGCCGTGACACGGGACTTGGCGGAGCGGGCCCGCACCGGCGGCCTCAAGCAACAGGAACTCGCCGGCGGCACGATGACCATCAGCAACCTGGGTATGTACGGCACCGAGGAGTTCGCCGCCATCATCAACCCGCCTCACGCCGCAATCCTCGCCGTCGGTGGCGCCAAGAAGCAGGCTGTGGTCATCGACGATCAGGTCGCAATCGCGACGATCATGCAGTTCACGCTGTCAGTCGATCACCGGCCCGTTGACGGGGCGGTTGCCGCCGAATGGATGACGGCCTTCATCGGAATCATCGAGAATCCGCTGAAGATCCTCCTCTGACGCGACTGAACCCCAGCGGCGACACACCAATTCGCTGAAACGAGACGATGACATGACCACCTCGACACCACCCAGGCAGATATCGGCGGTCGTAGTCGAGCGCACCGACGACGGCGTCTTGGCGGCGCTGAACAAAAGTGGGCGCGGTCAACGCATCTCATCGCGTCCACGTCTAAGGGCTCGGATCCATCGGACTGTGCGCGGTCGTGCAAGCCGCATTGAAAGGTGCCGAGGTCATCGCGTTCGACCCGAGCACCAAACGCCGCGAGTTGGCGCTAAAGCTCGGCGCAGCAGACGCACTCGACCCCACCAGCCAGGACCGAGCCGGTGAGCTCGACGCGACGGCAGACCTCGTCGTCGAGGCATCGGGCGCACCGGCGGCCGCGCTCGAGTCCGCAGCACCTGGGGGCAGGATTCTCATCATGGGTGTCTCCACACCACGGCCTACCAATGCCCGGCTCGGACTCATCCGAGAGCGTGATCTGACGGTGATCTCGTCGACCGGCGCTCCCGTGGCGGTGTGGGACCGGGCCATCCGATACATCGAGCAACACAACCTCGACCGGAGCCCGATCGTCTCGGTGATGCTGCCGTTCAGCAAAATCGAGGAAGCGCTCGCCAGAGCCGGTGACCCCGGTCTTGAGACCAAGATGCTGCTTCACCCCGATGTCCCGCACTGATCCGGACGAGAAGCTTCCGAGGAGCCCTCAGTCCCTAATTGCAGGTCCAATAACCTTGTAGGAAAAGATCTGTCGGTAGCGTGCCCGAGGGAACAGCGGCGAATGGGCACCGTTGCGAATCACACCTTCCAGGAGCGGTCCAGCGCGACCCGCGCCCCGCCCTTATCGTGAGACGTGACCGCGGAGTCGATCAACGCCATCGTGCTGTGACCGTCCTCGACATCGGGAAGAAGCTCAAGCGCCGGCGCGGGATCTTCGCCGAGTTGGTGAAGCACGACACCGGACAAGAAGTCGCGGTAGATATTGGCGAACGCCATTAGATAGCCTTCGGGATGATCGGCGGCGATGCGCCCAGCGGCCTTTGATGCCGCACTCGTGCAGGACATTCCACGACTGATCCGCTGGGCGGGCTCGCCAGGGCGGCGGATCCAGAGATATTCGGGATCTTCCTGACGCCAATGCAGGCTCGCCTCGTCACCGAAGATCCGCAAGGCCAATCCGTGCTCGGAACCGGCGGCCACGTAACTGGACCAGATCCGGCCGATCACGCCGTTGTCGTATTCCACCGTGAGATAGGCATTGTCGTAGACTTCGCGGCGGTCAGCCAGCGTCACCAGCGCTGCCGACACCGATCGGACGCGCATTCCGGAGACGTACTCGCTCAGATTGTGCGGGTGCGAGCCGACCTCGCCCAGCACACTCGCCTTACCCATCGCCGACTCACGGAAACGCCAATGGCGAGTCGACGGGTCGGCAGGCTCGCCACCATGTCGGGGCCACCTGCGGCGTGCTCGGCTTCAATCATCCGGATGGTGCCTAGCGCACCCGACGCCACCAGCTCGCGGGCTTCGCGAACCATGGGATAGCCGGTGTAGCAATGCGCCACCGCGAAGGTCAGACCGCTGTCGGCGACATCGCGATGAAGCGCCACGGCTTGATCCGCGTTGGCAGTCATCGGCTTCTCGCACAGTACGTGGAACCCGGCGTCCAAGAACGCCGAGGACACCACACCGTGCAGCGCGGGCGGCGTGATGACCACAACAGCGTCGATACGATCGTCCCGCTGTTGCTCCCGTTCCAGCATGTCGTGCCAGGACGCGTAAATCCGATCCTCTTCGAGCAGCAGCGAGCGTCCCGTCGCCCTCCCGACTTCGGGGTCGATGCTGAATGCGCCGGCGACTATGTCGGCCATCCCGTCGGTGCGTAGCGAGATCAGGTGGGCCTGGCCGATGACGGAGTCCAGACCTCCTCCGACGAAGCCGACGCGGAGCTTACGACCCAACCCTTCAATGGGTACCGAAGCCGGCATTGTCGATCCTCTTCTCGTCGGCATTCCTCGTCTCGCCGGTCATCTCCGGCTCTTATGTGCGCACCCTCTTTGGATCCATCAAAGGTGGCTCGCTTCTGCTCTTCAGCGTGATGCATGCCACCCCAATTCGTCAAGCCTCTGCTTCGCCAACATCGACCAAGTGTCGATCAACAGGCTTAGATTCACCAGGCAAAGGAGGCAATTGGCGAGGTATCGACGGCGAAACGCGAGGGCGATGAAGCCTATCCGCCCTTGACACGCACGAGGGGCGCACTTAGTGTCTCGGATCACAGTAGATGGCAATAATGGATCCATTGTGACGGAGTCTTCAATGAACACCATCGACATGAGTGGCGTCGGGCCGACGCCTCTTCCTGAGCCAGGGGGCACCCTGCCCGGACTGCGTGGACTCGACCACGTCGGCATCACGGTGCCGGACATCGAACTGGCAACCCGGTTTCTCGTGGATGTGCTGGGCTGCGAATACCTCTACACGCTCGGCCCGATCAAAGATGATGACGGGCAGTGGATGAGCGACCACCTCAACGTGCATCCACGCGCCGTCGCACGCATCATCCGTTTCTTCCGATGTGGGCCCAATCCGGTCCTCGAAGTGTTCGAATACTCCGCTCCCGACCAGCATCTCGAGGTCCCCCGCAACAGCGACGTAGGCGGCCACCACATTGCGCTGTACGTCACCGATCTCGATGCCGCCGTCGAGTTCCTGCGCCAACGCGGTGTCACCGTCCTCGGCGACCCGACGTCGAGCGTCGGACCGCACGCAGGGCAACGCTGGGTCTATTTCGTGGCGCCCTGGGGCGCTCAGTTCGAGTTGGTTTCCTACCCAAACGGGCGGGCTTGGTACCGCGAACACGACATCGGCGCGCCCGCATCGGAATCCATCACAGCCCCTGGCCTGGCGTAGACCCGCGGCAACCGATGCAGCCGCCATTCCTGCAATCCCGAGTCCACCGCAAAGTGAAAGGACCTACGACCCCGTCCTCCTCCTGGGAAGCAGCTCCGGGGTGTCACCCTCCGACACCACGATGCGCGCCTTCGTCGTCGAAGAAGCGGGCAAGGGAGCGGTCCACCAGGTCGAAAGGCCCCAATCCGGGTCCCGGCGAAGCGATCGTGGCGGTCCGCCACACTGGTGTCTGCGGTACCGACATCGAGTTCTTCCGCGGTACTCAGCTGAACCTTGCGATGGGTACCGCCACGTTCCCATTGCGCCTGGGCCACGAATGGAGTGGTGTGGTCGACCGGGTTGGACCGGATGTCGATCCTTCGTGGATCGGAGCTCGCGTCACGGCCGCCTTCAGGGTGCGGTGCGGCGACGCCATTTACGTCGCGCCACCTGCGTACGGGAAGTAATCAACCTGCGGAGGCGCGTCGTTGAGTTGCACATTACCGGGCGTCTGGCATTCAGTTTGCGTGCCTCCCAAGCTAGCGCAGGACTGTTGAGTCTGAGAGGTGTCGCCCGGGGCCGTCGGTGCGGCGGCGACCGGTGCGGCGGCGGCGACCGGTGCGGCGGCGATGGCTACGGCAGCTGCTCCTGTCGCCAAAAGCGCTGCGATGTAGTTCAATCCGAGTTTCATAGTGACTCTCCTGCGATGGCTGGCACATGTGTATAGGTCCCAGAATGGCGACCCGGCGAGGGCCTGTCGTCGACGCTGGCACCAATCAATGGTTCCCGCCAGCAGGAATGTTCTGAGCGGTCCACGCCGAGTGCGCCGGCGTGCCAACGAATGCCACACCGGCGCCGCCGTAGGTTCATTGATCGCTACCGGTGTCCGCCGCCGTGGTGGCCACCGCCGCCGAACCCGCCGAGCAGAAACGCATCGCCGCCGTAGGGAAAGAAGCCGACGGGCGGGGGCGAGTCGTTGATCTCGGCGTTGCCGGGCGATTGACAAACCGTTCCCGAACCGCTTGAGCTGCAGGACTCCTGAACCGCACCCGGCCCGGCCGGGGCGGCGGCGGCGGCAATCGGTGCGACGATGATCGCAACGCCGGCAGCGGCCGCACCCAACAACGGTGTCATGTAACTCAGTTTCATTCGCATGGTGTCCTCCTGGGATGATTGCTTGTATCTGTCCGTGTTCCAGGGTTGTCTTCCGCCGAACCTTTGTCTCTGGTGCTGACATCCATCTGCGCCACCGCTACCCGGAATATGTGTCTACCCGCCAACGGGCACCCGCGGCGATTGGGCGACCATCTTCTTCTGGCATTGGCGATCGCGTCGGGTGCTGTCGCCGCCATCGCGGTTCCCGCCGACGACCAACGCATCGCCGACGAACTCATCGCCACCGACCAGTGCAATCGAATGCGCCCGTCGCCCATCGCCCCTGTTCGGCACGGATCAGGACATGGCTTCCCGTGCTCTAGAGCCCACTTCGACCAGCTGGCCCCGTCTCGCGAGAATGCCAAACGGTCAATTGGGTTGGGTGTCCGCTGCTAGCCGATACGAAGAAGTTTCCAGTTAGTGGGTACTTCGATGGGGGTCAGCAGGGGCGACATGCGCTCGATCAATGGCCATCGTGGGATTAGCCAGACGGGGACCATTCATTGGAGGAATACACCATGCGCATCAATCTGACCTACATCACACCACTGTTGGGTGCGGCAGCTACCGCGGCAGCGATCCTCGCCGCCCCAATTGCCGCGGCCGATACCGGGCCGTCCTGCTCCGCGGATGGGCCGGGAACCATCTGCCAGTCACCAGGCAACACCCAGATCAACGACGCCCCTCCGCCCGTCAACTTCTACCCCTACGGCGGAGACGCATTCCTGCTTTGAGGCGGCGACTTTCGCGTCGGACGACACATCACGACCCGCCGTCTCGGCGCGGCTGAATCTGCAAGAACCGGCTGAGTGGTCGGCCCCCCGACCAGTGACACGATCCATCGGGCACTGATCAGGACCGGCCAGCCTGGGAACGGGCGTCGTAGCTGGCTTCAATCTGCATGGCGTCGATCTTCGTGCTACTGCACGACAAATGAAATTCGAGGCTTGGGGCGCCCGGCATTCCGGCGTCCATGCCGCGCGCGAGAACGACCGTCCTCGGCCACGCGTAAGGCAGCTTTCAGGACAATGGCACGGTCACGGTTCGAATGTAGAAGCTGCCGGGAACGTCAGCCCTGCCGTGAGTCGTTCCTATCAGCGGGCGTTCTCGCCGGCTGACGCGCCGACCACGCGGCGCCGCCTGACAGCCGCAGAGGTGACGAGCATAAGGGGCGAACGCCAGCAGAATGGCGGCGACAGGACCGTCGCCGTAGGCGAGGCCTCCAGGCTTGGTCGGCTTGCTCAACCAATCCGCAACAGAGGCGCCGAGCGGCCGGGTGACGATATGTGTCCACCAGAATGCGATGACGGTGTTCAGGCGAAAACGCCAACAGCCCCACGCCGGAACGGCCATCACGACGGCGAACAGCACGATCGATCCGACGAATCCGAAGTGCAGTTGGTCATCACCGCAGACACGACTTCGGGTCTGCCCGCCAGCCAGAACCTCGTACGGCCGCCAGCGTGAAACCCGAAGGGTGTCCTCGGGACTCCACGCGCTTCATCTGGGCAACGGTCGCTGAAGAACAGAGATCGCGCCTTAGTGAGTTGCTATGCAGAATCCGGCTTTTCGGAAGAATCGCAGAGTTGCGTTCCGGTAGGCCATCGTTGGCCACCCATGCTGGCAGGTACCGGGTGTTCCGGCTGACAGGGGCTGTGGATGTGGGATAGCCGTGACGACATTTCGACGCCGAGAAGACAAGCTGCTGTCATGGCACGAAAATCCCACGGCCAGGACATGGCACCTGAAGCGTCGATCAGATTAGACATTCCGTCCGCATCGACCGGCACCAGCAGTCGAGATCGGGAATCAGTGCGCGATCTGCTGCTCGTAGCGTTGACAGTCGCTTCGGGAGCGGTCGACGCCATCAGCTATTTCGGCCTAGGAAATATCTTCTCGGCGTTCATGACCGGGAACCTCGTATTCCTGGGGTTCGGGATCGCGGAGATTGAGGGGCCAGATGTCGTACCTGTCATCGTCGCATTGTCGATGTTCACCGTGGGGGCTTACCTCGGACAGCGGTTTACGGCGCTGCGCTCCAACGAATCTAGTTTGTGGCCGCCGGCAGTCACGGTCCTATTGATCGTCGCGGCGGTTGCCGAAGCCAGCTTCCTCGTGGTGTGGTTGTCAACGGCCGGACACCCCTCGGCCGAGGTGGCCGACGTGCTCATCGCCCTGTTCTCTCTCGCCATGGGGATCCAGACCGCGGCGGTTCGATCACTCGGCGTGGAAGGGATTTTCACCACGGCCGGCACATTCACTCTGTTCGCATTCGCAGGCACCTTCGCAGGGTCTCGATCGAGGTCCGAGTTGCCGCGCCTCGTCGGCGTGCTCTTGGGGTTGGTCGCGGGCGCCGTGGCTGGAGGACTGCTGTTCCTGCATGCGCGCAGTTACGCGCCGGCGCTACCGCTGGTGATCACTGCCCTAGTGATCCTGGCGGCCCGGACCATGCAGAGGTCGCGGTCGACTCTTGGGAGCTCTCGACACCGTAGCTTATGGTCCGGTCGGCAACGATGCTCGGACGCCACAGTGTCCGTTCAAGGAACGTCAAAAGTCAACGTGCGCGGCGCTAACCGCACCAGAAGGGGCCCCTGCTCATGAGCACGGAAGCTACAGCGTCAGCCGACATGGCTGCTGAGTTGACCGATGGAAGCCACTTGGTTGTCCATGCCCTCAAACTCGACGACGTCGACACGACCTATGCGAGGCAGGCCAACTGGTCACGTCGTCTGGAGGCCGTTGGTCGCAGCAGGTCGCCGATCAACGCACGATCGACAATGTGCGCGCCGGGGCCCATCGATCGTCGAGCAGTGCGGCGCTGTGGACGTCATCTTCGCCAACGCTTCGGCCACTCCACCGGCACCGAAAGGCGTTCTGGGGCATGCTAAAGCGTCATTCGACCTCGAGCGGTATCGTCACGACGAGTGACGTCCCGCTTCCCGCTCGGCTGGTGATCTCCATCGTGCCGCCAAGTGCGTCAACACGATCGACGAGCCCGGTGAGTCCAGACCCCTTTCGGGAATCCGCGCCCCCGGTTCCGTCATCTTCAACCGAGAGGCGGAGGTTCGTGCCCTCGACCTCGGCACTCACCATGACTTCCGACGCCTGTGCGTGCTTCGCCACGTTGGTAAGCGCTTCGGTGACGACGTAGTAGGCAGCCACTTCCGCCGGCTCCCGCAGTCGTCGGTCGACACCCACGCTGAGCGTGACCGGGACGGGACTGCGACGCGCCAGCGTCTTGAGCGCGGGGCCCAGTCCACCCTTGGACAGAATCGCGGGATGAATCCCTCGGGAGAGCTCCTGCAAATCTGCAGTGGCTCCAGCCAGACCTACCACGACGGCCGAGAGCTGTCCCTTGAGCAGCTGCAGTTCAGACGGCACGCCCACCTCTGCCGTACGCAGTTGAAGCGCCAACGAGACCAGCCGCTGTTGCGCGCCATCGTGCAAGTCGCGTTCGAACCGGCGTCGAGCGTCATCGGCGGCAGCGACGATCCGGGTGCGCGAAGCGGTGAGTTGCGCACGGGTCTCGGCGTTCGCGATCGCGGTCGCCACGAGGTCCGTGAAGTCCGCCATGTCTGCCTCGGTGCCGGGGGGCAGCGGTTCAGGTCGCGACGAGCCGACGATTGCCGCGCCCCACACGCGCCCGCCGACCACGATCGGAACACCCACCCCGGAGCGAAGACCAAGTTCACGTACCCGCGCCGCCGCCGGTCCCGACGCAGTGTCATCGTTGTCTATCCGCGCTGTGCGGCCGGTGTGGTACACCATCGACGCGATGTTCTCGCCCCCCAGTGGAAAGCGTTCGCCCACCGGCATCTTCGGCAAACCGGGCTCATCGCGGGCCGCAAGCAACTCCACCATGTCGTCGGGCTCGTAGCGGAACAGGGCCGCATTGCCCACACCCAGGATCCGTGCCAACTCCCGTGCCACTGCCGAGAACACCTCGGAGGGCGCTACCCCGCGCGCGACCAGCGTCGCGACCCGTCGCAGCGACACCTGCTGCTCGGTGAGCATGCGGCGCTCGGTCGCGTCCCGAGCTGCCCCGTATATCAAGCCCAGATCCGATACCACGTTCCACTCCAGCCAAACCACGGAACCGTCGGCGCAGATGCATCTGGCCTCGAACTGCACGGCGCGATCCCCGCGGAACAACTCGACGAACGCCTCCAAAGCACCATGTCGATCCTCAGGATGAACGAGATCTCCAAAGGGCCGCTCCAACAGTTCCTTTCGCGAATATCCCAGTGTCCGCTCGAAGGCCGGATTGACCCGTCTGAAGCGCCCGTCGAGGCCAGCGATGCAGGTCAGATCCGAGGACAGCTCAAAAAACCGCTCCAACTCCTTGCGACTGGCTTCCAGCGCATCGCTGATCGCCTCACGGTCTAGGGCCTCGGCCAGCAGCGCTTCCAGGGACGGGACTACGCGCTCCCGCACCCGCTGCGCCGTCGGCCTCGGCAGGTCGGCAGGAACCAGCAGCGTTCCAAGCACTGTGGCACCGTCACACAGCGGGATCGCGCAGTGGCGGTCGTCTGCGGGCACCGCGCCGAGTTCGAGCCCGGCCGAAGACAGCCCGAGCACCTGAGCCAGGCGTTGCGCCGCTGTGTCCAGCGAAGGGCGCAAATCGCCAGCGCGCAACATCAAGCCGGCCAACTCGGCAGCGAGCTCCGCTTCCCGTCGGCGTTGGTCCAACTCTTCGGCGCGTGCGCGGGCAAGGTACGCGAGGGAATTGGCCACCAACGCGACGGCCAGAAAGGTACCAACAACCACCCAGTCTTCGGCCGCGACCGTTATGAAATCCTCGGGCGTGCTA
>NZ_JAVROT010000446.1:0-3811 GCF_032162605.1 Mycobacterium sp. | reverse complement strand
CAGTCGTGGGTGGTGGGGTTGGTGGCGTGTTCGGCTCCGTCGGGGAAGACGACGGTGGCGGTGCGGTGGACTTCGGTGAGTAGGTCGATGGTGGAGATTAGGCCGGCTCGGTCGCGGATCTGCCAGGTGACCGGTCCGGTGTAGAGGTCCAGCCAGTGCACGGCGGCGTTGTTGAGCTTGTTGGGGGCGACCTGGGCGATGACGGCGTAGTCGGCCCGGCGGGTCCATTCGATGGCCAGGGCGACGCGGACGAAGTCGGCCTCGGTGCGGGGGGTGGGGATCTGGCGGGGCAGGTGCACCGTGTGGCCGCGGGCGGCGTCGAAGGCCTCCAGGAGTCCTTGGGCGGCGTTGCAGCTTTCCTAGGGGTGACCGTAGGTTTCCTCTGCTGGCAGGCTGAATCCCTGTTGGATGCTTGGCACTTCACGGGACGTGACGGCCAACGGACGCGGTTCGTGGAGCGGTTCGCGGGTGCTGCGTAGCTCCGCATGGTCGTGGTGTCCGAAAGTGTTATCTGCCAGCTGGCTGGTGGGTGGCAGTCCCGAGCAGTAGATGCGCGATGAACAGTCGGAACGGGTCGTCAGTGCGGGACTGCGCAACGGCCTGCGCCGTATTGAAACAGCGGATTCCGGGCGACCGCGATGTCGGCAACCGGGTGGGCCCGGCCGGACCTCTGGGGATCCAGCCGGGCCTGTGGTGGCTCCTACTGTGGCCAGCGGTAGTCGTCGGAGGTGGGGTCGTCGGCGTGCTGTGGACCGTCGAGGAACACTGCTATCGCGGTCTTGTGAGTTCGGGTGAGGAGCTCCAGGGTCGACTTGAGGCCGCGTTGGTCGCGGATCTGGAAGGTGATTGGACCGCAGTGCAGGTCGATCCAGTGGGTGATGGTGTTGTTGGCCTTGTTCGGCCCGTTTTGGGGGACCGCGCAGTAGGTGGGCCTGCTGGTCCACTCGATGGCCAGGGTGGTTTTGACGAATGGCTCGTATGGTGGTGCGGCCGGGGCGGGGAGCTCTCGGGGTATCTGCACCATGGCGGCGCGTGCGGCGGCGAAGGCCTCGAGCAGCCCTTGGGCCGCGGAGGCGGAGTAGAGGCTCATCAACGTCGTCCCGAAGGTCAGACCGATGCGCGCGTAGCTGGTCTGCGCGTGGTAGACGGTGATGTCGGACTGGACGTCGCCGAGGATCACGGCGACGCTGCGTGTGATCATGGCGGCTGGGACGACGTGCAGAGTGCGTGTGGATCGGGACATGTTGGTTCACCTCGTGTTTGAGTGAGTGGAGATAGCCGGTTGGCTGCGCTCTGGGGGGCCGGCGGGGTGGCTGTGTCAACCCCTTGAGCCGCCGCGCTGGAGGCGAATTTCGCCGTGAGCGGGAGCGAGCAGGGTGGGGCGAGATTCGTCGGAGCCGCACGGGCGTAGCGCAGTGGCGCGCCAGCGACACGCAGCGAAGAACGGGCGAGCGTGAATAGCGGCGTGGGTTGACACAGTCGGGGCCCCCGTCGGCCACACTGGGAGAGCGCTAACGGCAAAAAGGTGAGTGGCTACGGACGCGGCGGCGCGCAGCGTCGCCATCCAGCCGCAGGCTGGCTTGGGGCGTTTGGTCGGCGCCAATTCCGCTGCGCCACAGAACCTCGGGGCCCAGCGTGTTGATAGGCCGGGCAGGCGGCGAGCCGCGTCGGACTCGCGTTCAGCTGATCAGGGTGGAATGTCGAATCGTCGCGGTGAGTGCCTCGAGACACTTCAGGTTGGAACCGTGGTGATCGCGACCGGTTACCAGGATGGCCAACAAGGTGTCGTCGATCCTCACGGTGTAACGGCGCTGGCCCAGGTCGGCGTGGCACAGAAGCGCCGACGCGAGAGCGTCGACCGCGTCACTAGCCGCGGCGGCCCTATCCGCAGCTGCGCCGGTGACGACAATGTTGGCTTCGGCCGCAATGTTGGCTTCGGCCGCGCCGAGGACGTTCAGAGTCCAGGTACTCATCGCGGCGCCCTCCTCTCAAAACCGTTGTTGGGCAGTAGTGTCGCTGTCCTAGTCCTCCGGCGGTAGCGCGTAGAACGTTGCCTGTGGACAACCAACGCCGATCCCGAGTCCTGTGGATAACTTCACGACGCGCACATCTCTCGGTCCGGGCGAACAGATGGTGATGTCCTAGTCCGGACGAACGGGTTGGGACGATCGACCTTCGAAACATGGGAGCACAACGTGACGGTCTGGTGTTGGCGCCCTCGTCTGCCTCGGGCCGCGCGCCGGCGACGAATCCGATGTGGGCGGCGACTTGTCCTTCACCGGGTGGCGGCGTCGGTGCGGTGCGCTCAGTGCTCGGCATGGGGGAGTGCCCGGACAGACCGCCTCGGCGGGGTGAGGGCCAGGTGAACGTCGGGTCGCCCCACAGCCACCGAACACGCTTGAAGCACCGGTACAGGGGACCGTTGCCGAGGCGGTGGGCGAGGGCCCGTCCGTGACAGTCGTCGACGTTGAGGGTAGCGGCGCCGGGCCGGGATTGCGCTGTGGCGCAAGGCGTTGGCAGGGAACGCTCAGATGCATACCGATGTGCCGGACACGCCCTCGAATGTGTTGGGCCGGCCGCTACAGAACGGCTCGCTCTGCGGACGCGTGGCGCCGGACGCCAGCGCAGCGTGTCGAGCCAATCCCCGCGTGGACGGCGGTGATCGATCTACAGTCTGGCGCCGCACACCGGCCAGGCGCCACGGCCCTGCCGCGTCCGCGTGACCTCGGCGATGGCGATCTGCTCTTCTCGGGTGGCCAGGTCCGCGCGCGGTGCGTAACGCAATCCGCCGTTGCGCTGCCAGGTGTTCTGGTCGAATTGCGGGCCGCCGTAGAAACCGTTGCCGGTGTTGACGGCCCAGTCGCCGCCGGATTCACACGCGGCCAGTGCATCCCAGGCCGCGCCGTCGAGCACCGGCGGGACCGCGGTGCCGGGCTTGGCGCCGATCCGCAGCACGGTCGGTCGGGCCGGTATCACGATCGCGTTCCGCACGGCCTGTCGCCCGGTGGCGACGCCGTTGACGATCGACACCGCGTAGGTGACGTCCTGCATCCCCGGAGCACCGGGGTCCTCGACGACGTGGCGGCTGGTGTTCATCGTCGGATCCTGGATGCGGTACACCTGCGGCGGCAGCTGGATGCGCACGGCCACGGTCCGGGTCCGAATGCGGATGACCGCGATCCGCATGCGCGCGGTGACCGGGGTGGACGCCGGGGGCACCACCTTGTCGTCCTGCTGCAGCGGTGTACCGGTCGCGGCGACCAGCAGGCCGACGTTGAGCGCGGCCAGGTGCCAGTCCTTCGCCACCCCGCCGTCGTCGAGGTGAACGTCCTTCGCGGTGATCACCGGCAACGCCATTCCGGCCAGCGGTACCGGGCTGGTGCGAGCCGCCTCGGTGGGCAGGGCATCGCTCAGCGACAGCTGCTTCAGGGCCTCGGCGATGGTGCCCGAGGTCGTCCACACCCGGGTGGTCGGGCCGCCATCGATCGACAGCTGCAACGGCCGACCGCGCCGCAGCACGATGGTGTCGGACTGTCGTACCGGCTGGTCGCCGCCCGGGTGGAGCTCGTCGCGGTCACCGACGGCGAAGCCGTTGTCCCGCGCCACGTCGATCACCCTGCTGCTCAGCGTCGACACCGTGACGGGGAAGCCGTCGACGACGAGCGTGACGGTCTTCTGCATCGCGACGGTGTAGCCGCCGCCGAACGCCAACCCCCCCAGGAGCGCTGCGAGCAGCGCACGCGGCACTCGACGGCGCGCCGCGGCGTCGGCCCGCGAACTGGTTCGAGCTGGGTGCACACCGGATCGGGTG
>NZ_JAVROT010000445.1:0-18306 GCF_032162605.1 Mycobacterium sp. | reverse complement strand
AGGATCGCTAGCCGCAGCTGAGGCAACACCACCTGCCAGAAGGCGCCGGCCGGGCTGGAACCCAGTGCGCGGGCGGACTCCTCGATCGCGGGGTCGAGCCTGCGAAGCGTTGCGGCGGCGGGTACGTAGACGAACGGGAAGTAGGACATCGTCGATACGACGACGCCCGCCCAGAAACCGTTCAAAGAGGGGATGACGCTGACCCACGCATAGCTGTTGATGAACGCGGGCACGGCCAGTGGCGCGACGAACAGGGGACGCCATGCCGCGCGCCCCGGCACGTCGCTGCGCTCCACCAACCAGGCGGTGCCGACGCCGACGACGACGCACAGCGGCACGGTCACGACGACCAGCCCGATCGTGTTGACCAACAGCTCCCCGACGCGTGGTCGCGCGACGAGGGTGTACGCCTGCGAAGGCCCAGTGGACACCACCGACCATGCGACGTAGCCGAGCGGCACGAACGTCGCCGCGACCAGGAGCGCGACGGTGCCGATGAGCATCGGCCCTGGGCGGGAGCCCGCACGTCCAACGGTTACCGCGCGGGTTGGCGTCGGTGCCGTCTCGACGGCGATCACCCTCGGCCTCATCTAGAGCAGACCGGCCTTCGTCATCAGGTCGGTGACCTTCTGCGCGTCGAGGTCCGAGGGGTTGACGGAAGGCGCCTGAAGGTCAGCGAGCGGCACCAGGGCAGGGTTGGCCGGTACACCGCTGGCCACGGGGTATTCGAAGGACGTGCCGTTCTCCAGCACCTCCTGACCGGCCTTGCTGGTGATGAAGGTCAGGAACTCCCTCGCCTGGTCCTTCTTCTTGCTCGACGCGAGTACACCACCACCGGAGATGGAGACGAAGGCACCGGGATCGGAGTTTCGGAAGTAGTGCAGCGCAACATTGCCGCTGATCCCCTTGGTCTTGGCCTGATCCCGGAACCAGTAGTAGTGGTAGATCACGCCGCCGTCGACCTCGCCCGCGTTGATGGCCCGCAGGGTGGCGATGTTGTCCTGGAAGATCTCGGCGTTCGTCTTCATCCCTGTGAGCCACGCCGAGGTCGCAGGCTCTCCGGTGAGCTGCAACATGGCCGCCACGATCGCCTGGAAGTCGGGCTTGACGGGCGGTGCGCCCCACCGGGCCTTCCAAACCGGCTGCTGCAGATCCATGATCGACTTCGGCAGCTGATCCTCGGTGAGCTTGGACTTGTCGTAGGCGAACACCGTCGTGCGTGCGGCGACTCCGGTCCACTTGTTGGTGGTGGGCCGGTACAGCGCAGGGACTTGCGCGATCGTGACCGGGGCGACGTCGGCGAACAGCCCGGCCTTCTCGACTGCGGCCATCGCGGGCGAATTCTCGGTGAGGATGAGGTCGGCCGGTGACGAGGCGCCCTCGGCGATCAACTGGTTGCCTAGCTCGGTGTCGCCGCCCTGGCGGTACGTCACCTCGATGCCGGTCGCCTTGGTGAAGGCGTCGATCCACTCCTTGGTGAGCGACTCGTGCTGGGCGTTGTAGATCAGCAGTCCGTCGGACTCGTCGGTTGACGACGAGCACGCCGCCAAACCCGCTGCGAGGATGACGGCGGACACCAGCGCGCCGACCCGCTTCCAGGGTGTCCGCATGAAGTGGTTCCTTCCCGCGCAGGTCGTCGCCCTGCAGCGCCGTTAAGGTGAGGATTACCTAACAAACATACCTGGCATGCGGATGGGAAGGCGCTGTACGTCACTTGCGAGCGATTGATGCTCTACTCCACGCGGGACTGAACGTCGAACTCCATCTTGCGGACGACGCGCCACGCGCCCGCGGGCACCTCCAGTTCGCGATGGCGATCGTGGTCCTTCTGGTGCGACAGGCGGGTGGGGACGTCGAGGTCGACGTACAGCGTCCCGCTCGCGGAGACGATCTTGGCGAACTCCCGATCGCTGTCGAGGACGTGGTGGTGGCCGGACTCGCTGTGTCCGACGATGCAGCTGGTGACCTTCTCGGCGGTACCCGACGGGGCGGCGCTCACCGGGAGCAGCATGACTTCGCCGTGACGGATGGGTGTGCGCAATCGAGGTCTCCTCGGGTGGTGGGTGATCGGGCGAAAGTAACCCGGGGGTCTGACACGTGCGGAGGCGAAACGGTTTGTGTCCGTTGATCGGCTGATAGTTCTGTACGTTGACTGTGCACGTCGTCCGTATGCGCTGTCCTTGACACGTAGGACTGCATGTGGGAAACGGCCCATCCGAGACACCGAAGGAATCGACGCCATGAACCTGATTGCCACCTCTTTGCGCCGCGGAACCGTGGCGACCTTCGGCGCGTGCGCGGTTGGTGCGGTCATCGCGGGCGCGGTTGCGCTGCCTGCGGCCAACGCCGCGCCGTGCAAGGCGAGTGGATTCGCGGCAACGGCAAGCGGGGTGCTGGCCGCCGCCGGCGGCTACCTCGATGCCCACCCGGGTGCCGACGACGTCCTGACCGCGGCGGCGAACCAGCCAGCGGCGGACGCCAGGACCTCGGTGCGGGGCTACTTCACCGCCCACCCGGGCGAGTTCTTCGACCTGAACAACATCGTCCAGCCGCTGAAGGACGTGAAGAACCAGTGCGGCGTCGACATCTCGCCGAGTCAACTGGCCACGCTGTTCGACGCGCTCTCGTCGTAGCCGCGAGGCGTACCTACGCGGGTAGATCCGTATACCGAAGCGTGTATTCGTCGGCGCTGAACGTGAAGCCCTTGCCGGACACTTCACTGGCGCAGGAGATGCCCGTCGCCTCCTGCACGTTGCATCGAAACCCCGCCACGATGAGCACTTCGTTGAACGGCAGAACGGCCGCGGGCCCGGGAACGAGGGCGTATCCGGGTGCCTCGAGCGCCGCGAATTGCGGGTCCGTTTCGATGCCCACCTGAATGGCGTTCGGAGAGGCGTCCTTGCCCTGCGGTCCCGCCACGGTGTCCGGGGCGCCCTTGATCGGGATGGTCGAGCCCGTCGACGACTGGCAACCGGCCGTCTCCCGTGGGATGACGGCACACACCCATCGCTTGCTCGGGCTGGTGAAGTAGTAGCCCGTCTCGCCGTTCTGCTGTGCGGCGTAGTCGAAGGCGTTCGCGAGGTTGTCGTTGTTGGCAGGTACTGGCAGCGGAGGCGGGGCCGAGGTGCTGGTCTGCGTGGTCGGTCGCGCGTCGTCGGTGTTCACGATGCCGCCAGACGTGCAGCCTGCCACGAGGACGGCGGAAAGGGCGGCGAAAAAGGAGATGACCAGGGCAGACGCCCGCGCCGGTCGGCCATCGCCGATGAATCCGCCTCGCCTGCGACGCGTTCGGCCAACCATGCGGCCCATCCTTGCACGGCCGAGGTCGGGGCAGATGCGCGTCCTCTGTCGTCGGCGGAAGGCCCCCTGCAGAAGTTTTTGAATGATCGGTTAACAATGGGTATGATCGACACATGGCACGCCCACGCAAATTCACCGAGCAGGATGTCGTCACTGCAGCGCGCGACCAGTTCTGGTCCGCGGGTTACGCGGGCACGTCACTGGACGACTTGACCGAGGCGACCGGTCTGGGGCGGGGCAGTCTCTACGGCGCCTTCGGGGACAAGCACGCGCTGTACCTACGCGCCCTCGACGAGTACTGCGCGGTCACGATGGCCGGAGTCTCGGCGGATCTGACCGAATCCGAGGGTTCCGCATTCCAACGCCTGGCGGGCCACATCAGGAACCTGGCGGACACCACTGCAGCCTCGGCTAGGCGTGGCTGTCTGATGGCCAAAAGCGCGGCCGAATTGGGCTCCACCGACAAGGACGTGACCCGTCGCGTCAAGGCGTCGATGCAGAAGTATCAGGCACTGTTGGCGGAGACCTTCGCGGCGGCCCAGCGCGATGGTGACATCGATCCCGGCGCCGATTCGGACCAGCTGGCGCTGCTGGTTCTCACGTTCCTTCGCGGCTCGGAGGCCCTGCGCAAGGCGGGCTACACACCGGCACGCATGGAGGCCGCGGCAGAGCACTTCATTGCGCTGCTGCCGCGTGCGGGCGCGCACTAGCGGCCGTCGCCGGACGGCCGACGCATGTCCCAGTTATTGACTGATTGATCCATAATGTGTAGCGTGAAGTGGGAAGCGGAGAGGTGTGGCGATGGTCGACAGCGTGGGCATCTTGGGTGCCGGCCCGGTGGCGCAGGCGATAGCACGACGCTGTGTGGCCGCAGGAATTCCCGTGCGGCTCAGCAATAGTCGCGGCCCCGCCAGCCTCCGCGACGTCGTTGTGGAACTGGGTGGTGACACCGTCGCGGCCACCGTGCAGCAGGCCGCGGATGCCGACCTGGTCGTTCTCGCGGTGCCCTTCGTGAAGGTGCCCGACGTCGTGGCCGAGATCGGGGACTGGACCGGCCGCACCGTCGTGGACGCCACCAATCAGTTCGCGCAGGTCGAGCCGACGTACGCCGGGCGCGCCGACCTGGGCGACGAGACCGGGAGTGAATGGGTGGCCAGGCACGTCCCTGGCGCGACGGTGGTCAAGGCGTTCAACGCGATGTACGCCAGTTTCATCGCGCCGGATCCCCGCCATCACGACGGTCGGCAGGTTCTCTTCCACGCCGGCGACGACGACGATGCGAACTCGGCATTCGCCGAATTCGGCGACGCGCTCGGCTTCGCGGCGGTCTACGTCGGGGGGCTCCGGGACGGTGGTCGGCTGATGCAGCTCGACGGGCCGTTGTGTGCCCTGCACGTCGTCAAACAGGATTGATTGCAACACCATCGTGAGAGGTACGACAATGCGCAAACTTCAGATCGAGGCCATTGGGCGACCCGCCGACGTGGTGTCACTGGTGGAGTTCGACTCGCTGACACCTGGCCCCGGGCAGGTAGTGGTCGAAATGGCGGCCGCCACGATCAACGCGTCGGACTTCCTCTACATCACGGGCCAGTACTTCCTCACCCCGCCACGGCATTCCGACGTCGGCGCGGAGGGGGTGGGCCGGATCACGGCGGTTGGACCAGAGGTCGATGACGCGCTGCTGGGAGCTCGTGTCGTGCTGTTGCCGAGCTACCGCCACGGCACGTGGGCGACGCATCTAGTCGCGTCCGTCACCGACGTCGTACTCGCCCCAGAGGGAGCCGACGTGCTCCAGTTGGCGATGGTCGGCATCAACCCCATGACGGCGCTGCGGCTGCTGCGCGACTACGGCAACCCCGACGCCGAGGACCGCTGGATCGGGCAGACCGCAGGCAACTCGGCAGTGGGGGAGTATCTCGTCAAACTCGCCAAGCACTTTGGCCATCGCACGCTGAGCGTGGTTCGCCGAGAGGCGGCCGCCGAACAGGTCCGCAGCTGGGGCGGGGATCTGGTCGTAGTCGACGGCGACGACCTCGCGGTGAAGCTGGCCGACGCGCTGGGAAAGCAGACACTGGACCTCGCAGTCGACTCGATCGGAGGCTCGGCGAGCACCGAACTGGCGCACCGACTTCGCTTCGGCGCGAGCCTGGTCACCTACGCATACCTGTCGGGTCGGCCATCGGAGGTGGATCTCGTGGACCTGATCGGCAATCACGCGAACCTGACAGGATTCTGGCTGCTCAACTGGACGCAACGCGCTGATGCGGCGCAAGTTCAGGCCGCCTACCGCGAAGTGATCGACCTCGTCGCCGACGGCACACTGAGTGCGCGCGTCGCGGCGACGGCGACCCTGGACGACTTCAAGGAGGCGTTCGCGACCGCGACCCGGCAAGGTCGAGAGGGCAAGATCCTCTTCACCTTCGAGTAGCGGCCGGTTATGGGCGGTCGAATGCTGCGCTGTGGATGAATCCGCGACTGTGCGCAACTGGCTGAGGTCTCAATCGGTGTGTCGTGGCACCGCTCCAGGGTATGGCCATGACGGAGACGTGGAATCGTGCGCAGATCGGCGCGTTCGGTGAGCAACTGGCGGTCGACCATCTGACCGCGAGTGGACTGCGGGTGCTGGCTCGCAATTGGCGGTGCCGATACGGCGAACTGGACGTGATCGCCGCTGACACCGCGGCGCGGGTGGTGGTGTTCGTCGAGGTGAAGACGCGGACCACTGACCTGTACGGTGGCGTCGCGCAGGCGGTGACACCGCAGAAGGTGCGGCGGTTGCGCAGACTCGCGGGGGTGTGGCTCGCCGGCCAGGACACCGGTTGGGCACAGGTGCGCATCGACGTCGTCGGCGTGCGGATCGGTCACGGTCCGACGCCTGAGATCACCCATCTGCAGGGGGTGGGGTGATGACGCTGGGGCGCGCGTATTCGGTGGCGGTGCGCGGAGTGGACGGCGCGATCGTCGAGATCGAGGCGGACATCACCTCGGGGTTGCCCGGCGTGCACCTCGTTGGGCTTCCCGACGCCGCGCTGCAGGAGGCTCGCGATCGGGTTCGTGCGGCGATCACGAACTGCGGCAACACCTGGCCGATGGCGCGGCTGACCCTGGCGCTTTCGCCGGCCACGCTGCCGAAGGTGGGCTCGGTCTACGACATCGCTCTCTCGGTCGCGGTGCTCTCGGCGCATCTGAAGAAGTCGTGGGCGCGGCTGGACAAGACCGTCCTGCTTGGTGAATTGGCGCTCGACGGGCGGGTTCGACCGGTCAAGGGAGTGCTGCCCGCGGTGCTGGCCGCCAAGCGGGAGGGCTGGTCCGCGGTGGTGGTGCCGATTGACAACCTTGCCGAGGCCAGTCTCGTCGATGGCATTCAGGTGTGGGGTGCGCGAACGCTACGTCAGCTGCAGGCCTGGCTGGAGGGCAAGTGCTCACTCTGCGACAGGATCATGGACGCGGCGACGGAGACGGAGCCGGTTGCCGATCTCGCCGACGTCGTGGGGCAGTCGCACGCCAGGTTCGCCGTCGAGGTCGCCGCCGCAGGTGCGCACCACCTGATGCTGACCGGACCGCCGGGCGTCGGCAAGACGATGTTGGCACAACGCCTTCCGGGCCTCTTGCCCCCTTTGACTCACGAAGAGTCACTTGAGGTGACGGCGATTCATTCGGTGGCGGGGCTGCTGTCCGGCGGAACTCCGCTCATCACCCGGCCGGTATTCGTCGCGCCGCACCATACCTCCACGGTCGCATCGCTGGTGGGCGGTGGTTCGGGCATCGCGCGTCCGGGCGCGGTCAGCCGAGCGCATCGCGGGGTGCTGTTCCTCGACGAGTGTGCCGAGGTCAGTTCCAGCGTGCTCGAGGCACTTCGAACGCCGTTGGAAGACGGTGAGATTCGCCTCGCGCGCCGCGACGGCGTCGCCCACTATCCCGCTCGCTTCCAGCTCGTCATGGCAGCGAACCCGTGTCCATGTGCCCCGGCCAACTCGCGTGACTGCATCTGCGCGGCGGTCGTCAAACGACGATATCTGGGCAAGCTGTCCGGGCCTCTGATGGACCGCGTCGACCTTCGCGTGGAGTTGCATCCGGTCCGGTCCGGCGAGATCAACGCCGAGGACGGCGAGTCCACTGCGACGGTGCGCGACCGGGTGGCCGCGGCCCGGGCAGCCGCCGCGTCGCGGTGGACTCCTCACGGCGTTCGCACCAATGCCGAGGTCAGCGGAGCCCTGCTGCGGCGACGGTTTCGGCCTGATCGAGCGGTGATGGCACCATTGCGGGCCGCCCTCGACCGAGGTGAACTCAGTATCCGTGGCGTCGACCGCACTCTCCGCGTCGCGTGGACCATTGCCGATTTGGCGGGGCGTACCTCGCCGGTACTGGACGACGTGAACACCGCGTTGAGCTTTCGCCAGGCCGGGGGTGCGCGATGAGCGACGACAGCCGGGCATGGGCGTACCTTTCGCGGGTCGTCGAACCGCCGTCGAAGGACTTGGCCGAATTGGTGGCCGCCGTCGGACCCCTCGAGGCCGCAGAGCGGATCAGGCGCGGTGACGTGACAGAAGGGCTGGCGGAGCTCACCGAGGCGCGGCGGGAAATCGATTGCGCCGTGGACGATCTCGACATTCTGGCCCGGCTGGGCGGTCGTCTCGTCACCTCCGATGATCCGGAATGGCCATTCCTCGCCTTCACCAGCTTCCGCGGTGTCAATGAGCGCGACAGGCCCGCAGGCCGTGCGCCCTTGGTGCTGTGGGTGGTGGGGGAGGAATCGCTCGCCGACGTCGCTGAGCGCGCATGCTCGATCGTCGGCACTCGCGCGGCGACGTCGTACGGCGAACATCAGGCCGCCGATCTTGCCGCCGGGCTCGCAGAGCGCGACGTTGCGATCGTCTCCGGCGGCGCCTTCGGCATCGACGGCATGGCACACCGGGCGACACTTGGCGTCGAAGGTCTCACGGTCGCGGTGCTTGCGGGCGGCGTCGACGTGCCCTATCCGGCCGCACACACCGCGATGCTGCGCCGCATCGGCGAGCAGGGACTGCTCGTCAGTGAGTATCCGCCAGGCGTTCGTCCCGCTCGCCATCGGTTCCTGACCCGGAATCGTCTGGTGGCCGCGCTCTCCGGTGCCACGGTGGTGGTCGAGGCAGGCTTGCGCAGTGGCGCTGCCAACACCGCCGGCTGGGCGAAAGCACTCGGACGCCCCGTGTGCGCCGTTCCCGGGCCGGTGACGTCGTCGGCATCCGCCGGATGCCACGTGTTGATCAGGGACGGGGCCTTCCTCGTGACACGCGTCGACGAGGTTGTCGAATTGGTCGGAGCGGCAGGCGAACTCGCACCGGAACCCGATCGGCCCACCTCACCGCTGGACGGACTGACCGATGCCGAGTCGCGGGTCTACGACGCGCTGCCGGCGCGCGGCTTCCGCACCGTGGACCAGATCGCAGTGGAGGCGGGCGTTCCGCCAACCCAGTTGTTGGGCCCGCTGGCGACCCTGGAACTCGCTGGTCTGGCGGTCCGTCACGACGGACGATGGCGAATCAAGCTCGCGCGGTAGGCCGCCACCCCGGCGTGCCCGCTCGTATAGTCGATGAGGGCAATCAACGATCGTTATGAGGTGACTGTGGCAGGGCGTCCGATCCACACATTCGAAGTGGTACGCAGCGAACAGCTGACGCCGCACATGATCCGGGTCGTACTCGGCGGCGGCTTCGAGACCTTCAAGCCCACCGAGTTCACCGACTCCTACGTCAAGATCGTGCTGCCCAGATCCGGCACCGACGTGTCCGCGCTGTCGACGCCATTGACGCTCGACAGCTTCAACGAGCTGCCCGACGAGCACCGCCCCGTCGTCCGCACCTACACCGTGCGCCACGTCGACACCGAACGTCGCGAGATCGGCATCGACTTCGTCGTCCACGGTGAGCACGGTGTGGCCGGACCGTGGGCGGATTCCGTCAGCCCGGGCGACCCGGCCTATCTGATGGGCCCGAGCGGCGCATACGCACCCGACCCCGCGGCCGACTGGCACTTGCTGGCAGGCGATGAAGCGGGATTGCCTGCAATCAGCGCCGCACTCGAAGCATTGCCACCCGACGCCGTCGGTCAAGCGTTCATCGAGGTCAGTGGCCCTGACGACGAGCTGACGCTCACCGCGCCCGAGAACGTAGAGATCCGCTGGATCTACCGCGGAGGCCGCGCCGACCTCGTTCCCGAGGAGATGGCAGGTGACCAGGCGCCGTTGATCGCGGCAGTCAAGGAAGCCCCGTGGCTGCCGGGCCAGGTACAGGTCTTCATCCACGGCGAAGCCCAGGCAGTGATGCACAACCTGCGGTCCTACATCCGCAAGGCGCGGGGCGTCGACGCGAAGTGGGCGTCGATATCCGGCTACTGGCGGCGCGGACGCACCGAAGAGACGTTCCGGCAGTGGAAGGCCGAACTGGCAAAAACGGAGTCTCAGACCGCCGGGTGAGGTTGGGCTGGCACGCTTGGCCCATGGCATTCGGTGACTATCAACTCGAGATCTATCTGCAGGGCCTTTCTGGTGTCCTACCATCGCTTCCGATGGCGTTCGCAGAACTCGAGGCCAAGGCCCAGGCCGCCATGTCTCCGTCATTGTGGTCCTACGTCGCCGGCGGCGCGGGTGATGAACGCACGCAGCGCGTCAACGTCACGGCCTTCGAGCGTTGGGGCCTGATGCCGCGGATGTTCGTCGGCGCCAAGGAACGAGACGTTTCGGTCGAGCTGTTCGGTCTGACCCTGCCGTCGCCGGTCTTCATGGCGCCGATCGGCGTCATCGGGCTCTGCGCGCAGGACGGTCACGGTGACCTCGCCGCGGCGCGAGCCGCCGCCCGAACCGGGGTGCCCATGGTGGTCTCGACGCTGACGGCCGACCCGCTGGAGCAGGTCGCCGCCGAATTCGGTGATACGCCGGGCTTCTTCCAGCTCTACACCCCGACGGACCGCGACCTGGCCGCAAGCCTCGTCTCGCGTGCCGAGACCGCCGGGTACAAGGGCATCGTCGTCACGCTCGACACGTGGGTACCCGGTTGGCGTCCGCGTGACCTCTCGACGTCGAACTTCCCGCAGCTGCGCGGGCACTGCCTGTCGAACTACACCAGCGATCCCGTGTTCCTCGCGTCGTTGCCGCAGACACCCGACGAGAACCCTCAGGGCGCGATCCTCAAGTGGATCTCGGTGTTCGGAAACTCGCTCTCCTGGGACGACCTGCCGTGGTTGCGGTCGCTGACCAAGCTTCCGCTCCTGGTCAAGGGCATCCAACATCCCGACGATGCCCGACGTGCCATCGACGGTGGCGTCGACGGCATCTACTGCTCGAATCACGGCGGGCGGCAGGCCAACGGCGGCCTGCCCGCGATCGACTGCCTGCCTGGCGTCGTCGAGGCTGCCGCGGGGGTGCCGGTGCTGTTCGACTCCGGTATCCGCAGCGGCGCCGACATCGTCAAGGCGCTCGCGCTCGGCGCCACCGCCGTCGGTGTCGGGCGGCCCTACGCATACGGCATGGCGCTCGGCGGCGTCGACGGCGTGGTCCACGTCCTACGGTCGCTGCTCGGCGAGGCCGATCTCATCTTGGGCATCGACGGCTATGCCTCGCTGATGGACCTGACCGCTGACGCGTTGCGCCGCGTCGATGCCGCGGAGGTGCCGCGGTGAAGGCGGTCAGTTGCGCGCACGGTTCACTCGACGTCGTCGAACTCCCCGATCCGCAGCCGCAGAAGGGCCAACTCGTCCTCGCGGTGCGGCGATGCGGCATCTGCGGATCCGACCTGCACGCGAAGGACCATGCCGACGAGCTTCAGGACGTGATGTCGGAGATCGGCTATCCGGACTTCATGCGGGCCGATACGCCCGTCGTGATGGGCCACGAGTTCTGCGGTGAGGTCGCCGAGCGTGGCCGCGGGGTCGCCAAGTCGTTCACCGACGGCGCGCTCGTCGTGTCCTTCCCCTTGGTCCGGGCCAACGGCGGCGTGCACCTGACCGGACTCTCCCCGTTGGCGCCAGGCGGATACGCCGAGCAGGTGCTTGCGGAGGCGGCGATGAGCTTCGTCGTCCCCAACGGTCTGTCGCCCGACCTCGCCGCGCTGACCGAACCGATGGCCGTGGCGCTGCACGCCGTGCGCCGCAGCGAGATCGGTCGGCGCGACGTCGCGATCGTGGTGGGCTGCGGTCCGGTTGGGCTCTCGGTCATCAGCCACCTGAAGGCACGTGGGGTGCGCACCGTCGTCGCAAGCGACTTCTCGGCCGGGAGAAGGGCTCTCGCGTCACGCTGCGGTGCCGATGTCGTGGTGGATCCCGCGGTGTACTCTCCCTACGCGCGTGCGGCCGCCACCAGGGGCGTGCTCACCACCGCCCCCGCCCTGTACGAGCTCGGGATGGCGTCGATGGAGAAACTTCGGCGGCTGCCGGGGTGGTCGCACGTCTACCGCGCGGTGGACGTTCTCGGTGCGGCTGGCCCCAAGCGGCCGGTCATCTTCGAATGCGTCGGCGTGCCAGGGATGCTCGACGGCGTGATCGGCGCTGCGCCGCTGAACTCACGCGTCGTGGTGGTTGGTGTCTGCATGGGCGAGGACAAACTGAGGCCGGTGATGGCGATCAGCAAGGAGATCGACATGCGGTTCGTGTTCGGTTACACGCCGCTGGAGTTCCGCGACACGCTGTACCTGCTGGCCGACGGCAAACTGGACGGTTCGCCCCTGATCACCGGAACGGTCGGACTCGGCGGCGTCGCAACGGCTTTCGACGCGCTCAGGGACCCCGAGACACACGCCAAGGTCCTGATCGATCCGAGCAGCACCGCCGTCGCTCCCTGACTGCACGGGCTAACTCGGCGATTGACCGATACAGGTATTGCACAACCGTCGACCCAGGTGGGACACTCAAAACGGCGGGGCGACCTCTTACTGCCGGCCCTAGGGTCTGGCTTACACCAACGCCGCATGGCGTTCGAGGCGCCCCGCCCCAACCAACACCATCCGACGCCGCTGAGAAACCCGAGCAGCACGCCGAGACGTTCGCAAGGGTCATCGCCCCGCTGCCTCGATGCCGCCCAGCATGCCCAGCTGGTGCAGATCGGCAATGTACTTTTCGATCAGCTCCTCCGACAGGTGCGGCACATCTCTGGCGGTCCCGATTTCGGCGGATTGCACTGCGGCGCGGAATTTTTCGGCCGACATACCAATACCGCCCGCCGGGGGCGCCGGGTGCGCGTAGGCGCTCATCAGCGGCAGCACCGAATTCTTGCGCTGATCGTCCGGCAACGCCTTCATCGCGTCCTCGAACCTGTTCCGCCACTCGTCGTAGTCGTCGATGCGTTCGATGGGCTGCCCGTGGGCGATCAGCCAGTCGATGAACTGGTCCAGGGAGATCCCGTCGTCGTGAGTGTTGAGGAGGTTGTAGGTGTGGTACCCGGCGATGCCCCGCGCACCCAGGATTGTGATCGCCGCCGACGTGAAATCCGCTGGGAGCCCGTCATAGTGGGCGCGTTGCCGATTCCCTGCCGAGTCGAGTTGGTAGAACGACTTCGGGGCCAGGCCGGTGGCGACGACGCTGAGGACGAGGCGCGTGAACATGTCGGTGACATTGACCTGGCCGGTATACGTGCTGTGCGCCAGGATCATGTCCGACCGGAACACCGTGACCGGCAGTCCACAGAGGTCATTGGCTTCCCGCAGCAGTACCTCGCCTGCCCACTTGCTCGTCGCATAGCCGCCGGCGTAGGACGTGGCCAGGGAGCGCGACGGGCTGGCCACCCGAATATCCAGATCCTCGCCGACGTACGTGCCGTCGGACAGCGCCGTCACGGCAACCGTCGAGATGTAGTCGACCGGTTTGAGTCGCCTGGTGATGGCCAGCTTGATGATCTCGGCGGTGCCGAGGGCGTTGGGCCCGAACAACTGGCTGTAGGGCAGCACGTGATTGACCAATGCGGCTGAATGCACGATGAGGTCAACCGATTCCGCGAGCCGGCTCCAGGTCGGCGTATCGACTCCCAGCTTCGCCGCACCCACGTCCCCCACGAGTACCTCGAGATGTTTGTCGGCCAACTCGCGGAACCGCTTCGACAAGGCCTCGTCGCCGGAGTCGATGGCCGCTTCGATGCGCTGCCGGGCGGCAATCGGATCGGCCCCGCGGGCCAGACAGATCAGGCGCCCATCGGTCTGTGAGAGTCGTTCCAGCCAGTCCAGGCACAGGAACCGGCCCAGATAGCCGTTGGCCCCGGTCATCAGGACGGTGTTGATCGTTGCGGTCGGCGCGGGAAGCCCGGGCGCGGCTGCCAGTGTGGCGGGGTCGATGAACTTGTCCAGGGTCAGATCCGCTGCCCGCACAACCTCTGCACCGCGTCCATGCACGGATGCGAACGTGGGGCGTGTCGATGCCGACTGTCGTTCGCCGTCGACATAATCGGTGATAGTCGCCAGCGTCGCAGTGGGGCTGACGATGGTCTGCACCGGCACGTCGATGCCGAAGATCTCTTCCAGCAAGGTTGCGAAGGAGAACGCCGATAGTGAATCCCCGCCGAGGTCAATGAACTTCGCGTCCGCCGGCAACGCCGCGCCGTTCGTGTCGAGACCGAGCGTCGCCATGGCGGCTCCCCGCACCGTGTCGATGGTGGGTTGGTGGCGGCTGGCGGCACGCAGGCCGTCGAGCTGATCGTCCTGGCCAGCGGCGATCTCGGCATATATGGCGTCGAGCCGGTCCAGGTAGTGGGCTTTCAGTGCGGGGCGCAGCAACTTGCCGACACCGGAGAGCAGGCCATTGTCCCCGGTGAACGGATCGGATTCCAGCAGGAAATCCCGCGGCACCTCATAGGAGTTCAAGTGCGCGTCGGCGGCGAGCTGCTGCATCGAGTTGGCGATCAGGGTGCGCGCATCGCCATCTCCGATGGCGTCGGGGTTGGGCACGATCACCGCGAGCAGGAACGACTGCTCGCTGCTGCCGTAAATGAAGATCTGTCGGATGTAGGGGCTGGTGGAGTAGGTGGCCTCCAGATTCGACACCGCCACGAACTCACCCTGCGACAGCTTGATGACGTTATTGCGGCGGTCGAGGTAGACCAGGTGATCCGGGCCGATCTCGGCCATCACGTCACCGGTCTTGTAGAAGCCGTCGGCATCGAAGATGTCGGCCGACAGTTCGGGGTGCTTGTAGTACCCGGGAATCAGCGTGGTGGCCTTGAGATACAGCTCACCGCGTGGATGCGGTTCATCGGCGGTGGAATACCCGAGTTCGGGTACGTCGACGAGCTTGTAATCGGTCACCGGTGGGCGTACCAGCTTCCCGTTGCGCATGATGCCGCCGGCGTTCTCGGTCGAGCCGTAGCCGTCGCTCACCGTGATATCCATGAGCGATTCCACGAACGCATGCATATCCTTTGACAGCGGTGCACTGCCGCACATCGCCGAAGCCAACCGGCCGCCCAGAAAGTCTTTCCGCAGTTCGCCTTTCACTTCTTCGTCGAGAACTTCGGTGACGGATTGCCCACCTGTGCGCTGGTCGAGTTCCTTGCGGTAGCGCCGGAAGAACATGTCACACACCCGCGGCACGAGGTTGAGCGCGGTTGGGCGCACCAGGGTGATGTCGTCGAACAGTGTCGACATATCGCTCTTCGCGGCGAAATAGCCGATACCGCCCGAGGTCAGCGTCGAGATCAGCCAGGCCAGACCGTAGACATGGCTCAGCGGCATGTACTGCAGGTGAATTGCCGGGATCTCGATGCCGATATCGACCGACGGACTGTGCGGACGCTGCCACAACCGTGTCATCAGATCAGTGGTATACATGGCGCCCTTCGGCGCACCAGTGCTGCCTGATGTGTAAATCAGTGCGGCCAGTGGGTCTTCGCCATCACCTGGCATGAACGGGTCCGATTCCGGGAGTTCGCGCCCGGTGTCGATATCGTTGAGCAGCGTCACCACGTCCAGTACCCGACCCGCGTCGGCCAGACGTGCCAATGCGATGCGGTACCGCTCGCGCTGTTCGTCATCGGACTCGGGGTAGTCGAATACCACCAGTCGCTGCACCGACGGCGCACCGATGATCAGATCCACGGCGGTGTCCAGGGACTCCACGCTGGCGGCGAAGGTCCGCGGTGCGGTCTCGGCGATGATCGGCGCGAGCTGTCGGGCCGACGAGCTGGTCTGCAGTGGAACGAACACCGCGCCGAGTCGGGCACACGTCAGCTGTAGCACGGTGTAGCCGATACTGGTGAAACCCAGCACGGTGACGAAATCACCGGCCGCAAAGCCGGACGCCTGCCAGGTGTTGGACAGCGCCACGACGTCCTCGCGCAGCCGCGCATACGTGATGGTGTCGAAACCAGCCAGCAGGGTGGTCGTGGAACGCCCGGTCGTCTGGTCGCGGGTCACCTCGCGGGACCGCTGTCCCAGCGCCGGCCGGTCGGCATAACCGCTCAGACAAGCGTCGATCGCATGCCACAGCCGCAGGCCCGGCCACTGTATTGCGGCGGTGACATGGGGTAGCGGCGCGGCAGCGCGGAACTGCGGATCGGTCGCGTAGAGCTGCTCGATTCGGTGGGCAAGGCGTGGGTGGCCTGCATCTGACATGGCTCCTCGTCCCCGCGGTTGATTCCTGCGTATACCCACTACATCACTCGTGCCACCAATCGGGCACTCCGCTGGCTGCATACCCAGTCAAGGCAGAGCCAACCGCGCCTCCAACACCGCCTGGATCTGCGGATCGCCGATCCGGCGCGGCCAGCCAGGGCGCGGTTCATCGGCCAGCTGCCCAACCGCTAGGTCAGGAATGGCTGCCGCCACTTACCAACTTACCTTCGACAACCGACAATGAACGCGCCACTGTGACTGGTTAAACCGCAGTGGCGCAGGAAGTTTCGCGAAATCCGGCAATTTCCACCAGGTCACCGTGAGGTCTCGATTCCGCGACACGCGCCCGTCCGTGTAGAGGTATGGGCATCTCTCTGCCAACGTAGGGGAGTGGGTCCCACGCTCGATGTCGTCCTCGAGGAGTTCGACGCGTACCTCGAGCTGCAACGCGGGCGGTCGGAGCACACCCGGCGCGCCTATCTCGGAGATCTCAGGTCGCTCTTTGCCTTCCTGGCGGAACGCACGCCGAATCCGTCGCTGGATCGACTCACGCTGTTGACGCTCAGGTCGTGGCTCTCGGCTCAGGCGGCAACGGGAACGGCGCGGACGACGCTGGCGCGGCGGACCTCGGCAGTGAAGACCTTTACCGCGTGGGCATCCCGACGCGGCCTCATCGACGCAGATCCCGCATCGCGACTGCAGATGCCCAAGGCCCATCGCACCCTGCCGGCCGTCCTGCGCCAGGATCAGGCGCTCGACGCGATGGACGCCGCCGAATCCGGTGCACAGCAAGGCGATCCACTCGCGTTGCGCGACCGACTGATCGTCGAGATGTTGTACGCCACGGGCATTCGCGTCAGTGAGTTGTGTGGGTTGGACGTCGACGACGTCGACACCGGCAGGCGCGTGCTGCAAGTGCTCGGCAAGGGCAACAAGCAGCGGACGGTGCCCTTCGGTGAACCGGTGGTGCGTGCCCTGACGTCCTGGTCGACTGACGGCCGGCCTGCACTTGCCACCGCGTCGTCGGGACGCGCGCTCCTTCTCGGCGCGCGGGGCGGACGCATCGACCCGCGTCAGGCCCGAACCGTCGTGCACCAGACCATGTCGGCGGTCGCCGGGGCTCCCGACATCGGTCCGCATGGGCTCCGCCACAGCGCGGCGACCCACCTCCTCGAAGGCGGAGCGGATCTCCGCGTCGTACAGGAGCTGTTGGGTCACTCGTCGTTGGCGACCACGCAGCTCTACACCCACGTGTCCGTCGCCCGCCTGCGTGCGGTTCACGACCAGGCGCACCCTCGGGCATAGTGCCGTTCGGTACTGCTGCATCCAATTCTCGGGCCGCCGCACGAGCGCGAGCAGTCGCAAAAGTGCGCTGCGCCGCGGCAAATGGGCACATTTGCGACTGCTCGCGCAGGAAAGTCAGCCGGCTAAGGGCTTGAGCCGGATCGGCGTCGTGGCGACCAACCCGAGCGGGTCGAGGTAGTCGGCTCTCGAGGCAGGGCCCCACATCGCACCCCAGTGCAGGCACATGCCGCAACCGGGGTGGCCGGCCACCAACTCTCCGATCGCACTGCCCGAGTCGACGAGCTGGCCGACCCGCACGACCGCGCGCACCGGCTCGTAACTGGTCCGCAGGCCGCCCGGATGGGCAATCGACACCACGGGCCGGCCTGCCAGCTCGCCCGCGAACACGACGGTGCCCGGAGCGGACGCGTACACCGTCTGACCTGATGTTCCGGCGAGATCGACGCCCCGGTGGCCGCGATTCCAGTTGGGAAACGGTGCGTCGAACGTCCGGACTACCTCTGGTCGAGGTCGAAGGGGCCAGTCCAGCCTGCCGTCGCTGGCGTGGACCGGCGCCGCCAAAACGATGCTGATGGCGCCCAGGAGCGCGATGATCCTCATCTGCCCAGTTCAGCGCGCTACTGTTACCAGGGGAAGCCGTGCCGCCGAAGTTGTGGATGGTGGCGTCGCTGTGGATAACCCCGGGTCGCTTCGCTCCTGCCCTCCGATGGATAACCCCGGGTCGCTTCGCTCTCCCCCGCGAGCGGGGGGACCCCCAGCACCGATGGATAAAGCACGCATGTCAACGGTGTAAACTCACTCCCGCAACTCGCATCAGCGGGTTGACTTCGCGCGCCTGTGCCGCGGCCCCGCTCCTTCAGGGTCGCACACGCGTGCCGGGTGGTCCCTTAACTCGGGAATTCTCGAGAAGGGTCCGGCAGGCAACAGACGCCAGGGTTCGGCATCACCTGACGCCGGACGGCAACCTACAACAAGAGGACATGGCCGACTATGGCTGTTGTAACCATGAAGCAGCTGCTTGACAGCGGCACCCACTTCGGGCATCAGACCCGTCGCTGGAATCCCAAGATGAAGCGGTTCATCTTCACCGACCGCAACGGCATCTACATCATCGACCTGCAGCAGACGCTGA
>NZ_JAVROT010000444.1:0-5073 GCF_032162605.1 Mycobacterium sp. | reverse complement strand
GCCTTCGTATCGGCCGGGCCGGCCACGCACCTACGTGTATCGGCGCGCGGGGGAGCCGTGCCGGGTGTGCGGCACGGCGATCCGTACCGAGGCGATGGAGGCGCGCAACCTGTTCTGGTGTCCGACCTGCCAGGTGTAGCCGGCGGGCACCGACGACGGTTTGACGGGACAATTGGCGGGTGGAACTCATCCTGGTCGTCGTCGGGGCCATCGTCGTCACCGCCGTCGCGCATCGGCGCGGGCTCGAACCCGCCCTGATCATCGTCCTCATCGGTATCGCGGCATCGTTCGTGCCTGGATTCGAAGCGCCAGAACTGGATTCGCACATCCTGCTGACGGTGGTGTTGCCGCCGCTGCTCTATTCCGCGGCGCTGGACTTCTCGTTCCCGACCTTCCTTCGCAACATCCGACCGATCCTCGGCCTTGGCGTCGGGCTCGTCGTCGTCACCGCGTTCGCCGTTGCCGCGGTGTCCTCATGGCTGGTGGTGGTGCCGTTGACGTTCGGAACGGCGCTCATCCTCGGCGCGATCGTGGCCCCGCCCGATGCGGTGACGGCCGTCGCGGTGGGGCGCAAACTGGGCCTGCCGAAGAAGGTGATGGCGATCCTCACCGGCGAGAGCCTCATCAACGATGCCGCCGCGCTGACGCTGTTCTCCATCGCAGTCGCGCAGGTCGCGGGCAGCCACACGTTCATCGAGAATCCGTTTCTGCTGTTCGGCTACAGCGCCGTCCTCGGGCCGATCGTCGGCGCCGCACTGGGATTCGTGACGCTGTGGATTCGCAAGCGACTCGCCAATCCTGGCCTGGAGACGGTGCAGGGGCTGGTCGTGCCCTTCGCGGCGTTCATCGCTGCCGAGGAACTGCACGCGTCGGGTGTGCTGGCCGTCGTCGTTGCGGGGTTCGTCGTCGGCAACGGCGCTCTCGGCGCGGGTTATCAGACCCGGCTGCAGGAGCGCTACGTGTGGAACTCGGTGGACGTGCTGCTCGAGGCGTTCGTGTTCGCCTACATCGGTCTGCACCTTCGATTCGTATTGGAGGATCTTCGGGAGGCTCACGAGTCACTGGCCGAGGTCGCCATCGCCGCGCTGATCGTGTTGGCCTTCGTGATGCTGATTCGGCCACTGTCGGTGTTGGTGATGTTCGGTCGCAGCAAGCTCTCGAGCCACGTCGAGAACAGGCTCAGCGTGCCGGCTCCCGAGCGCGGGGGCCGGGGCGCGCTGGGCACCCGTCGGCGCGGTAAACCGCCGGGCAAGTGGCGCTCGCTCATCGACCGCCGGTCGCTGACGTGGCAGGAGAACGTCGTCGTGTCGTGGACCGGAATGCGCGGCGTGGTCACCCTCGCCGCCGCTGCCGCCATCCCCGTGACGCCGGCGGCGGGCGAGCCGTTTCCCGAGCGCGCGACCATTCAGGCCATCGCCTTCGTCGTCAGTGTCGGCACGCTGTTGATCCAGGGTGCGACGCTGCCTCTGTTGATCAGTCGCCTAAACCTGTCGGAGGACGAGAGCGCCTATGAACGTGAGGAGACGCTCAAGGCCGAACGGGTGGTGCACGAGGCCGCCGACGAGGTGTTGGCCGAGTTCAGGTCGAACCCACCGGAAGGGCTGGATCCGCGCGTTCTGCTCGAGATCCGCAACACCATTGCCCGCCAGTCGCAGGACGCCGACGAGATGCCCGACCCCGCGACGCGCAGCCAGCGGGCGGAGGTGTTCGCGACGCTCTACCTCGACGTGCTGAAGGCGCAACGGTCCGCGCTGATCGCCGAGCGCGACGACGGCCGCCTCGAGGATGAGGCTGCGCGGGCCATGCTGGAGCGCCTCGACCTGCAGGAGGCCGGGGTGTCGGCGCGGCTGGAAAGTCGGCTCTAAACACCCTCGACGAACAGCAGGCGACGCGTCAGCGCCCGGTCGCGGAGGGCGAGCGCTTCCGCGTATGCCGCGGAGGCGTACCACCGCCTGGCGGTGTCCATGTCTGGGAACTCGACGATGACCAGTCGCCTGCGTGGCAGGATCTCGTCCTCGACGGCGTCGGGGACGGCACCCCGGACCAGATAGCGACCGCCATGCTCCTCGATGGACGCCGCGGCCAGCGTCCGGTAACGATCCGCGAAGGATTCGTCGAGGATCTCGACTTCGGAGATGACGTAGGCAGCCATGACGTCAGGCTAGAAGCCGCCGAAGTCGCCGCCGCCGCCGCCGAAATCCCAACCGCCGCCGCCACTGTCGCCGCCACCGTCACCGCCCCAGCCGCCGCCGTCGCTACCGCCGTCACCCCAGCCGCCGTCCTGGCCCATCTGATCGCCCCCACCGTCGAGCTGGCCCTGGTCGAGACCGTCCTGGAAGCCGTCGCCGTAGCCGTTCTCGAACCCTTGCGCGCCGTAGCCGACACCGCCCATGCCCGAGAACAGCGTGCTGAACAACAGCACCGAGCCGACACCCCAGGCGCCCGCCACCAGGGCGGGCTTCCACCACGGCTCGGAGTACCAGCCCGCAGGTACGGGCCTGCCTGCCACGCGACCGCCGGGGTAGTAGTTCGGGGTGCGTTGCGACGGAGTGGGCGAGGCCTCGATGTCGCGGCCCTCGTACTGAACCCGGCGGTCCTCGGTCACGGTGCCCGCCGCATTCTGTCCTGAGAGCGACTCGAGTTCGGGTCCGGGATCCATGCCCATCGCGACCCGCGCCGCACGCGCGTAGTACAGCCCTTCCATGGCGCTCTCCTTGGCGAGCAGCGCCTGTCGGGCGGTGGTGGCCTGGTCGATCTGCGACCCCGCGGCGTTGAAGCGCTCGGAGGCGTCGGCCAGCGCCTGTTTGGAGGCGTCGTCGGTTCCCGTCAGGTTGATCACCTGCCCGCCGAGCCGGTCGATGGCGCGCCGCGCGTCCGCCTTCGCATCGTCGAGGGAGGCCGCAGTGCGCTTGCCGGAAGCCTTCGAGGTGGCGTAGACGGCGAGCCCGATGGCTGCGACGAGGATGACGATGAGTATGAGCAGGGCGCCGGTCATGACGTCCAGCGTACCTACAGGAATGGGCGCCGAATCGGCCCGCGAATCGGCCGACTCCAGCTGACGACGGGAACCGCAGCTCGGTGCGTCGACGATTCTCCGGATGCGGAGCGGTCACTCACGTTCCAGACTGTAGCGATGCCCGACGCCGAACTGTGCTGGACGCCCGCCACCGAGCTCGCCGACGCCGTGCGGGCCGGTTCGATCACGCCCACGGAGATCGCGACCATGTTCGCCGACCGGATCGAAGCCTTCAATCCGCAGCTCAACGCCTACATCCACTTCGACCGCGAACAGGTCATCGACGATGCCGCGACGCTGCAGCAGGAACGTGCCGAGGGCAGGATTCGAGGACCACTGCACGGCGTCCCGTTCTCGATCAAGGGCCTGACCACGATGGCGGGGCTGCCGTTCGACTCCTCACTGAAACCTCTGGCCGGGACCGTGGGGTCGCACGATGCCACCGTCGTGACTCGGTTGAAGGAAGCCGGCGGCCTGTTTCTCGGCAAGACGAACGCCCCGGAGTTCGGCTACTACGGAGGCGCCGACAGCCATCTCTACGGCCCCACCCACAATCCGTGGAAACACGGCCACACCGCAGGCGGTTCCAGTGGCGGGGCAGCCGCGGCGGTGGCCTCGGGACTCGGGCCGTTGGCCGAGGGTGCGGACGGTGCGGGCTCGGTGCGCATCCCGTCGGCGATGTGCGGCGTGGTCGGGTTCAAACCGTCGCTCGGCCGCATCCCGCACACCCTTCTCGACGGGCGGCATTACACGCACGTGTTCCACGGGCCGATCACCCGCACCGTCGCGGACGCGGCGTTGATGTTCTCGGTCATGTCCGGCCCATCGGACTCCGACCCGAACAGCGTGCCGGACGACGGGATCGACTACGCGACGGCCGTCGAGGGCGACATCACCGGATGGCGGGTGGCCTGGTCGTCCGACTTGGGCCTCGGCCACGTCGACCCCGAAGTGGTGGCGGTGTGCTCAGATGCGGTGCGCGCCTTCGAATCCCTTGGCGCCGTGGTTGAAGAAGCCACCCCCGCCTGGGGTCATCCCGAGGAAGCCATGTGGAAGGGCTTGTGGGTTCCCGGTTACTCGTGCGAGTACGACGTGCTCGACTGGAAGACGCTGAGCGGTCAGGTTGACGATCAGCTCATCGAGATCTTCGCTCAGGCCGAAACTCTGACCGCAGTCGAGATCGGCAGGGCAGAGGCGTTCCGCGGCCGGATGTGGGACACGTTCAGTGAGTTCATGCGGACCTACGACATCCTGGTCAGCCCCACCTTGGCCACTCCCACCTTTCCGCTCGATCGGTTCGCGCCCGAGTGGCTCGATGGCCAGTCGCTGCAACGTCAATTGCTCGGCTGGTTGCTCACCTACCCCTACAACATGACGACGACCCCGGCCATCACCGTGCCCGCGGGCTTCACCAGCGACGGCAGGCCCGTCGGGCTGCAGATCGCCGGGCGGCACCGCGCCGATGCTGCCGTCCTGCGCGCCGCGGCGAACTACGAGGCAGCGAGGCCTTGGTCGAACGTCAAGCCCCCGCTGTAGTCGCCGCCGGAGGCCGAACATGCGTTCGAGCAACAGAGAACCGCTGTGTTGGCGCGGTTCATTGGAGCGGGCGACGGGAATTGAACCCGCGTAGCTAGTTTGGAAGCTTGTTTCTGCGCTCCGCGGGCAATCAGCCGAGCAGGTCACGGCCACCGGGCCGCTGAGGGTTATTCCCAGTCGTACCAGCAGGAATAACCCTCTGCGGGTCAGTGCGGTGCGATGGCCTGCACTTCGTCGCCTCCGTCAGCAACCGATGCAGTCACGGGACGAATACGGGATGGCGGCAGCGTCATCCAGCAAATCGAACACCTTTGGCGAACGAAGACGGCGCATGGCTTCAGGAGCCGACCGACGAATTCGCCGAGAACTTCGGCAAGCCGCTAGCCAAGGAGCCTTCGCCCTGGCGCTGAGCGCCCCTCTGCGCCCAGATCGCCTGCAGACCGCGCCGCACGGTGCCCGCCACCCGAATGCGTCGACACGCCAAGCGCGACCGGTGCATAGCGGTGTCCGCGTTTGGCGTG
>NZ_JAVROT010000443.1:0-2882 GCF_032162605.1 Mycobacterium sp. | reverse complement strand
AGCAACACGTGTCGTGGACCCGCCGCTTGCTGACCTTCGGTGGGCATGTTGTTGCACCGTCCGAGCTCACCTCGATCCCGCACCCGTTTCTGTGAGGAGGTGACCACGATGACCCTCGATGCGTGGCCCGACAGCACCGCCTTTCACGCGCGCTGCGCCATCCCGGGCCGATCCCTGCGGAGGCAGACCTGGACTGACACGGCCGACTGGCCACCGGAGTGGACCGAGATCACTGTCAAGACCTACCCTCGCCGTCCGTTGGTGCCACTGCCCGATCCCGAGGCGGCCGATCCGATCACCGCGCTGTTGGATCGGCGAGGCTCGGTGCGGATCCCGACCGGGCCCGTTCTGCCACTGGCGGCCCTCGCGACCCTGTTGCGATATTCATGCGGCGTCCGGAGATCCGCGAGCGGCGCACCCGACGCCGGCCGCCGCGTCTATCCCTCCGCCGGGGCGCGGTTCCCTCTGGAGTGCTACGTGCTGGCCAGCCGGTGCGAAGGGCTCGCCGCCGGGTTGTACCACTACGACCCCGTGGGACACCGACTATCGAGCTTGGTCGAGACCGACCTTCGCCGCGACGTCGAGCGGACGTTCGGGTTTCCCTGGATCACTGCCTCCCGGGCGGTCGTGGTGGTGGCCGCAGCGCTGCGGCGCGGCGCGGCGAAGTACGCCGACCGGGCCTATCGTTTCGCCTTGATCGAGGCCGGACACGTCGGCCAGAACGCGATCCTGGTCGGCGGCGCGCTCGGCGTGCCGGTGACACCTGTCGGCGGCTTCGCCGACGAGCCGCTCAACCGACTGCTCGGCACCCACAAGGACGGCGAGCTGGTGCTGTACACCCTGGTGCTGCCGTGACGACGAGCTTGGCCGGTGCAGTCACCACGCACCGGCTGGACAACGGGATGGCCCTGGTTGCGGCGCCCGACCCGTCGGCCACAACAGTGGCGATGTCGATCACCTGGCGAGCAGGGTTCGTCGACGACCCCGACGGTGCCCCGGGGCTCGCCCACCTGATCGAGCACTTGATGTTCCAAGGCACCCGCCGCCACGGTAGACAGGACTACTACCGGGCTTACTTCGGCTCTGGGGGCTGCACCAACGCCTATACCCGCACCGGCCACACGACCTATCACGCCGAGTTCCCGGTCCAGCTGCTGCCCACGGCGCTGGAACTAGAGGCCGACCGGTTCGGTGACTTCGCTCCCACCCGCGAAGCCGTGGAACAGGAGCGGGCGCTGATCATCCGCGAGATCGCCGAGACCACCGGCGCCCGGCCGCTCGGCGGCTTCCCCTGGGAGCAGCTGCAGGCCATCCTGTTCGCGGACAGCGCGCATGCACACAATGGATACGTCACCCCACCAGGGCCGTTCTTGGTGCTGCCGGCGAGCTGCCAGGAGTTCGTAGCCACCCGGTACCGACCGGAGCAGGCCACCATCGCCCTGGTCGGTCGGTTTGACCCGGCAGAGGCACTCGCCCTGGCCGCCGCCGGCATCGGTCAACTGGCCTACGACACGGCGCCGTTTCGGCGTCCGCACCCGATCCCGGCGCCGGCTCGCCGCATCCTGGTCGAGGTGCCGTCGCCGGCGCGGAGGCACGCGCTCGCCTTCGGCTGGCGGCTGCCGGAACCCTGGCTGATCCCGCGGCGTCGCGCCGCGCTCGTCGTCCTCGCCGCCATCGTGCACGGCGACAGCCCCTCGGGTCTCAAGCACAGGCTGCACGACCGGGATGTCCGAGGCGTCGTGCGCGCCGACTTCGGAATGTTCGGCGACCTCGACGAGCTTCCCGAAGCCGTCTACCTGACTGTCCAGGCCTACCACGGTCCGACCCAGCGGGAGACCGTCCACGAGGCAATGCAGGACACCGTGGAGACGCTCGCTCGCCGGCCGCCGCCAGCCGAGGTACGGGCGACCGCGGCCAGGCTGGCCAACCAGCGCCGCCGGGTGTTGGCCGACCCACTCAACAGAGCACAGCAGCTGGCCGAACACCACACCCTGTGGTCGAGCGCACGGCGGCCTTGGACGGTGCTGAGCGAGCTGGCGGCCACCGACGCGGACGCGGTCGCCGACGTCGCCGGTTGGCTGGCTGGTACGGACCACGCCGAAGCGGCCACCCGCCTCGCAGGGGCGGACCAATGATCCCATCCGTCACCGATACCGCCGCGACCACCGGCGGCGCTCGGCCGCTGCTCGACCAGCTGATTGCCGACTGGAACAGCTTGACCATCGAACTCGACGGCCGGACGGTCCTTCTACCTGCCCAACCGCGCGCGGATGACGTGGTGTTCAACGTCGTGCTGCCGCTGCATGAGACCACCCCGGAGACAGTTGCGCCGGCGCGGTTGTGGGCCGCTTCACTCCTGCGATGTCGGCACGGCTCCACCACCCTCCAAGAACGAATCGAGGAGCTCGGCGGCGAGCTCACCATGCGGATCACGGCGGGGTCGGTTGTCCTCACCGGCAGCTGCATCCACTCGTCGCTGACCGCAGCACTGGACGCGGTGCGCCGTGCAACGCACGGCCCCGGACCCGGCCCGGAACGACTCAGGGCGACGGCACGAGAGCTCGCCGACCAGCAACTGCTGTACTGGGACAACATCGAGGCGCGGGCTCAGTCTCTCGCCCGGCGGGCGGCGTTCGGGCTAGCCGCTCCACTGCCGGCGCCGTCGTTGCACCAGGAGCTGACCGGCTTGACCCCCTGCGACGTCGAGGACTACCGGTCGCGGCGTACTGATCCCGGCTGGCTGATCGTCGACGCCGCGGACGCGCCCCGCTGGCCCGAGCCGGATGCCCCGGAATCGAACGGCCTGACTTGCTTCCAGCCAGGCCCCCCCGCGGAACAGGTGGCGCCGATCATCGCGGCGCACCCGGGCCGGGGCATCGCCG
>NZ_JAVROT010000442.1:0-5802 GCF_032162605.1 Mycobacterium sp. | reverse complement strand
AGCCGTATCAGCGGCACCGCAAGAACCTTCAGCTGATCGGACTCAACGATGCCGAGAAGCGCTGGGTGCTGAAGAACCCCAGCCACCTGTTCGCGCTCGACGCGTTGTTCGCCACCTACCCCGATGCGCTGGTGGTGCAGTGCCACCGGCCCGCTGAGACCATCATGGCGTCGATGTGCTCATTGGCCCAGCACACCACCGAGGGCTGGTCGAATGGTTTCACGAACGAGGTCATCGGGCAGGACTCCCTGGAGACGTGGTCGCGGGGCCTGGAGTTGTTCCATGCCGAACGTGCCAAACAAGACCCGGCGCAGTTCTACGACCTCGACTACTTCGAGTTCATCAAGGACCCGATCTCGGTCGTGGAGAGCATCTACCAGAAGTTCGGCATCGACTTCACCGACGCCGCCCGCCAAGCGATCACCGACAGTCACGTCGAAAGCCAGAAGGGTCCGAGGGCGCCCAAGCACACCTACTCGCTGGACGACTACGGGCTGACGCCCGAAATGGTCAAGGAGCGCTTCGCCGGGCTGTGAGACTGCCCCGACAACCCTCGGATATCCGTCATTTGCCCGATGGTTTCCTGCGCTGGGAGTGCCTAGCGTAGGAGCATGATCCCGATTCCGCGTGACGACGCGACCCGGCAGAAGATGCTCGACGAGGTCCAGGCGAGCGTCGAGGACTTTCACGGAGTGGCCGGATTCTCCGTACTGCGCACCGAAGGGCCTGGAAGCTCGATCGGTCCTCGAGGTGGCATCCGGGACGACGTCCAGTTGGACCGCGTACTGACCCGGATGCGGATGCAGCCGACTGGTGCATTCGGTGGCAAGCTCGTCATCGTCTGCACCAAACTCGAGCAGGAGTGGCGCATCGCTCGTCTGTCCGGAATACGTGGTGTCTCACCGAGTTTCGTGGATGACGAGGTGTTCACCGATGAACAGGCCGCGCAGGCCACGATCTTCTCGATGCGCTTGGCCCAATACCCCGCCGAGGACGGGATGCCCGAGCACTGCACACCTGCGTGGAAGGCGCGAGGGGAGAACTGGGGAGCGTGACGGACACGGGAACTCATCCGTCGCTCCTGCGACTGACGGGGTACGGCAGCAAGTGGTCGGTCGAACAGGGCGACAGCGTCGACTTCTTCGTCAACTGCGACGGACCGGATTCCTATCGTGCCGAGCTGGTCAAACTGATCCACGGCGATACACATCCGAGCGGGCCGGGCTTCAGGGAGGAGATCATCGACTCGCCCGTGAACGGCACCTACCCCGGTCGGTCCCAGACCATACATGCGGGCTCCTACGGCATGGTGCTGGATCGCCGACCGCTGCGCGTGGACAGCTTCACCATGCAGTGCTGGATCTGGCCGACCATGCCGACCAAGGTCGACGGCTACTGGTCGCCAGGGCCGCAGACGATCATGGGCAAGTGGGCCGAGCACCAGGGTTACGGGCTGTTCCTCGATTCGTCAGGCCGCGTGTGCCTACGCGTCGACGATCAGACGCTGACTGCCGCCGAACCGGTTCGCGACCGCGCATGGCATTTCATCGCGGCGACGTTCGACGCCGCCACCGGACGTGCCGTCCTCCACCACGAGCCCCAGGTGCGCTACGCCCTCGATCCCACCCCCGAGCCCGTCGAGACCGTGTTCAGCCAACGCGCTACCCACACCGCCGTGCCGTTCACGTTCGCCGCTCATCCGACCCACACGGAATCCGACGGCGCGTCGCTGCAACCGCACGGCTGGGTGATGACCGACCACTACAACGGCAAGATCGACTCGGCACGGTTGTGTTCGCGGGTGCTCACCAGGCTCGAAATCGAGACCATGAAGCTCGGTGCCGCACCGGGGATGGACGAACGGCGTGGCGTCGGACCGTCCGCTGATCTCGGTGCTGCCATGGTGGCGTCATGGGACTTCGGCCTGGAGATTCCGACCCGCACGATCGTGGACTGCGGGCCCTACCGGTTCGCCGGTGAACTCGTCGGCCTGCCTGCCCGCGCAATGACCGGCCACAACTGGAGTGGTGCGCAGACGTCCTGGGGGGCGCTCGCCGGCGAATACGGCGCGATCCACTTCCACGACGATGACGTCGACGACGCGCGCTGGGCGGTCGACTTCACCGTCACCGTGCCAGAAGACCTGTCCAGCGCCGTCTACGCAATGAAGCTCACGACGGTCGACGGCGACGAGGACTACGTCCCGTTCATGGTCCGCACCCCACTTGGCAAGCCGCAGGCAAAGATCGCCGTGATCATGTCGACGACCGACTACATGGCGTACGCCAACGAGCACCAGGCCAGCAACTTCGGCAGTCTGGAGGCTCTGATCTACCGCACCCCGATCATGTCACCGCAGAACGTCTTCCTCAGTGTGCACCGGGAGTACGGATACTCGCTGTACGACACCCACAGCGACGGGTCCGGTGTGCACGTGTCGTCGCGGCTGCGGCCGATCCTCAACTTCCGGCCGAAGTGCGACTCGGTGATCACCCAGGCGCCGTGGCAGTTCAACGCGGATCTGCATCTCATCGACTGGCTCACCGAAATGGGTTACGAGTTCGACGTCATCACCGACGAGGACATCAGTTACGACGGCCTCGAGAGGATCGAGGGCTACAACGTGCTGCTGACCGGGTCGCACCCCGAGCACAAGGATGGCCGCTACCTCGATGCCGTCCACTCGTACAAGGATCGCGGCGGTCGATTCATGTACCTGGGTGGCGACGGGTTCTACTGGCGCCACACCTTTCACCCCGGGTACGGACGCGGTGAGATTACCGAGTTACGGCGATGCGAATCCGGTATCCGGCCGTGGCAGGCCCAGCCCGGCGAGTACTACCACCAGAGCGACGGCAAGCTCGGTGGGATGTGGCGATTCCTCGGACGCGACATGGCTGCGGTGAGTGGAACGTCGATGGTGGCGCAGGGATTCGACGTCTCGACCTACTTCAAGCGCACGCCGGAGAGTGAAGATCCACGCGTGGCATGGGCCTTCGAGGGAATCACCTACGGCGAGCGTCTCGGTGACTTCGGCCTGGTCGGCGGAGGCGCGGCGGGCGCCGAGCTCGATCACGTCGATACCACTCTCGGGTCGCCACCGCACACGCTGCTCGTCGCAACGTCGGCCGGACTCCACACCGACGCGTATCTGACCGTGACCGAGCTGATCCTGACCAATGCTCCCGGATTCACCGGCACCCAGCACCCGCGGATTCGCGCCGACATGGCGTTCCACGAGACGCCCAATGGCGGTGCGGTGTGGTCGTTCAGCTCGATCTCGTACTGCGGCAGCCTGTCTCACAACGATTACGACAACAACATCTCGACGTTGACGGCGAACGTGCTCAACCACTTCATGCGGGACGGACCGTTGCCCGCACCAGAGGCAGCGGAGATCCGTTCACGTGGTCGTTTCGAGTCGACTCCGGCCCTGAACTTCCACCTGCCCGAGCAGATCGGCGGCTGATGAACGCTGCTGCGGCGTCGCGCAACCTGCTTCTGCCCGCGTCGACGGGACGCCACTCATCCGCCGACAAGGCGGATTGGACGGGGACGTGGGTATGTGTGGGGCTGGAGGGCCAGCTGGCCGAGGTCGGCGCGGTGCTGCCCGCGACGATCGGGCACCACGCGACCCACGTGCGCCGTACCGAGGACGGTCTGGTCGCCGCCGTCAACGCGCGGCCGTTCGGTGGGTGCGCGTCCATCCCGGTGCACTGCGGAAGCACTGGCAATGTCAGGTGTCCGCACCTGTCCTGCGCCTTCAGCGAGGATGGCGGCGTGCTCGACAGCGTGACCGACCCGGGCAGGACGTTGCGAGCCGGGTTCGTCGGCGACGGACGTCGATCCGTCACGCTGCCGCTCGCACGTTGGGGTCCTCTGCTATTCGTCAACGTCACGATGACCGAGCCACCGCCGCTGCCGGTCCTCGATACACCGGCGTTCGACGGCACCGAGATCGTCGCGACGGGTCTTGGATTGGTGCCGGGCAATTGGCTCGAAACCCCGCTGCGGGCGGTGTCGGCGGTCGATGGGGCCCTCTGCGGCGCAGGCACCGACATCACCGTGGTGGCACCGAACCTCGCGACGGTGCGCGACGGGTCGGACACGTTCGCCGCGTTCAGCCGTCCGGCCGGCCAGACGCGCAGCACCGTGGTGTGGGCCCTGCTGAGTGCCACACCGAGCAACCCCCGTCTCGATCAGCGGCGGCTCGGCGAGCTCGCGTCGCCCGGGTTGTGGGCCATGTCACGTTCGCCTTAACGGCGAGGTAACAGGCACCGAACCTCGTTGAAGCCCGCCCGTTGTCCACTTGGTGGGCACGCCATGGGGCACGAGGTGGGTGGAGACGCGAGATGACTCGGACGCGAAACACAACTCGGGACTTCGCCGCGATTGCCGCCGACATGGTCTCCACCGACACCGAGGTCAGAGTCCGCGGTGCCATCGACTATCTCCGTATCGAGGCGCGCTGCGACACATTTCTACTTGCCTACAAGACACCTGCGACAAGGGGGTTCAGCCTCGTCAACTCGGTCGGGTACTCGGACGCCGTTGCAGGGTATTTGACGTCGGACATCCAGTCGAAGCCGGAGTTCTTCAAGCAGTTCGCCGATCACAGTCGGGTTTGGGATTGGGATGACGTGCCCGAATTCCCCGACTCGTACAGCGGCGCGGAAGTTCTGCGTCCGGCGGGGTTCACCAATGGCTTCCTCATGGTGCTGCACGACAGCGCCGGAGACGTGGTCGGGATGTGCCAGGCCAACATGGAGCGTCCCGAGTTCTCGGTGCGTAGTCGATGCCTCGTGGAGACGGTGCGTCCGCTGTTCACCAAGTACGTGGTCCGCATGCGGGGGCGTGCTGGTGCCCGTCTGACCCCTCGGGAACGAGAGATCCTCGCGTTGCTGCGCGGTGGGCTGTCCAACGCCGAGATCAGCTACCGGCTGTTCCTGTCGCCGCGCACGGTCAGCACCCACGTCGAACGGGTGCTGCGAAAACTCGGTGTGGCCAATCGAGTTGCCGCGGCGGTACACGCTACGGAGCTCGAACTCGTCGATCTGCATGGCGTCGTCCCGTCGGTCCAGCCGGGTCGAGTCGCCGGTCTCTGACCGGTCGCCGGATGGGCTTTGCCGGCATCGACAAATACGTCGGATGACGGATACCGCCGAGGCCGCCGACTTGGTTACCGTGAACTCCGATGTCGCCAAACATCACCGCGCGCCGTGGCGCAGTGCACACCGGGACGACGTTCGCACTCAACCCGAAGGATCCACGGATGACGCATGGAACGCGAAACCGTCTGTGGGACAAGGTTAAACGACTGTTCACGACCGGCTTCGTCTTGCTACTCGGGATTGCCGCACTTGCCGGCTGCTCACGCGGACCCGTGCATACCGGCAATGTCTTCGTGATCGCCATCGAGTCCGAGGCGGACATCCTCGATCCTCAGGTTGCGGGTGGTTGGGTGACCTGGCGGATCAACCGGCAGATGTTCGAACCGCTCGTGGACGAGGATCTGACGATCCCATCGGATCAGGCCACGGTGCCTCCACTGAAGCCGGCGCTGGCCGAGTCGTGGGTTATCTCAAAAGACGGCCTCGACTACACCTTTCACATTCGACATCGGGTGAAGTTCCACGATGGCACACCACTCAATGCGCAGGCGGTCGAATACAACATCCGCCGGATGTGGGACAAGAACTCCCCCCAGTACTCGGTCAAGGCGGCCGGTCAGACGAACTTCGTCTGGAAGTTCCTCGACACAGTCCAGACCGTCGACGATTACACACTGAAAGTCCATCTCAA
>NZ_JAVROT010000441.1:0-31986 GCF_032162605.1 Mycobacterium sp. | reverse complement strand
CCAAGGGGATCAACCTTCGTGGGCAGTGACCCGGCAGGCGGCGCCGGCAGGATGAGCTAGCGTGTCGGATGTCGGTGATATCCGACGGGTCCGGAGGTGAGGTGCCCGGCGAGGGGAGCGGTCCAGTGGTGTCGCGTCGGAGACTGCTTGCCTCTGCAGCGCTCACGATGCTCGCGTTGTCGGCAACGCCGGGGTGTACGCGCCCGGCGCCGCGGTTGTTCGGACTGGCGCTGGTCGGCGTCGACCCATCGGTGGTGCAGTCCGGCAACCAGATTGCGCAGACCCTGGGGCGCCGGCTGGACGTGCTCAACGTCTACGAAGCATTCTCCTCGCTGCAGCCCCTCCCAACCGATCTGTTGCGTGCCGCCGACGCCGCCGGTGTGATCCCTGAAATAACATGGGAGCCATGGGATCCCGATCATGGCGTGAACCAACCACTGTATTCGCTGGCCCAGATCGCCGGTGGTCGGTATGACGCCTACATCGCGCAGTGGGCCCGCGCCGCCGCCGCGTACCCGGGGCGGCTGTTGCTACGGTTCGCCCACGAGATGAACGGCACCTGGTACCCCTGGGCCGTCGGGATGGCAGGCTCCACCCCTGACGACTACGTGGCCGCGTACCGGCGGGTGCGGCGCATTTTCGACGACGCCGGCGCCAAACGCGTGCAGTGGGTGTGGAGCCCCAACGTCATCCTCGGCGGAAACACCGACGTGATCCGGCGCAGCTTCCCCGGCGAGCAATTCGTCGACGTCATCGGGATCGACGGCTACAACTGGGGCACCGACAGCGGCCACCACTGGCAGCAACCCGCCGACCTGTTCGGCGCCACGCTGAATCTGGTGGAATCGATCGCGCCGCACAAACCGGTGTGGATCAACGAGGTCGGCTGCACCGACAACGGCGGCGACAAGGCGGCGTGGATCACAGAGTTCGGCAAGTTCTTGACCACTACCTCCGTTCAGGGGCTGGTGTGGTTCGAGGTGGGCGACCCCGGTGAACCCGATTGGCGGCTGACCGCCACACCGCACACCACGGCCGCCGCGAAGGCGGCGCTCGCCGGCTGGTAGCTGGTACTGACGGACCTTTGGGCTACGTGTCGCCGCGGGACGTTGCCAGGTAAGGCGACGGCGACTTGGGCGATGTCGTCGACGTCGACCGGTGACAGTTTCGCATCGGCCATCGGCAGGTTCATCGTTCCGTCGTGCAGGATCGTGGGCACCTCGAGCAGGAAGGTCTGCATGAATGTGCTGGGGCGCAAGTGGGTCCAGGCCACACCCGATCCCTCCAGATACCGTTCGACCTCGGCGTGCATCCGCGCGAACCGGAAGGTCGCGTCGTCCCAGCACCCCATACCGGAGAGCTTGATTATGTCGCGCACGCCGGCACGCTTGGCGGCGTCGACGAAGGTGCACTGCGTTTCGAGCATGTGCCCGTCCGGCCCGGAGATCATCAGTGCCCGCTCCACGCCATCGAGAGCACCGTCGAGCGTCGTCGGTTTGAGCATGTCGCCCTCCGCCACCTCCACGGTGCCCGGGATGCCGAACGCCTCGGCCTTGGCCGGATCTCTCACCAGCGCTCGCACCGGCAACCGGGCATCCACGCAGTGGTCTTCAGCTTCGGCCTGAACCCCGACTTCGGGTACATCACATGGTTTCTCCAGACCATCGGAATGTCTGGCGCAGAATCGCTACTGGCCAAACCGGCAACGGCGTTGGCGGTGCCATCTTGGTCGACGTATGGGAATGGGTGCCGTTCGTGGCGCTGATGGCACTTGCCGGGCTCCGGGCGCTGCCCACATCCCCGATCGAAGCGGCCCGGCTCGACGGTTTCTCAGCGGTACAGATTCACACGCGGATCATCCTGCCCATGCTCAGGCCCGTTCTCGGGATGGCCATCTTGTTCCGGGCCACGGAAGCGGTTCGAGAATTCGACAAGGTCTACATCCTCACCGGCGGCGTACCCGGGTCATCGACAACCGTCAACGACCTGTTCCAGTATCGGATCTCGTTCACCAACTTCGATCTGAGCTACGGTGCCGCGCTGGGACTCGTCACTTTCGCGGCCAGCTCATCGTCACAGCATTGACGTTCCGGACCATCACCCGATCGGCGGTGTCTTCATGACGCAAGTTGCCACACACGCTCGTCGGCGACCCCTCCGCGGGCTGAGTCTCCTGGTGATCCTTATCCTCGGGCTTGCGTACCTGTCACCGCTGCTGTGGCTGTTCGTGAGTTCCTTCAAGCGCCGGGTCGACATCTTCAACCCGACGCCGACCCTGAGCTTCTCACCCACGCTTGACAACTACGTCTCGTTGCTGTGGTACGGCGGCTTCCTCAACAATCTCTACAACTCGATGATCGTGGCTGCTGTCTCGACACTCATCGCGCTGATCGTGGGGGTGCCCATCGTGCAGAAGCACATCATCTCCGGCATCACCGGCGGCGCGATCTCCGCCGAGTGATATTGCGCGTCAACGTAAGTAACTATTTCCGGTGTCCTTGACCAATGTCCGTCGTTTGCGGTTGGGGACCGGGTCTTGGTATTGACAGCCCCCGCTCAATAGCTGAAACTTGAATAGCTTTCATGTTTGTGTTCGTGCCTAATCATCCAGATGGAAAGCAGTTCATGGCCTACATCCTCAATGCGCCAGCGGACTTTGCCGCTGAAGCTCTCGCCGGCTTCGTTGCCGCGAACGCCGATACCATCGTGGCGGTCGACGGCGGGGCAGCGGTTCGGGCCCCGTCGCCGCTGCGACGCGTCTCCTTGGTCACCGGTGGTGGCAGTGGTCACTACCCGGCGTTCGCCGGCTTCGTCGGTGACGGGATGGCCGATGCCGCGGTGGCAGGCAATGTCTTTGCCTCACCATCTGACGACGCGATCGCTTCCGTCGCTCGTGCGGTGTCGCGGCCCGGCGGTGTGCTCTTCTGCTTCGGTAACTATTCCGGTGACGTGCTGCAATTCGGCGCAGCCGCTCGCTCGTTAGAAGCCGAGGGCATACCCACTGCGACTGTGTTGGTGACCGACGACATCGCCAGCGCTCCGCCAGAACGCGCCTCCGAGCGCCGCGGGATTGCGGGCGACTTGTTCCTTCTCAAAGTATTGGGAGCCGCTGCAGATCGCGGTATGGGCATCGCCGAACTCGAGGCGATCGGCGCGCGTGCCAACGCCGCGACCACCACTCTGGGCGTGGCCTTCAGCGGTTGCACCCTTCCCGGTCACGACAAACCTCTCTTCGAAGTCACTCCGGGGTCGATCGCCCTGGGCCTCGGGATTCACGGCGAACCTGGCCTGCAAGATGCCCAGCTCACGACCGCCGATGACCTCGCAGCAACCATGGTCGACCGGCTCCTCGCCGAGCGTCCCCCTTCCGGGGCGGATCGTGTCGTGGCGATCGTGAACGGACTCGGATCGGTCAAGTCCGAGGAGTTGTTCGTCCTCTACACGCCGATAGCCGAACGCTTGATGCGGGCCGGCGTCACCATTGTCAGTCCCGAAATCGGCGAGTTCGTGACCAGCTTCGAGATGGCTGGTGTGTCGTTGACACTTTCCTGGCTCGATGAGGAGTTGGAATCGCTGTGGCTTGCGCCCGCCGACGCGCCGGGGTATCGACGAGGATTGCGCGATCGACCCGATGCCGCACATCGACGGTCCGTGTACGTCGAGGCGCCCACCGCCATTGGCGCGGCAAGCACCCAATCACAGCGCGCCGCCGGCGCGGTCGTGAACGTTCTGGCCGCCGTCGCCGAACGACTCGACGCCGACTCTGCCATGCTAGGACAGCTCGACGCCGTCGCCGGCGACGGCGACCACGGCATCGGAATGAGCGCTGGCGGATCGGCCGCCTCACTGAAAGCGCAAGAACTTCATCTCCGCGGCGCAGGCGCAGGAACAGTGCTCTGTGGTGCCGGCGTGGCGTGGAATCGTAGCGCAGGCGGCACATCTGGTGGACTGTGGGCAGCACTTCTCAACGCGATCGGTATGGCGGTGGGCGACTTGGAATACCCGACAGCCGATCGCGTCGCCGCTGGAGTCACCAAGGGCCTCGCCGACATTCGCGCGATCGGCAAGGCCGACGTTGGCGACAAGACACTCGTTGACGCCCTGGTCCCGTTCGCTGAAAAACTCAGCAGCGCAGCCGAAGCGGGCCAACCACTGCCAATGGCGTGGGAGCACGCCGCGGCAGCCGCCGTGCGGGCCGCAGAAAGCACCGCGGAGCTCTCGGCACGCGTCGGTCGCGCACGCACGCACGGAGACTCCAGCCTCGGAACCCCGGATCCCGGAGCAGTCTCCTTGGGCATCGTCGCCACCGTCATCGCCAACGAGCTCAAAAAGACCTCAACAGGAGCGCAGGGATGACATTGCGAATCGTAATAGGTTGCGATGAAGCCGGATTGGACTACAGGCAGATTCTTCATGCCGACCTGGAGGCCGACCGACGCGTGCACGAGGTAGTCGATCTCGGGATTCGGCCAGGTGAATCGACGGCCTACCCCCACATCGCCATCGCGGCTGCCGAAATGATCGCCCGGGACGACGCCGACCGCGCACTGTTGATCTGCGGAACCGGCCTGGGCATGGCGATCGCCGCGAACAAAGTCACCGGGATCCGGGCTGCCACCGCGCATGACAGTTACTCCGTCGAACGGTCGGTACTGAGTAACGATGCCCAGGTTTTCGCCCTCGGCCAGCGTGGTGTCGGGGCGGAACTCGCCCGCCGGCTAGTGCGCGAATGGTTGAACGACGACTTCGACCCGAAGTCTTCATCCGCGCAGAAGGTCTCAGTCATCGACGACTACGACAGCCGCCCGTCGTGCTGACCGTGGGGATAAGCCTCAAGGCCTACTTCGGCTACCGGGAGACGCTGGGGTGGTGCGAAGCCATCGGCGACCTTGCCGCCACCAATCCCGCTGTCGGCACCGCGGTGCGGTTGGTCGTCTTTCCCTCGTTGCCCGCATTGGCCCCGTGTGCAGCAATTCTCAGCAATACTCCGGTCGAGATTGGTGCCCAAACAGTCTCCTCCAACGGGTACGGCGCCTATACCGGTGAGGTACCCGGACCCATGCTCGCGGAGCTCGGGTGCCAATACGCGGAAATTGGTCACGCCGAACGACGAGCGCGCTACGGAGAGACCCCGGAGGTCGTCCGGCGAAAAGTCGCGGCGGCGAGCCGCGCTGGCCTGAAGCCGTGGCTGTGTGTCGGCGAATCGACCCGGTGCGCAGCAGAGTCAGCACGACACGAAACCGCAGAGCAGGTGCGGGACTCAGGGCTTCTTGAGGTTTGCCCGCACGGGTCGGTGATCGCCTACGAACCCGTGTGGGCCATAGGTCAGGACGCGCCAGCCGACCCCGAACACGTGCGTGAAGTCTGCGACGGACTACGCCGCGACGTTGGGCCGCAAACCGAAATCATCTACGGGGGCAGCGCCGGACCAGGAACGTTGACCAGCCTCTACCCCGCTGTCAATGGGCTGTTTCTCGGCCGCTTTGCGCACGACCCCGCCCGCGTGGGGCAGGTGCTGGCCGAAGTGGAACAACTGGCGCAGCGACCGACCGCCGAGGTGACAGGACAGCGGAAACCATGAGCCCAGAACGCTTGTCGTTGCACCCCGTCGTCGGGATTCCTTGGATCCGAGCATGAACCTCGTCGAGCTGCCGGTGGTCGACGGCGGCGTGCAGTTCGGCACCGCCACGGTGCCCGTGTCACGCACCGAACTGCAGTCCACCGCATCGAGAACGGTCATTGTGGACGTGCGGCCGGAGGATCTTGCCACCGCGCAACGGGGGATCGAGTCAAACTATCGCTGGTCGCGCAACACACGCTGCACGTGTTCGACCCGGACAGCGGCGCCCGCTTGGCCAGCACCTAGTCCCTCCGTCAGTACTCATTCCAATTAGGAGGTGAACGTAGGGCCATGAATCGACGCGATGCGCCGGATGGCAGGCAGGTGCTTGCGCGCACGGGGAACCCACGAAGATGAAAGATGATCTTGACGACGGGATGGTGAGCTCGGCGCACCGCGTTGAGTGTTGATGCCAACGGTGAGCGGGAGAGGTCGGGCAGGCAAAGTGGCGCGAAATGTCGTCCCACGCAAGACTGTGGAACGATCGACACCCGATGATGTCCGTCGGATTCCCGCGCAGCGGCGCAGCCAGGACAAGCTCCAACTCATGTTGCGATGCGCCACCCGCCTGGTGATCGACCACGACCCTCAGGCTGTCTCAACCACGATGATCGCCGCCGCCTCTGGTGTTTCCGTGGGTTGGATCTACCGGTACTTCCCGGACAAAGAGGCGATCTTCGACCAAATTCTCGTCGACGCGCTGAACCGCTTGGACGCCCGACTCGAAGAAGTGAATTTCAGGATCGATGTCAAGGATTGGCGCCAGGCGGTCGCGCAGGGCATTGACACGATCATCGCGTTCGTCGCTGACGACGCGGCCTTTCGGAAACTCTGGTTCTCCTCGATGTTGACGGCCCACATGGTGGCCGCGAACCGTGCTCACGACACCAATCTTGCGAAGCAACTCGCCAAACAGCTGCCTCCTCACGTCAAAGCAAGCCGGGATCGCGATCCTGTCGACATAGGCGAGATGTTCTTCGGGATCATCGACAAGGGCGTCGATCTGGCGTTCCAGGGCGGAGATCCCCACGGTGATCCTCGAATCGTCGCGGAGGTCAAAATCGCCGCGGTGCGCTACCTGGAGAGCTATCTAGAGTAGGACCGCTTGGGCCGGCATGCGGGCCATCCTGGTTTGTCCCGCGCAGGTGATCCAAATCTCTTGGCGTTCGCCCGGCTCACCACCAAGCGTGGGCTTTTCCCTTCACCCCTCACGCCAGAGGACGCGATGGCTCAGGTGCGGGATTGGTGCTCCGTGCCGAGCGCCGTCATGGTCAACCCGACCGCACGGCACGCCGACGTCCTGTCCAACCTGGTGTTGGGTATCGGCTCCGGCGGCAACCTCATCAACGATGCCCACCTGGCCGCATTGGCGATCGAACACCGCACACGCATCGTCACCTACGACAATGACTTCGGCAGATTCGATGGCGTGTCGTGGGGACGTGCCGGAGGCACTGCTCGGCTGACCGTCGTGCGGGGCCTTCGTGCGGTTACTGACCTGGTATTTGGAACGGATTGGCCGGGGTCGTGCCTGCGGTGGGCAAGGCGAATGGGAACGACGAGGCAGGGTTGGTGCCCGGTAGCTGAAAGGGGCTGGCCGGGGCGGCGCTGCCGGCCAGGGATTGCAGCGGTCCTGGCATGGTGCCGTTGGCCAGCGATGTCATGAAGCTCGGGCATTCCATCTGAATCGCCATGCTCGTGACCCAGCCTGCAATGTCCGCAGACATACCGGTGCGCCCTGACATCTGGGCGGCCGTCGAGGCGACCGTCGCGCCGGGTTTCACCAGCATCGGACAGATCGACTGCCCGATGCCGGCAAGTGCGGTGCTGACCGGACCGTTGTTGCCGATGCCGACGTCGTTCAATGCGTTGGAGGCTGCATCGCCTGTCCCGTCGGCATGCGCGGGCGCGGGCCACATTGCGGCCGCGGCGATGATGCCCAGGGTCACCACCAGCGGGCGGCCAATCAGTGCGAACCCGTTGACGAAGTCAGACCACGCGACTCGTTGGCGCACCACCATCGCGTTACGCAGCGTCGGCGAGGTCCACGGACTGTGCATGGTCAGTGAGGTCATCGAGAACTCCCGGCTCGCCGTTGAAGTGCCTCGTTGCACTTATTTCACTTTGGTAACACTGGGCCCCAAAGGTCACGTGTAGAACACGAAATGATCAAGGTTCGCAACGTAAGCGTTTTCTTATCGATGCCTCAAAGAGTCCAATGCGACACTCCGCCGCTTCGCCGAGCGACCAGATCGGGGCCCGGCCGGTGTCGACACGGATAGCTGGCAATCATCGGCTACGGGGATCCGCAAGGATCAGAGTTGGAAGGCAGCCATGGCAATGAACACACCTCCGATCGTGTCGCCGCAGGAGTGGGAGTCGGCGCGGCTGCAGCTGCTCGTGAAGGAGAAGGAGTTGACTCGCGCGGGTGACGCGGTGGCCGCCTTGCGTCGGCGGATGCCGTGGCTGGCCGTGGACAAGGACTACGAATTCATCGGACCCGAGGGCAGGGCGAGCCTGCTCGACCTGTTTCAGGGACGCCGTCAACTGATCGTCTACCGCGCCTTCTTCGAGCCAGGCGTCTTCGGCTGGCCGGAGCACGCCTGCCGCGGCTGCTCGTTCGCCGCCGATCACGCTCCGCCCGTCGCCCATCTCAACGCCCGCGACACCACCCTGGTGTTCGTCACACCTTCGCCCCAGGCCGACATCGAGCGGGTGAAAGCGCGGATGGGCTGGAAGATGCCCTGGTACACCATGACTGACGGATTCGACGTCGACTTCGGGGTGGATCAGTGGCACGGCACGAATGCGTTCATTCATGACGGCGGTCAGGTGTATCGCACCTACTTCGTCAACAACCGCGGAGACTCTTCGCTGGGGACCACGTGGAGCTACCTCGACATCACCGCACTTGGACGGCAGGAGGATTGGGAAGACTCGCCGTACGGCTACCCCCAGTCCGCTCCGTATGAGTGGTGGAACTGGCACGACGAATACGGCGACGCGCAGCCTTCCCAATGGTGGCCTTATCGCGACGAGGACGACAGCAACCCTGCCGACTCCCGGCCAAGGCGCACCGGTGCCAAGGGCCGAGATCTCAAGTGAGCCAGCCTTACCCGACGTTGGTGGCGGTCCCAGCTGTCAGTTGGGCAGTGACCGTGGCAGCCCAAAGACCGGGAGCATGTCATTGTCGAAGCGGGTCAAGCCGCTGATCTGGTGGCCATTGAGGGTGAGGACCAGAAGACCAGCCCCGTGGCGGATACCACCAGCGGCGTCGGCAAGGTAGGCGCCGAACGCCAGCTGACGGTTCGCCCGCGTCGGCACCAGGTGATAACTCCTCTGCGCCATCACGTGAGCGTAGAAGCGGGCCACTACGTCGCGGCCGTGGTATTCGAGAGGGATCGGTGGCATGGAGACGCGGACGTCAGCGGTGAGCAGTTCGACGAGGGCATCGACATCGCCGGACTGGTAGGCGTGGACGAACTTCGCCACGAGCGCCCTTTCGGCCGGGGAGTCGGGAGCAGGTGGCGCTTCGTGTTCGCCGGTCGTCGGCAGCCGCAGTTGCAGGCTGGTGCGGGCTCGCTTGAGGGCACTGTTGACTGACGCGACCGTCGAACCGAGCATGTCGGCGACCTCGTTGGCGCGGTAGCCGAGGACCTCGCGCAAGATGAGCACTGCGCGCTGGCGCGCAGGCAGCACCTGCAGGGCGGTCACGAAGGCCAGGGAGATGGCTTCGCCCTGCTCGTAGCGGGCCTCAGGCCCCAGCGACACGCCCACCGACCCCTCCAAGAGTGAGTCGGGATAGGGCTCGAGCCAAACGATTTCGCCATGCCCAGTCGGTTCCGGCAGTTCAAACGTGGCGATGTCGCGCTCCTTGACCGGGCGTCGGCTGGCCGAGCGCACTGCGTTGAGGCACCGGTTGGTCGCGATTCGGTACAGCCAGGTGCGGATCGAGGCACGTCCCTCGAACCCCCCAAGGCCCTGCCAGGCGGCCAGCAGTGTGTCCTGCACGGCATCCTCGGCGTCCTGAAATGAGCCCAGCATCCGGTAGCAGTGCACCAGAAGCTCTCGCCGGTGCGACTCGGTCAACTCCCGGAACGCCATGCCGTCCCCAGCGCGCGCCCTGGACATCAGATCGGTTGTCGCCACGCGTCACCACTACTCCCTCGCACCTCGGTGCTCGCTCTCCCAATCGGTCACTGGTACTGACACCGGCCGGTACGAAAAGTAGGCGGCCGGGGTGCGCTCATTTTCGTCGACCCGTGGCGCCTGCATCTTCGACAGTTCGGAATTCACGAGATGAGGAGTCGGTATGACGATCGCAGGCAAGACAGTTTTGGTGACCGGAGCCAATCGCGGAATCGGCGCGGCGTTGGTCGAGGAAGCGTTGAGCAGGGGCGTCAAGCACGTGTATGCCGGCACGCGACAGCCCTTGGCGCATCGGGATGGTCGTGTCACCCCCCTGGCCTTGGATGTGACCGATGCCGCGCAGATTCAGGCCGCGGCGCAGCGAATCGATTCCCTGGACATCCTCATCAACAACGCCGGCGTATCGGTCTATGACGACTTGAGCGACCGTGCCGCGCTCGAACAGACCCTCGCCGTCAATCTCTTCGGCACGTACGGCGTTACCAAGGCATTCCTGCCATTGCTGACCGCGTCGCAGGGAGCGATCGTCAACGTCTTGTCGGTCACGGCCTGGGCCGCGATACCGGTCATTCCGGCTTACTCGATCTCCAAGGCGGCGGCGTTCTCCCTGTCTCAGTCGCTGCGCGCACTGTTGGCTGCACACGGCGTGAGCGTGCATGCCGTGATGACCGGTCCGGTGGACACCGATATGTCCAGAGCCCTCGACATTCCGAAGGCCTCGCCGGAGTCGGTGGCGCGCGCCATCTTCGACGGAGTGCAGAACGGGGAGGAGGAAATCTTCCCCGATGCCATGTCGGCGTCGATGGCCCAGGACTGGCGCGGCGGCGCCGCCAAGGCCCTCGAACGTCAGTACGCGGGACTCGTCGCCGGAGCGGCCGCCACCTAGATCTCGTCCGAATCCATTGGTACACAACGAAAGAACACAACGATGAATGAATCATTACAGCCGACCGCGATGGTCGTCGGCGCCAGCAGGGGCTTGGGTCGCGGAATCGCCCGTGCATTCGCCGAGGCCGGTGCTCCGGTCGTTGCGGTCGCCCGCACGGCCTCGGCACTGGCCGAGCTCGCCGCCACCAGCGAGAACATTCACCCCGAAGTGGCCGACGCCGCCGACCCGACGGCGGCGTGGAGCCTGCTGGATCAACATGAGCCGCGGCATCTCATCCTGGTCGCTGGGGCCAACCCGGTGATGCGTCCGTTGCAGCACCAGACGTGGGAGACGTTCTCGGCCAACTGGAATGCCGACGTCAAGATCGCCTTCACCTGGCTGCGTGAGGCACTGCTCAAGCCGTTGCCGCCGGGCAGCCGGGTCGTGGTGATGAGCAGCGGAGCGGCGATCAACGGGTCACCGGCCAGCGGCGGGTACGCCGGGGCGAAGGCCACTCAACGATTCATCGCAGGCTATGCCAATGACGAGTCAGGTCGCGCCGGTCTTGGCATCACCGTCACGGCGGTCATGCCGAAGATGACTCCGTTCGGTGACGTCGGTCGGCGCGGAGTCCGGGCGTACGCGGCCCGCACCGGCCAGACCGAGGAGGCCTACCTGCAGCAGCTGGGGGAGCCGTTGACCCCCGAAACCGCAGGCAGCGCCGTGCTGGACCTGGTACGCAAGGATTCAGCGACCCTGTCCTCGGGCTACCTGCTCACCGGAACCGGCCTGCAAGCACTGCCATGAACGTCAGCAGCCGCAGGTGTTGCCGACCCGGAGCGACACCGTCAGGGGAACCAGCGTCGTCGTCACGGGCGTGTCGAGCAGTTGGTTGAGCGCCTCACGGGTGATTGCGTCGACGGGTTGTTGGACGGCGGTGAGGCGGAACTGCCCGTAATCGTTGTTGGTGCCATCGAAGCCGACCACGCGGATGTCGTTGGGGATGTCCATGCCAGCGTCGACGATGGCACGGATCGTGGCGGAGGTCTGGCCGTACGTCCCGACCACCACGGCTTCCGGAGCACGGCCGGAAGTGCGAAGAAAGGCGGCGACAGCGGAGTAGGCGCCGGCCTGGGTCAGGTCGGTGCGGATCTGCGCGACGTCGCCGACCGCGGATCCGACACCGGCGAAGCGTTGCTCTACGGTTTCCCGGTCGCCGTGGGAGACGTCGGCCTCGGTGAAGCCTCCGACGAAGGCGATGTCGTGGCAATCGTGGGCCTCGACGAGGTGTCGTGTGACGAGTTCGCCAGCACGGACGTGGTCGACGCCCACGATCTTGGCGGCGACGCCCCCGCGGATGTTGTGCATCCAGACCACGGGGATCCGCTCCTGAGCGCACAGTCTTGCCGTTTCCGAGGCATTCGCCGCTCCGATCACGACGAGGCCGTCGATTCCGACTTCGGCGAAGGCGGTCGCGAACTCGAGTTCGCGTTCCGGGTCGTACCCGGTGTTGCCGATCATGGTGAGGTGGTCGCGCGCTCTGGCTTGGACCTCGACCCGCCCCACGAAATCGCCGAAGAGGGGCATCGTCAGGTCTGGGACCAGGAGTCCTATCTGTCGCCAGCGCCGCGGTCGACGCAGTGCCCTGGCGCGGTGATCGAGCCGGTAGTCCAACTCGTCGATCGCAATGAGTACCTTGGTGCGCAACGACTCTGACACCGGACGGGGCCCGTTGTTCAGCACGTAGCTCACCACCGCCGTCGAGGTGCCGGCGCGGTTGGCCACATCGGCCAACGTCGGACGCTTCCCATCCACTCCGGTTCTCCTTGCATTCCTTCGATCGCGGTGTCGCCAGGCTTTGGATCACGTCGATTGTGACAGTTCCATCGGATCCAATCCTCGTTACGCTAATCGATTAGAACGGTTACGAGGAGGACACGTGGTGGCAACAAGGCGTTGGTGGAGTAGCTGACATGGCATTCGTACGACTCGCCGGAGTCACTTATCTCGACCCTGAACTCGTCCACGAGAGCTACGTGCTGTTCACCGGTGCCGACGGCAGCACCCGCCTCATCGACCTCAACGGCACCGTCGTGCACACGTGGCCGTTCGCGGGAGTGCCGCCCCGGATCCTCGATCCAGCGCTCAACGGTGGACGCGTCGGCGACGTCGGTGTGCAGTTGTCCGACAGCGGCGATGCCCGCGGCGGAATCTATGCCAACGGCACCATCGGTCAGCTCGACTGGGACGGGGAGCAGGTCTGGGAATGGGGGGAGCAGGCGCCAGGCGGTGCTGCGCGGCAGAACCACGACTGGGAGCTATTGCCCAACGGCAACCGGCTGATCCTGGTCACGGTTCCTCGCGTCGTGCCCAGCCTCGGTGACGACGTCGTCGGCGATCAAGGTTTGTACGAGGTCGCGCCCGACGGCGAGATCGTGTGGTCGTGGCTTGCCGGTGACCATCTCGAGGAGTTCGGGTTCTCCCAAGCGGGTTGGGCTGCGCTCCGTGAGACCGCCGCCCGCGACCCGGAAGACCCGTGGGGATACCTGGAGATGAACAGCGCCAAGTCGCTGGGCCGAAATCGTTGGTACGAAACACGACTCGACACTGCGTTTGATCCGGACAACATCCTGGTCAGTTTTCGCAAGGCGAACGTCATCGCCTGCATCGACAGGTCGTCCGGAAAGATCGCGTGGAAGTTCGGGCCGTACTACGACGCCGAAGCGGGATCGCAGCATCAGCGGATCAGCGTGCACGAGGTGCCACGCCCGCTCGACCAGACGTCCGGTCAGCACAATCCGCACATGATCGCGGCCGACCTTCCTGGCGCAGGCAACATCCTGGTCTTCGACAACCAAGGCGGCGCAGGGTATCCGCCCGCGGCGATCGGCATCTACGCCGGTTCCCGCGTACTCGAGATCGACCCCGTCACCGAGGAAATCGTGTGGCAGTACACGGCCGAAGACTCCGGGCTTCCGCCATGGACGTTCTTCAGTTCGTTCGTCAGCAACGCGCAGCGTCTGCCCAACGGAAACACCCTCATCACCGAAGGCATGCAGGGTCGACTGTTCCAGGTGACTCCGCGCGGCGATGTCGTCTGGGAGTACCACAGCCCCTATCTGGGATACGGCGTGGCGGGCGAACCGGAGGTCAAGCACCCCAGGGTTCCTGGAGTCGACCGGCTCACCCTCACGTCGTTGGTGTACCGATCGCAGGCGGTCCCCTTCGGCTGGACGCCGGTCGACACCCCGCGACCGCCGCTCCGTGACGTCGACCTCCGCCCAAAGCCCTGATCGGACAGCGTATTCCGGTCAGCTTCACCCAACCCCAGCAGAAGGTGTTCCCATGACGACAAGCCTCGAGGCAATGGCCGCCGGCTCGCGATCGCCTGCGCTGGCGAGGGACTCCCACCGACCCGCCGGCTGGCGGCCCTTGTTGCGGTCGGCGATCGGGCATTTCTGGACGTTTGGCTGGACGATCGCCGGGCTGGTTCTGGCAGCGGCGGTGTGGTCGCTGGTGGTGGCAACCGGGCGCTTCCCCCGACAACTGTTCCCCAGCGTTCCGGAGATCCTCGCGGCCGGCCACACGCTATGGTCCGAGGGGATGTTGGCCGATGACATCGGCGCCAGTTTGCGCAGGGCTGCTGTGGGTTTCGCAATCGGTGCCGTCGCCGGAATCGTGGTGGCGGTGCTCACCGCAACGACCGCGGCGGGACGCAACGTGCTTCAGCCAGTCTTGCGGGTCTTCTCACCGATCCCGACGATCGGCCTGGTCCCGCTGGCCATCCTCTGGTTCGGCCTGGGTGAGAACAGCAAGACACTGGTCATCGCGCTGGGCGTATTCGTCCCAGTGTGGATCAGCAGCCACGGCGGCCTGGCAAGCACACCGAGCGACTACCTGATGGCCGCACGCTGCCTGGGAGCCCGACGGTGGCAGACGCTGCGCAAGATCGTGTTGCCAGAGGCCGCCCCGGACATCGCCTCGGGCCTGCGGGTGGGTGCCGCGATGTCCTTCGTACTGATCGTGGTCGCCGAAATGACCGGCACCACATCGGGTATCGGGTATCGGATCTCTCAGGCACAACTGTTCTCACAGGCCGACCGGCTGATCTTCTGCCTGATCGTCCTGGGCCTCGTAGGTGCGCTCTGCGACCTGCTCATCAACGCGATCACCGCCCCATTCACGCGCTGGGCGCAACAGGAACGCTGACATGGCCATCGAAACCCGCGACCTGGTCGTGCAGTTCCCAGGCAAGCGACAGCCCACCCTCCACGACATCTCCATCACCGTTCCCGACGGGTCATTCGCCGTGCTCGTCGGCGCCTCCGGGAGCGGCAAGTCGACGCTGCTGCACTGCCTGGCGGGTCTCATCAATCCGACGTCCGGCGTGGTCACCGACAACGGTGAAACCGTCTCCGGACCCCACCCCCGACGCGGGGTGGCCTTCCAACGCGACGTGCTCTTCCCGTGGATGACGGCGGCCGACAACATCGAATTCGCACTCGCCGCAAGGCGCTTGGCCAAACGCGAGCGCCCAGCGAGGATTCGTGAACTGCTCGGTCTGGTCGGACTACCCGAGGACGTGGGTCGGCAACGCCCCGCCCAATTGTCCGGCGGCATGCGGCAACGGGTCAGCATGGCCCGGGTCCTCGCGGGCGAACCGGCCGTGATGCTCATGGATGAACCGTTCGCGGCCCTCGACGCACTCACCAGGCTGCGGATGCAGGACCTGCTGATCGACCTCTGGACGCGATCGAGTCGAACCATCGTCTTCGTCACGCACGACATCGACGAAGCGATTCGACTCGGCGACACCATCAGCGTGCTCCGCGACGGCCGGATCGTCGATCGCATCACCAACCCCCTGAGTCGGCCCCGACCCGCAGACGCGCTGGCAGATCAGCCCGGCTACAGCGAGATTCGCAAAACCCTGCACCACCAGCTCGGCATCGACCACGCAGTGCACTGAACGACCCCTGCTCACAAAGGATCGACACAACGTGAAGACATCCCTTCGACGGCTTCTCGCCGCGGCACTGACCAGTGTCACGCTCGCGGCATCGATCACCGCCTGCGCGGGGTCGCAGACCACGGACGCCAATGCGCTGACCGTCGGATTCGTCGTCGATCCCTCCTGGGCGCAGATTCCCGTGGCCGCTGACACGGGCCTGTTCACCAAGCACGGCGTGAACGTGAAGGTGGTGAACTTCCAATCGGGGGTGGAAGCGCTGCAAGCCGCATCGGCCGGCCAGGTCGACATCACCACCGCCGCAGACGTACCGACCTCCGCCGTGCTCACCCGGACGCCGACGCTACGAGTCGTTGCCGACGGCTCGCGCTGGGAAGGCTCTCGCATCGTCGCGCGCCGCAGCGCGGGAATCGCCACCATCCAGGACCTCGCCGGCAAGTCCATCGGAACCCCGCTCGGCACGAGTGCCGCCTACTTCATCTCGAACGCATTGGCGCAGGACAACATCAACGCCAATCTCGTCCAGGTGTCGCCATCGGCGATGGTCACGGCGGCCGCCCGGCGCAACGTCGATGCAGTCTCGATCTTCCAGCCATACCAGGCGCAGGTGATCCAATCGCTCAACACCGACGCCGTCGAACTGACGGGCGGCACGTACAGCCAGCACAGCCTCTACCTCGCAACGCAGCAGGCGGTCTCTGCGAAGGGCAAGGCGATCACGGCATTCCTCGGCGCCCTCGACGAAGCCGGAACCGCGCTGTCCCAGAAGAACGGCGCTGCGACAGACGCCGTCGCCAAGGCCACTCAACTCGATCCGGAACTGCTGCGCACGGTGCTCGCCGAGTTCGACTTCACGCTCCAACTGAATCCAGACCTCGCGCAGAAGCTCACCCAGCTCGGCGAATGGGCCAAGACCCAGGGATCGGTGGAACCGTCGACCCAACTGCCCAACTACGCAGAGTTCCTCGATGACCAGTTCTTGGCGAAGTCGGCATCGTAGGTGGGGGAGGAACAGCTCGATTGCGGGGGACCGACCCGTGCGACATCAACCGCGTTTTAGCAGTTCATCGATGGTGAGGACATGCCACTCCACGAAGGAAATCGCCCAAAGATCACGATCAGATCTCGTAAAGGTTGCTGTTTAGGTGCTGTTAGCACTTAAAGTGCTAGCCGTGGGAAGGCATTCATCAGCGAGAAGCCGGCGGAGGTCGCCTGCACTCACGGCCGGTGCCGTTGCGGCGTTCGCCCTGTTCTTCGCTATCGGCGGAAGCGCCGGTCCGATCGCAGCCAAGGAAGCGCCGAAGCCGGTCGTCGAGGCCGCCGTCGAGACTCCCGTGCCGTGCTGTGTGGAGATCGTCCAAGCCGCGCCGGCTGGCTTCGCGTCGCTTCCGTCCGCCTTGCCCGCGCAGATGGCAGTGGCATCGAGGTGGCGGGTCATTCCACGCACGTTGCCCGTCGGAATTGCTCCCGAGCGAGGGCTGCAGGTGAAGACGATCCTGGTCGACCGCAGCATCAGCGCGATGTTTCCCGAGATCCAAGACATCGGCGGCGTTCGACCGGATGGGCTGAGATGGCATCCCGACGGTTTGGCGCTCGACGTGATGATTCCCAACCCCGGCTCGGACGCGGGTATCAAGCTCGGCAATGAGATCGTGGCGTACGCGCTGAAGAATGCGGAGCGATTCGGGTTGCAAGATGCCATTTGGCGGGGTGTGTACTACACGCCCGATGGCGGGCGGTCGAGTATCGCCGACCACTTCGACCACGTGCACCTGACGACCCACGGCGGGGGATACCCGAGCGGGAGCGAGCTGTACTACCGCTGAGCCGCGGTTGGGCGCGGTGGTGTCAGGCGGTACAGGCGGGCAGCAGGTCTCCGAACAGGTGATTGCACACCGGGCGACTTCCGTCGGGACCCAACAGTGTGGCGTCTCGCCACTTACCCGCGTGTCCGTCAATTGAGCAATGAGGCGCCGCTCACACCATTTGTCAGCGCTTCTTGCGGATCGCGTCCTCGGTGGCCGACGTGGTGTCGGCCTTGCCGCGCTTGTCGGCGCGCTTCTCCTTGAGTGACTTGCCGGCCTTCTTGGACATGGTCGATCTGGGGGATTTGTCAGACATCGCCGGCCCTTTGATTGGGGGCCTGAGTGGTCCCGATCCCTCGACCATACGCCCGCGACGTGGGAGGCTGTCGGGCTGCGAGTGAGAATCGTTCTGCGCCAAAGTATTCGAACCGTAGGAGCGGCCGCGAGGGTTCGACGACGACGGCTGGTCGCCCGCGCGCGCACCCGCAGGCATAGGCTCAGGACGATGGCGGAGTTCACCGCAGAAGATACCGACGTCGAGGCATCCGTGCAGTTCAGCGCGGATGCCGCGGATCTGCGGGCTGGGATCGACGACCTCGCAGGCCTGCTCGCCGGCAGCCTGGGCCTGCCGGAGCTGCTGACCCAGGTGGCGGCGTTCACGTGTCGCGCGATCCCGGGTGCCGACGGCGCCGCCGTGACGCTGCTGCGGGTCGACACCACCGACATCGAGGTGGCCGCGCTGGCCGCCAGCGCGCCGTTCGTCACCGCGATCGACGAGATTCAGTACGTGACCCTCGGCGAGGGGCCGGGCATCACCGCGGTGAGTGATCGACGTGCCGTGCGGTCCGGCTCCCTGGGCGGGGAGAAGATGTGGCCGAGATTCGGGCCGCGCGTCGGCCGGATGGGCGTGCACAGTGCGCTGGCGCTGCCATTGCTGTTGCCCGATCGCGTGGTCGGGGCGATCGCCGTGTACGCCTACGCCAAGGACGTATTCGACCTCCACGCCGTGGAGCTGGGTGAGTTGTTCGCCAAGCCCGCCGCCGCCGCCGTGCACAACGCGCAGGTTCTCGCCGAGGCGCTCACCCTGAACGACCAGCTGCGCAAGGCCCTGTCGTCGCGCCCGGTGATCGACCAGGCGATCGGCCTCATCCGGGGCCGCACGGGCCGCAGCGCGGAGGACGCGTTCGGACAGTTGCAGGCGATGAGCCAGGCCGAACACCGCAAACTGGCCGAGGTTGCGCAGCTCGTCGTCGACGAAGCCGTTCGGCGTGCGCTCGCCAGGAACAAGTCGTCCTGAAAGTCGTTCCGCAACGCGTTTAGCAGCGTTAACGGGCCGCGACGGGCATCCGGAGACCCCCTCGGGGTGGTAACGTGAGGGGTGTTGGGAACCCAACCAGTCCGGGATTGAGTCAGCTGTACGCCGCTGTTCTCTACGAGCAGCCGCTCACGCCGGGCACTCCGGTGACATCCGCCAGTCGGGACCACCTTGAACGCTCCAACTCGTTTTCCGTCGCTGGCTGGTCGGTATGTGCCGGAACGCCTTTCACCGCCGAGCATCGGCATGCTCACGAGCTTTCCGCCGACTCCGTGCGGGCTGGCGACGTTCAGCGCAGGCTTGGCGGACGGCTTGTCCGCCAAGGGTTCCGACGTCAGCGTCGTGCGGGTTGCCGATGGTGCGGAATCATCGAGTACGGCCGTCGTCGGAGAGCTCGTCAACGGCTCGGCCGCATCGATCGCCGCGTGCTCGGAGCTACTGAACCAGCGTGAGGTCGCCGTCATTCAGCACGCTTACGGCGTGTACGGCGGCGCCGACGGTAGCGAGGTGCTGGACGTCATCGACAGCCTTCGGGTCCCGGTGATCGTCGTCGCCCACGAAGTTCTCAAAAACCCGACGGCGCACCAGCGTTCGGTGATGGAGGCGATCGCCGAGAAGGCCGACCGCATCGTCGTCATGTCCGAGGCCGCCAATGATCGCCTGAGCCTCGAGTACGCCATCGACCGCCACAAGGTCGCCACCATCGGCCGTGGCGCCACGCTACCGACCGTCGCCCCGTTGAAGCGGGCAGGCAGGCCGACGCTGCTCACCTGGGGCCTGATGGGGCCGGGCAAGGGCGTGGAGCGGGTCATCGACGCGATGAGTTCACTCAAGGAACTGCGCGGTCAGCCGCGCTACCTCGTCGCAGGCGCGACGCATCCGAGGGTGTTGGCCACCGAGGGTGAGGCCTACCGCGAAGCCTGCATCGAGCGTGCCCGCAGCACGGGCGTCGCGACGTCGGTCAACTTCGACAGCATCTACCGCAGCACCGCCTCGCTGTCGGCGCTCATCCAGTCGTCGGCGGCGGTCGTGCTGCCGTACGACTCCACCGATCAGGCCAATTCGGGCGTCTTGGTCGACGCGCTGGCGGCGGGTCGACCCGTCGTCGCAACCGCCTTCCCCCACGCCGTCGAACTCCTCGGCAGTGGCGCGGGCGTAGTCGTCAGTCACGACGATCCGGACGCCCTGGCGTTCGCGCTGCGCCGCATGCTGACCGACCCGCGGATGACCGGTGACATGGCAGCGGAGGCACGGCGGTTGGCGCCGACCTTTGGCTGGCCCATCGCCGCCGCGGCGTACATGACCCTTGCGCGCCGACTTCTCGCCGAGCGAGCGGCACTCGTATGACCACCGCGCCGCTGCCGGTCTTCGACCACCTGTTGCACATGTCCGACCGTCGCGGCACCTTCGAACACGCCCTCCTCGCCGAGCCCGAGCGCGCAGGCGGCTACACCACCGAGGACATGTCCCGGCTCCTCGTCGTGGCCACCCGCCAGCCCGAGCCGGGCGGCGCGGTGAACGGCCTTGCGGGTCTGGCCGTGCGGTTCCTCAACGACGCGCAGTCCTACGCGGGCACCTGCCGCAACCGGATGGACGGCAAGGGCAACTGGGTGGATCAGCCGACGCTGGAGGACTGGTGGGGCCGCTGCCTGTGGGCGTTGGGCACCGCCGCCGCGCACAGCAGCGTGGGCCTGGTCCGCCGGGTCGCCGTGATCCAGTTCGAGCGTGCCGCCAAGGTGCGGTCGCCGTTCCCGCGGGCCATGGCGTACGCAGCGTTGGGCGCCGCAGAGGTCCTCTCCGTCGAGCCGGACCACGCCATCGCGCGCGCCCTGCTGACCGCGTACGCCGACAGCGTGCCCGAGCCCAGCGATGACGCCCAATGGCCTTGGCCCGAAGCAGGACTCAGCGACGCGAATGCGGCGGTGGCCGAGGCGATGATCGCGGCGGGCACCACCCTGGAGCGTCCGAAGCTGTGCCAGCAGGGCCTCGACCTGCTGACGTGGCTGCTCGACTACGAGACGGCGGGTGAGCGCCAGGCGTTCGACCGTCAGCCGGTCGAGGTGGCCGCGCTGTCGGATGCGTGTGCCCGCGCGGCCGGGGTCGACGCCAGCCCGAAGTGGCTCGACGGCGTCCGCGCCGCGGCATTGTGGTTCGAGGGCGCCAACGACGCAGGCAAGCCCATGTGGGATCCCGAGACCGGCGGCGGGTTCGACGGTCTGAACGCCGACGGGGTGGATCCGAACCAGGGCGCGGCGTCCACGCTCGCGGTGCTCTCCGTCCTGCAGAACGCGCAGCGCTTCGCCACCGTACCGGAATGACGGCGAGCTTCAAACGCGACGTGGGCTGCCAGCTCGACATCGACATCAAGGCGCCGACGACGCTGGAGTTCCAGATCGCGATCGCGCCGCACCCGAGTACCGAAGTCTACGAGTCGTTGACGTTCGTATTGGACGGCAAGCCCGTGCACCCGGTGGAGGTCAGCGGCGCGCACGGCAACCGGATCCACAAGTTCTGGGCCGAGGGCGGCAACCTGCAAGTGGGGTACTCGGTGACGATCATCGGCCAGACCGACCCCGCGCCCGTGACGGACTACGACCTGTCGATGTATCTGCGGCCCAGCCGTTACGCCGAGGCCGACAAGTTCTACGGTTTCGCCGCAACGGAATTCGGCCAGTACGCCGACTCGACCACGCTGTTGGAGCATGTGGCGGCGTGGGTGGGCGGGCGCCTGAACTACGTTCCTGGTTCCAGTGATCCGATCGACGGCGCCGTCGACACCCTGCTCGCCGGTGCGGGCGTCTGTCGCGACTTCGCCCACCTGGTGGTGGCCATGCTCCGCGCCGTCAACGTCCCGGCACGGTTGGTGGCCGTGTACGCCCCCGGTCTGTACCCGATGGACTTCCACGCGGTCGCCGAAGCCTTCGTCGAGGGCCAGTGGCGGGTCGTCGACGCAACGCTGTTGGCGCCGCGGCAGAGCCTGGTGCGCATCGCCACCGGACGGGATGCCTCCGATACCGCGTTCCTCGCGAACCACAAGGGCGCGATCAACCTCAACTCGATGAACGTGACGGCCATCGTCGACGGGAATCTGCCGTTCGACTCGATCGACCAGTTGGTGTCGATCCGCTGACGGCGGTCAGCCCTTGCGCCTGCCCCGGTTCCGGAACGCTTTCGTCTCTCTGTCGACCCGCGTCGCCTGCGCTTTCGCGGTGAGCTCGTCGGCGATGGCGTTCTGCTGTCGAGCCAGGCGGGCGTCTTCGGCTACTTCGTCGAGGATGTGGACCCGGCCGAAGTAGCGCCATTCGGCGCGGAACTCGTACTTGACGGCCGCCACCATGCCGGCCAGGGCGAGCGCGACCAGGATCGCGACGACGATGAGGACGACCGTGTTGGTGGTCATATAGGCGCCTCGAATCCTCGGTAGACCTCCAGTAGACGCGGATTTGGGCATCGTGTCAACATCCTTGATACGTAACCGAAATCACCTGTCTGACTGTGTTTTCAGGCCGAAGGGATGGGGTAGCGGGCCGGCTTCGCACCCGTGTGGTGCGGATCACCCGGTTGCGCGTACGGTCGACGTGGACGAGTCGGCATGCCGACTCGGTGTCAACCATGCCTTGGGAGGGTCGAATGGGTGGACTCAGCCTCGGCATCATCGCCGTCACCCACAAGGAGAACGAGCACCGCCTCCCGATCCATCCGGAACATCTCGACCGCATCGACAAGAACGCCATCGGCCGGATCTACCTCGAACGCGGCTACGGCGAGCACTTCGGGATCTCCGACAAGAAGCTGGCCCGCTCGGTGGCAGGGATGCGTTCGCGCGCCGACCTGATCGCTGAGTGCGACGTCATCCTGCTGGCCAAGCCCGACGCCGACGACCTCGCCGAGCTGCGCACCGGCCAGGTGCTGTGGGGCTGGCCGCACTGCGTGCAGGACGGGCAGCTGACGCAGCAGGCGATCGACCGCCGCCTGACGTTGATCGCCTTCGAGGCCATGAATCTGTGGCGCAAGGACGGCTCCTTCAAACTGCACGTGTTCCACAAGAACAACGAAATGGCCGGTTACTGCTCGGTCTTTCACGCCTTGGAAATCATCGGCTCGACGGGAACCTACGGGCGCCGTCTTCGCGCGGCGGTCATCGGCTTCGGCGCCACCGCACGTGGCGCCGTCACGGCGCTGAACGCCATCGGCATCCACGACATCGACATCCTGACCAACCGCAACGTCGCCGAGGTGGCGTCGCCAATTCACTCCGCGGACATCGTGCAGTTCGAATCCGAGGTGGGCACTGACGGGTCGAGCTCGAGTTTCGCGCTCACCGACGACGGCAGGGTTCCGCTGGCCGGATACCTGGCCGAGCACGACGTCGTCGTCAACTGTGTGCTGCAAGATCCCAACGCGCCATTGATCTTCCTCGACGAGGGCGACCTCGAAGTCTTCCGGCCGGGCAGCCTGTTCATCGACGTATCCTGCGATGAGGCAATGGGTTTCAGCTGGGCGCTTCCGACGTCGTTCGAGAAGCCGACGTTCACGGTCGGCAACAACATGACCTACTACTCCGTCGACCACAGCCCGTCCTACCTGTGGAACGCCGCGACATGGGAGATCAGCGAGGCGTTGATCCCTTATCTTCCAACGATTTTGGGTGGTCCCGAGGAGTGGGACGACGACGAGACGGTGCGTCGCGCGATCGAGATACGCGAGGGTGTCATCGTGAACCCCGACATCCTGGCGTTTCAGCACCGCGCGCCGGAATACCCACACGTCCGTATGGAATCCCAGTGACCAGCAATGGAGTAACGTCATGGGTATCGAGCAGCTCGGTTCCGAGCGAAAATGCTCGGCTGCAAAGGACAACACGATGGCTTCGCCCACGAAGATCCGCACCCCCTACGAGAACCGTCTAGATCTCGTCAAGACGACGATCATTGCTCACTCCAAGCTCGATGACGACGTCGCGGGCACCCTCGCCGTCGAGGTCCTCCATGCGCTGAACTCGATTCCCGAGAAGGTGCGCTGAAGCTGCATTCTTGGCTGATCGGTGTTGATCGGTTCCAGACGCCTCCCGTAGTGGTGAGGTAGCTTCTATCGACACAGCCACGCGGGGATGGCCGTGCCGAGGAGTGAACGGTGGATTCGACGCCATTTGGGCACTATCAGCTGCAAGAGCTGCTGGGCCGGGGCGGAATGGGCGAGGTCTATCGGGCCTTCGACACCAGGACCGATCGCGTCGTCGCGCTCAAGGTGCTGCCGCATCATCTGGCGCAAGACAGCGTCTTCCAGCAGCGATTCCGTCGGGAGTCCCAAGCTGCGGCCAGCCTGAGTGATCCCCACGTGGTGCCGATCCACGGCTATGGCGAGATCGACGGCCTGCTCTATCTGGACATGCGGCTGATCGAGGGCCGCACCCTCGGTGACATCCTCGCCGAACGCAAGGGGCCGATCGACACCGAGCTCGCCGTGAAGGTGGTGGAGCAGGTCGGGACGGCTCTGGACGCCGCTCATCAGGCGGGTCTGATCCACCGCGACGTCAAGCCGTCGAACATCCTGATCACCCCGGGGGAGTTCGTGTACCTGATCGACTTCGGTCTGGCGCGTACCGCGGGCGAAGCGGGCATGACGACGGCGGGCAGCACACTCGGCACGCTGGCCTACATGGCGCCGGAACGCTTCGACGGGGGGCAGAGCGATCCGCGGTCCGACATCTACGCGCTGACGTGTGTGCTCTACGAGAGCCTGACTGGGTCGCGGCCCTATCCCGCGGACAGCCTCGAACAGCAGATCGCCGGGCACATGGTGTCGGCGCCGCCGCGGCCGTCGGCGTTGGTCCCGAGGCTGGCGGCGTTCGACGACGTCGTCGCCAAGGGCATGGCCAAGAAGCCCGGGCAGCGGTATCAGACCGCCGCGGACCTCGCGGCCGCGGCGCGACGCGCGCTGAATGCGCCGGTTCGCACCACCGGACGCTCCGGTCGGCACTCGGCTCGACGCGTCGCGACCCAGGGCGGCCGGCGTCCGTCCCGGCGCGTGGTTGCCATCGTGGCCGCGGTGGTGCTGGCGGCCGCGGTGGGGACCTTCGGTGTGTGGCAGCTGAGCGGCGGGCCCGATACCCGACAGGCGGGTGTCATCAACAGCACGGCGCCACCGGATCCGGCGCTGGCCCCCGGCGCCGTGGCGTCGATCGCGGCGACCGTACCCGCCGGCATCCGCGACTCGGGCAAGTTGGTCATCGGGGTCAACGTGCCCTACGCCCCCAACGAGTTCAAGGACGCGAACGGCCAGATCGTCGGGTTCGACATCGATTTGATGAATGCGGTCGCCCGGACCCTGGGGCTCACTCCCGAGTACCGGGAGACCGCCTTCGAGGCGATCATCCCGTCGGTGCGCGCCGAGGACTTCAACGTCGGGCTGTCGTCGTTCACCGACACCGCGGAGCGCGAGTCCGCGGTCGACTTCGTCACGTACTTCCAGGCGGGCACGCTGTGGGCGCAGAAGGCCGGCTCGTCGGTCGACCCGGACAATGCCTGCGGCCTGAAAGTCGGTGTGGCATATGGGGCTCTGCAGGAGACCGAGGAGGTCCCGGCTCGCAGCGACGCCTGCCTCGATGCCGGGTTGTCGCCCATCGACAAGGTGGTCTACGTCCGGCAGGACGATCTGACGAAGGCGTTGATCGCAGGCGAGGTCGATGCGATGGCCGCCGATTCGCCGGTGACCGGTTTCGCGGTGAAGACCAGCGGAGGGACGCTGGAGGAGGCGGGCGAGATGACCGACCCGCAGCCGTACGGCTGGCCGGTGGCCAAGGGCTCGGCGCTGGCGGAGTCGTTGCGCCAGGCGCTGGAGCATCTGATGGAGGCCGGCGAGTACCGGACCATCGCCACCATCTGGGGCGTCGACAAGGGCGTGATCGACAAGCCGGTGATCAACGGGGCGACTCGGTAGGTTCGGCTCGTCCCTCGTCACCCGACCATGGTCTGCGTGCCGAGCACGGCGAGCAGTGAAAGCCGTTCGGCGTCTTGGGTTCCTGGCTCGGCGGTGTAGATCATGATCGTCAGGTCGGCGCCCGCGACGGTGAGCACGTCGCAATCCAGCGTCAGGGGCCCCACCTGCGGGTGGTCGATGGTCTTGCGCGACGCCACGGGCTGGCCGCCCACGGCGCCGGAATCCCACAGTTCGGCGAAGAGATCGCTGTTCGCGCGCAACTCCGCGACCAGCCGGCGCACCCGCTGATCGACGGGATATCTGCTCGCGGTGGCACGCAACGCGGCGACCTGCGCGGTGTACAGGTCGCGAAGCGACTCGGGGGTATGGCGGACGCGACTGCCCGGGCCGAGGAAGTTGCGCCACACCGCGTTGCGAGCGTCGCCGAGGTGCTCGCCCATCGAGGCGGTGTAGAGCGGGCTGGCCAGCAGCCCCGATCATCAGCGATTTGTGTGCACCGACCGGCGCTCACCGCCGGTGAACGCACACAAATCGCGGCAGGGGAGCCGAGTGACGGCGTTCACGCCATCGCCCCATAGCCGCGACGCCGGTTGTGGGGCGGTGGACGCTGCGGTGACCGTTCCCCCGATCGGGGGACACGGGTTTCGTCCGGTCTAGCCACTGGTTGGCGGACATACCTCTCCTTGTGGGTGCGACATAGTTGTCTCAACGCCGGATGACACCGGCACAGACAACCAAACAGACACTCACACAAGGAGATTCACATGACCACCATTGCCCGCCGCATCGCCGCCACCGCCGCCCTGCTCGCCGCCCCCGCCCTGATCGCCCTGGGCACCGCCGCCGCCAGCCAGGCCGACACCGCGATCACCAACAACGGCCCCTCGATCAGCACCCCGGTGCACCACGACGCCTTCCCGCACCAGAGCAACACTCCCAAGCCGGGCACGCCCGAGCACCACCGCCACCAGCACAACCGCTGACCCCAGACCGCCGAGAACCCGGATGCGTTCATCCCCGCATCCGGGTTCTCGGGCATTGGGGCTGGCGAAATTGCCGCATTCGGAGCATTCGGCAGTCACCGATAATGGAGACCTAGTCAGCGCCGAACACGGGAGTGAAATGCAGGTCGATCCGCAGATCCTGCGTGCCTTGGCTGGGCAGGCCGACAGTGTGGCCGGTGTGATCACGTCCGCCGACATCGGAATGAAGGCCACCACGGCAGCCGATGGATTGCCCGGGTCGACGACCCAGTGGGCGGCGCACTCCGTTGGCAACCACTTCACGCAGATGGCCAAGCAGCTCGCGGACAACGTGACCAAGATGGGTCAGGCCGTCCGCGGCGCAGGAGACAAGTTTGAGGCCACCGACGATGCTCTGGCAGACACGTTCGATGGGTTGTTCTGACCGATGCTGCCCTCACGCCCCACTCTGCAGGGCTGGAATCCGGACTCGTTGACCGCGTCGGCGGCGGCCATCACCTCCGGAGCGACGACGGTGTCGACCGCCGTGAAGGGCATCGACGACGCCTGCCACCGCATGCCCGAGACGAAGGCGTGGTCCGGGCGTTCGCAGAAGGCGGCGTCGGCGATGTTCGAGCGGGCCGAACGTTACGCGTCGACGTTTTCGGACTACGCGAACGACATGGCAGCTGCGCTGCAGCATGGCAGCGGGACGATCGGGCCGGCTAGGGCTGCGCTGCTCAACAAGGCCGACCAGGTCGACGCCGGCCCGCTCCGCGTGACCGATCAATGGGTGGTCCTGATCGACCCCGTGAGGATGTCGGCCGCCGACCTGGCGAAACTCGAGACGCTGGCGCGGTCGGAGCAGGAAGCCATCAACGGCATGCTGACGACGGTCGGCGACGCCGACGATGCGACGGCCAACGCCGTCGTCGCCGCGGGAAAGGAACACGGCTTCGTCGAAGCCGGTCCGCCGACCGATCTGGGCTCGATGATGCTTCCGGTCGCGCAGCGCCCCGGCGATCAGGTGCCGAATCCGCGCGATCCGGTGGGTGTGGTTGCGCAAGAGGCGATTCGTGATGCAGATATGTCGATGGCGATCCGGGACGTCAGTGAGCCCATCAAGAACCAATACGGGGACGAGGAAACGACCGTCACCAAGCAGGACGGCAGCAAGCAGGTGTTGACCACCTACGACCCCTTCGACTGGCCGAGCAAGCAGAACTTCGCCTCCGTCACGGAATACGACAAGGACGGCAACGAGGTGTCGAAGACGAGTTCGTGGCATGACCTCGGCAACGACTGCGACTACACGACGACCACTTGGCCCAACGGCTCGACATGGACGATGTCGATGGATCCCACGGGCTACCGGACGGCCGGATTCACCACGGCCGATGGCAGGCATTCGGCTGTGCCCGTCGAACTGATCGACAACATCTCTCTCGTCAGCGGCGCAGGCCTGTCGGGATTGGAGAAGCACATCGTGAACGGTGGCGGGTTGCCGATGGTGACGGCCGAATCCGTTGAGAACGTGGGCAAAGCGACCAAGTTCGGCGGCCCCGCGCTCACGATCGCGACTACCGTCTTCGACATGGCGATGGCGGACAACGACCATGACCGCTGCATCGCACTCGTCGCCGGCGCCGTCGGTGCAGGTGGGGGTTGGGGTGGCGCGGAAGCCGGCGCGGCAGTTGGCTTGGCTACTGGACCACTTGCGCCGGGTGCCGTGCCCATCTTCGCATTTGTAGGGGCATTGGGAGGCGGTTACTTCGGCGGGAAGCTTGGCAATTTCATTGGGGATGTCGTATGTCCCTATTGACGTTGCCCGAGCCTGCTAATTGGCCCGCGGGCGGGCGTCGCCTGCTGCGGTTGACACTGGTGTTGGTGGCGTTCTTCGCGGTCGGGGTGTTCGTCGGCACGCGCAGTGTGCTGCGCGGTGCCTATTTGGAGGCCTTCGTCGGCGTGGGCTTCCTGCTCCCGCTGATATTCGCCCTGATCGCGTTGCAGCTCGTCTCCCGTGGACAATCTTCACTGCGCGCCAGCCATGACCCGAGGGGAACGATGCTGCGCCCCGACCGCACTTTCAGCTCGCTGATGCTCGTCGCCTTCGGCGTCGTGATCCCCGTCGGGCTCGTCTTCGTGGTCTTCACGCTCACAGGCGATCTCGAAATGTTCACCTCGCGGCGCGCGCGAGCCGGCGCGGTGGTGCTCATGATTCTTGCCATGGGGACCGCCATAGCAAGCGCGATCAGCGCGTGGCGACGTGGCGGCGTGGGCTACGTCGAACTCACGCCGACTGGCATCGACATCGCCAACATCTTGCGCACGGAAACCGTCACGTGGGAAGGCATTGCCGCAGTCGACGACCACTCCGAGTCCAACAAGAAGACGAGAAAGGCAATCGTTCTCAAGCTGGAGGATGGCACCGAGAAGACCATCGACGGCGCCGACTTCTATGTGCCCAACGGTGTTGGGCTCTACTGGATGGTGCGGCACTACTGGCGCCACGCGGACGACAGAGCGGAGCTCACCGACGGACGCGCGCTCGAGCGGCTGCGCGACGGCCGGTTCGACCTCGCGTAGTTGTCGGAGGCGGGCGTTATCGTCGCCGGATGCCTTTGCAGAACCGGATCACGCCAGGTGGAGAGATCATCGCGACCAGTGCGCGCGGCACCTTCCTGGGAAATCGGGGCATCCTGCACGACGAGAACAAGCAGATCGTTCGGCAGTCACGGAACACTATGTGGCTGATCTGCCAACTCGAATTCAACGGGCGCAGGCAAGAGCTGATGAAACCCAACAGGTACACGCACCTGTTCTTTCTCGACGAGGCCGTGGCGCTGGCGGCGGGCCACCGGCCGTGCGGCGAGTGCCGGCGCACGCATTACCGCGCCTTCGTCGACGCGGCGAACGTTCAGAACGAGGATGCGATATTGGGAGCGGCGGATCTCGACAAGCAGCTGAAGGCGTCACGGCGGGCGCCGCGCACGACCAGTGCGATCGCCTCGCTGCCCGACGGGGTCTTCATCGAGTTGGGCGACAACGACTTTCGACTCGTCTGGGGTGGCGCCCTGCATCGGTGGGCGGCGGACGGCTACATCGATCCCATCGCGATCGCCGACGTCGATGTCACCGAGGCGGCCGTGGTGACGCCGTCGCTGTCAGTCGCGGCGCTTCGGCATGGCTACCCGGTGACGGTGCACCCATCGGCTGCACACGGAAACCCCGTGGCGCCAACAGGGCATGCGACGTCGGCCTGACCTGCTCAGCCACGCGACGGAACGCCTGCGGCGTCTGACGCCGATCAATCCCGACATCGTCATGGACCCGTTGCGACCCGCAGGCATCAGTACTCGGTGCCGCAATCACGGCAGACGACGCAGGAGACGGTGTGTCCGGCTTGCAACCTCGTGCACCCGGCAAGTGCGATTGAAGGCTTGAGGGGCTTGGCACGACTGGCAATCCAAGTCCAACACTCAGGATGGGATGAACCTGCAACAACTCCCAAATGCTGTGGTTTGCGCAAATCTCGGGCTTGCTGGCACCCGTCGTTTCGAGGCCCGAGTCCTTGCGCCCGAGGTAATCTGAGTAAACGCAGATAGATCGGGGGAGACCCATGGACCTCGTACTCGGCCTGTCGCTGACGCCGACGGCGGTCCGCTGGGTGCTCGTCGAGGGGACGACGGGCCAGGGTGATCCGATCGACCGTGGGGAACTCGACATCCCGGCGATCGATGCGCTGGACGCGGACCTCCTGCTTCACGCCGTGCTGAACCCCGACGTCGTCGCCGAGAAGCGGATCCGCGTCGTGGGCGTCACCTGCACCACCGACGCCCTGGCGGTGGCCGGCGACGTGGTGGACGCATTGAAGGCTCGCGGTCACCACAACGTCGTGTTCGTCTCGGACGACGCCGCCGTCGCCGCCTTGGCGAGTGGCATCGCCGGCGTCACCGAGTACGACCACGTGGCGGTGTGCATCGTCGAACCGGACTCCGCGTTCGTCGCCCAGGTCGTCGGCGGGGGAGTGGCCGTCGAGCACATCGACCGACCACTGGACAGAGCCGACGCGCTCGAGCTCACCAGCAGCGTGATCGCCGTTCTCGACCCGAACGCCCGCCCCGACGCGATCTTCGTCGTCGGCTCGGACGACGTCGACGTGATCGTCTCCTCGTTCGAAGCCATCACCGAATCACCCGTCTTCTCCGCCGCCGAAGCCGACCTCGCGCTGGCCAGGGGCGCGGCACTCGCCTGCGCCCGAACTCTGGACATGTCGGAACCGCAAGGCTGGGTACCGCCTCTTCGCTCCAGGTCGCGAATCGGTGTGTTGTCGACGGTGCTCGCGGCCGCGGTGGTGGTCTTCGTCGTGTCACTGTCGATCGCGGTCGGTCTCAACTTGAAGCAGGATCCGCCGGTCGAACAGCCCCAGAATACCAGTGCCGCAGGCGAATCCGGACCGGGCGCCATCCCGCAGGCACCGCCCGCCCGCCCGGTCATCCGATTCCCCGATGCGTCTCGCGCCCTCGCGAGGACGATGGTCGCGGCCGTGCCGCCGGCGCCCGTCTACCAAGCGCCGCCCGCCGCTGCGCCGGTGGCGCCACCGCCCGCGCCCGTCTACGTTCCGCCGGCACCTCAGCAACCGCGCCTGCGCGATCGGATCATCGATCGCATTCCGATCATCGGTCGCTTCCACGATCCGTAGCCGTAGCGGAGACCATTCGTCGTCGCCCGCCGTCGAGACGATGGCGTCGACGCTCGAGGGAACCACGTTCGGCGACGGGCGCAAACGGGCGATGATTATTCACGCCTGCGTCACTCGGCGGCGGGTTTCCCGGAGACGGCTCCACTTGCACATGCTCCACACAGCCTCTACATAGATGGACTAGTTAAATTGCTTGTGAGGGAGCCGGTAGCAACAAGACTTCGGTCGATCGAAGACTAGGCCGAGTCGCTTCCGTTCTCTTGGAACGGCTTTGAGTCGATCTCTTGGCTCAGGGTTTTGATCGCCAGATGAGAATCGCAGGGTTTCACATGATGCACTTGAAGACCATAGCGGCAGGAGCCGCCATCGCCGGCTCGTTGGGGTTCGCTGCCCTCGGGATCGGCACGGGCGTGGCGAACGCAGCGCCGTCGCCCGTCGGATCGGGAACGCAATGGGCGCAGGATCGCGGCTGGGGCCACGGCGGTCCCGGTTGGGACAACGGTCCGGGGCGCGGCGGAGGCTGGAACGGCGGAGGACCAGGATGGGCACCACCGCCGCCCAATTATGGCTACGGCGGCTACGGCGGCTATAACGGCTACGACGGGGGTGGCGGTTGCGTCACCGGTCCGTTGGGGCTGCTGCACTTCTGTCAATAAG
>NZ_JAVROT010000440.1:0-3347 GCF_032162605.1 Mycobacterium sp. | reverse complement strand
GGACGACCACCGGAGCTCGTTGTGAATAATGGCGGGAATCGACAGGATGGTGGGCATGAGCAGCGACGTCGGCGGGCCGGGCGGGATGGGCTCGCCGCCGTACGGTCCGCCTGGCTATCCAGCTCCCCCCTACTTCACCCCACCCGGTTACCCGCCACCCGGCTACGGACCACCCGGCTACGGCTATCCGCCGACGGCGGGCCCCTACGGCTATCCGCCGATGGGCGCTCCTCCCGCGCTCAAGCCCGGCGTCATCCCACTACGACCGCTGAGCATGTCCGACATCTTCAACGCCTCGGTCACCTACATCCGCACGAATCCCAAGGCGACGTTGGGCCTGACCACCATCGTGGTCGTGGTGACTCAGGTCCTCGCGCTGCTGATTCAGGTCGGCCCCCTGGCCGCCACCGGTGCGCTGGCTCCACTGACGACGGGTGATGTGGGGCAAGAGGAGATCTCCAGCTCGGCGACCATCGCCTTGCTCCTGTCCAGCGCCGCGGGCAGCGTCACGGCGGTACTGGCCGGAATCGTGCTCAGCGGCCTTCTCACGGTGGTGGTCGGACGCGCAGTATTCGGTGCGACGATGAGCATCGGTGAAGCGTGGCAACGGGTTCGCGGTCGCCTCCTCGCACTGCTGTCCGTTACCGCGATCGAGGTGGTCGGCGCAGCCCTGATGATCGCGGTAGTAGTCGGCCTGGTCGTGGCCGTCAGTCAGATCGTGGGCGGCGCAGCGGCATTCGTGGTCGGCGTGCTCTTCGGACTGGCGTTGGTGGTCCTGTTGGTCTACCTGTACACCATGCTGAGCTTCGCCCCCACCCTGATCGTGCTGGAACGAATCGGCGTGGCGGCCGCCATCACCCGGTCCTTCGCTCTGGTGCGGAACGACTTCTGGCGGGTGTTCGGAATTCGCCTGCTCGCCGTGGTCGTCGCGGGCGTGGTCTCTGGCGCGGTATCGGTCCCGTTCAGCCTTGTCGGCCAGGTCATGCTGATGGTCGGTCAAACCACCGCAACGACGGTCATCGCCTTCGTCCTCATCAGCATCGGGGGGGCGATCGGCCAGATCATCACCTCCCCGTTCAGCGCGGGCGTCGTCGTGCTGCTCTACACCGACCGCCGCATCCGGGCCGAGGCCTTCGACCTCGTCCTGCAGACCGGCGCGGCGGGAGCAGTCGCCTCCACCGACGACCTCTGGCTGACCCCGCAACGCTGACGTGTCCACCATCGACATCGACCGCGACGCGGCGCACGACGCCGCCCAACGCGAGCTGAACAAGCCCATCTACCCACGCGGTTCGCTCACCGAGCAGCTCGCCCAGTGGGTCAACGACCTGATCTACAAGATCCTGGCCGGCGGCGCCACCGTGCCCGGCGGCTGGTTGACCATCACGGTGTTGCTCATCCTGGTCGCGGTCGCGGTCGTCGTGGCCTTCCGGGTGGCACGCCGCACCATGCGCACCAACCGAGGACACCAGAGCGCACTGTTCGGCTCGCACGACATGAGCTCGGCCCAGCACCGCGCCACCGCAGAGGAGTTGGCGGGCCGCGGCGACTGGGCGTCGGCGATCAAGCATCGCCTACGGGCGGTCGCCCGCCATCTCGAGGAGACCGCCATCCTCAATCCCGTTCCCGGCCGCACGGCGACCGAGCTGGCTCGGGACGCAGGGCAGACGTTCCCCAGCTTGAGCCATGAATTACGCCGCGCCGCAGAGTCATTCAACGACGTCACCTACGGTGAACGGCCGGGTACCGAACCCGATTACCGCGCGGTCGCCGACCTCGACGAGCGTCTTCTCGCCCACGCCACCACGGGGGCGGCGGGCCAGGACGCGGCGGTACCCGCCGATCGGTGGGCCGAGGTGCGATGATCGACGACTCCTCGGCCGCAGGCGCGGGCGTCGTGCAGCGGTGGCGGACCGTGCGCTGGGTGCTGCTGGCACTCGTCGTCATCGTCGGACTCTCGGTGCTCGCCGCCTATCTCACGGGGCCGCGCCCCGGTGGCCGGATGGATCCCGAGGCCACCTCGGCGGATGGTGCGCACGCGCTCGTCACACTGCTCTCCGACCACGGCGGCGAGGTGATCGAAGCCGACGACATTGCGACGGTAGAACGTTCGGCACGTCCGGATACCCTGCTGGTCGTGGCTCCGACGTCGTTCCTGATCGACGACGAGGGACTGCAACGCCTGCGCGGGCTGCACGGCGACGTGCTGCTGGTCGAGCCGCTGTCGAGCATCCGGGAAGCGCTGGCGCGCGAGATACGCACCGCCCCTGCAACCAGTTTCGGTGGTGAGCCGAATTGCGACATGCCGGAGGCCACCAGGGCGGGCAGCATCCAACTCAGCCTGAGCGACACCTACGAGGCCGTCGGCGACGCGGCCGTGACCCGCTGTTACGACGGCGCCCTCGTCCGGTATACCGACGACGGGCGAACCGTCACCGTCGTCGGCAGCGCGGACTTCATGACGAACTCGGGTCTGCTGAAGGAAGGCAACGCCGCGCTCGCGATGAACCTGGCCGGGTCCCGGGAGAGGGTGATCTGGTACACGCCCAAGCGGATCGAGGGCGAATCGGACGGCGCCACGTCGATCATGGATCTCATCCCCGCTCGCGTCGGCTGGATGTTCCTGCAGCTCTGCCTGGCGGTCGCCCTCGTGGCGCTGTGGCGGGGCAGAAGAATCGGTCCCCTCGTCGCAGAGGATCTTCCGGTTGTCGTCCGGGCCTCCGAGACCGTCGAGGGCCGCGGTCGCCTGTACCGGTCGCGTCGGGCGCGCGACCGTGCCGCATCGGCGCTGCGGACAGCCTCCCTGGCGCGGGTGCTGCCCCGACTCGGCCTGGGTGCCCAGTCCGATCCCGCGGCCGTCGTCGAGACCATCGCCCGACGCGTCCAATACGAGCCGAGCGCCGTCGAGTACGCACTGTTCGGACGTCCGCCCACGGACGACGCCGAACTCGTCAACCTCGCCCGACTACTGGACGACATTGAAAGGCAGGTCGCCAACTCGTGACTCAACCCAAGTCTTCGGCATCCGACCAGGACGGCGCTCGAAACGCCCTGCTGGCGTTGCGTTCCGAGATCGCCAAGGCCGTCGTCGGACAGGATGCCGTGGTGAGCGGGCTGGTGATCGCCCTGCTGTGCCGCGGTCACGTCCTCCTTGAGGGGGTGCCCGGCGTCGCCAAGACCCTGTTGGTCCGCACGTTGTCCGCGGCCCTGCAGCTCGAGTTCAAGCGCGTGCAGTTCACCCCAGACCTGATGCCTGGCGACGTGACGGGATCGTTGGTCTACGACGCCCGCACCGCCGAGTTCGAGTTCCGCGCAGGCCCGGTGTTCACCAATCTGCTACTGGCCGA
>NZ_JAVROT010000439.1:0-4662 GCF_032162605.1 Mycobacterium sp. | reverse complement strand
GAAGAAGGAAGCCTGGACACCATCACCCTCGCCGCCGGTGGACTTATAGTCGGCGCCGTCGGAGTCCCGCTGCTCGGCGTGTCCGGCCTGATGCCGATGACCTTCAACTCCAACGACACCGTCATCGCGGGAATGACGACGTCGTGGTTGGTACCGGTCATCGCGCTGGCCCTCATCCCCACCGCGATCGCGTACACGCTCGGCATCATGGGCATCTCGCGGCTGCGACCGCGGTTCGCGTCGCTGGTGGGCCTTGCCGAAGTGATGTTCGCCGTGCTGGCCGCGTGGGCCCTGCTCGGCGAGGCGCTGACGCCGGCTCAGGCAGTTGGCGCCGTCGTGGTGCTCGGTGGATTGGTGCTGGCGCGCCAGGGCGACCGCACCGAGAAGGTGGCGGAGGCTTCCTGGCCCGAGATGCCTGTCGACGGAACGGCCTCCGAGCAAACGGTTCGCCGCAGCTAACCCGGATATGTGAAGATGTCCAGCGTGACCTTGCTCAGGATGTCGACCCGTCTGGCGGCAATCGCGTCGGCTGTCGTCTGCGCTGCCGCCACCTTCATCTCGGCACCGCCCGCCGCTGCGGACCCGTGCAACGACATCGAGGTCGTCTTTGCGCGAGGCACTAGCGAACCCGCTGGCATTGGTCGCGTGGGACAGGCTCTGGTCGATGCACTGACACCGCTCGTCGGCGGCCAAACCATCGGTTCGTACGGCGTGAACTATCCCGCAACGTACGACTTCCTGACCGCCGCCGACGGCGCCAACGATGCGACGAACTTCATCAGCTCGACGGTGGCGCAGTGTCCGAGCACGAAGTTCGTACTGGGCGGCTACTCGCAGGGCGCGGCGGCCGTCGACATGTTGGCCGGCATTCCGCCGCTCGGCAACAAGATCGGCGAGGTTGGATCGGCGCCCCCGCTGCCTTCCAGCCTCGACGCCAACGTTGCCGCGGTCGCGGTGTTCGGCAACCCGTCGACGAAGTTCTCGATCCCCATCACCAACTCGATCTTCGGCGGACGGGCCATCGACCTCTGCGCCGACGGCGACCCCATCTGTTCGCGAGGTCGCAACCCCTTCGCTCACACCCACTACGAATCGTCGGACTTCATCGCTCAAGCCGCGAATTTCGTCGCAGGACTTGTCTAGCTCATTTAAGCGTTACCATTTGGCGTGACTTTTGATCTTGTCAAGCGTTCGATACTCGCCGTTCTGACCGCCTTCGCAGCCGTAATCGCTCCCGTCGTCGCGACTGCCCCGGCTTCAAGCATTGGCTTCGGCATCGCCAAGGCATCCGCCGACGGCTGCCCCGACATCGAAGTCGTCTTCGCCCGCGGCACGAACGAGGCGCCCGGTCTCGGGCTGCCCGGTGGAGCGTTCGTGGACTCGTTGCGCTCCAAGGTCGGCGGCAGGTCGGTCGGAGCCTATGCCGTCAACTACCCTGCCACCTACGACTTCCTCGCGGCAGCCGACGGCGCCAACGACGCGAGCGCACACATCCAGTACATGATGAACACGTGCCCCAACACGCGGCTGGTACTGGGCGGGTACTCGCAAGGTGCCGCGGTGATCGACGTCATCGGCGCCGTGCCGATCCCGGCCATCGGGTTCAACAACCCCTTGCCGCCCAACACGCCTGACTTCGTCGCAGCCCTCGTCGCCTTCGGCAATCCCTCGGCCAAGCTAGGACTGCCGTTGACCTCGAGTCCCGTCTGGGGCGGTCGGTCCATCGATCTGTGCAACGGCAACGATCCCATCTGCCAGACGAACGGCGAGGACGTCGCCGCACACCGCGCCTACGCCGGCGGCCCGACGAACAATGCGGCGAGCTTCGTGGCCGGTTTGCTGTAACCCAGTCGCCTCGCAACCCGACGAGTTCTTCGGCGCGTTCGGATAGCATCCCTTCGGTGATCCCTCAGCAGATTCGCAGGTTCGTCGTCTCAGCGTTCGCCGTCGCCCTCACCGCGGGTGCGCTGTTGGTGGTGCCCGCCGTCGCGCAGCACGGCGTGCCGACTGCGTCAGCTGCGTGCCCCGCGGTCGAGGTGATCTTCGCTCGTGGCCGCCTGGAACCCGTGGGCGCAGGGCAGGTGGGCAACGCGTTCGTCAGCGCGCTTCGCAAGAAGACGGGCAAGAACGTCAACCTCTACGCGGTTCGCTACCCCGCGGACAACCAGATCGATGTCGGCGCGAACGACATGAGCGCTCGGGTTCAGAGCACGATGGCGGGCTGCCCCGACACCCGGATCGTGCTCGGCGGGTACTCACTGGGGGCCGCAGCGACCGACGTCGCGCTGGCCGTGCCCTTCGCGTTCTTTGGCTTCGACAACCCGTTGCCGCCCGATGCCGACCAGCACATCGCCGCGGTCGCATTGTTCGGCAACGGCAGCGCCTGGGCGGGACCCATCGGGGCGTTGAGTCCGGGCTACCGCGAGCGGACCATCGAGATGTGCCATGCGGCGGACCCGGTCTGCAATCCGGCCGACCCGAACACTTGGGAGAGTAACTGGACCGACCATGCCGCCTCCGCCTACATCCAGGCGGGCATGGTGAACGAGGCCGCGGACTTCGCCGCGGGCCGGCTCTAGCGGCCCAACTCGTCGGCCGACCGGACGTCGCGGGTCACCTTGGTGCGCGCCTCCAGCTCGGCATCGGGAGGGTAGTCGACCCCGACCAGGGTCAGTCCACGAGCGGGCGCGGTGGAGAAGTCGCTCGAACGTCGCGTCGACGTCAACAACTCTGCGCACCAGTGCGGGTCGCGACGGCCCTCCCCAACGGCCAGCACGGCACCCACCAGCGATCGCACCATCGACCAGCAGAAGGCGTCCGCAGTGACGTGTGCGGTGAGCAGGTGACCGTCGCGGGCCCACTCCAACCGTTGCAGGTCACGGATCGTCGTCGCGCCCTCACGCGGGCGGCAGAATGCGGCGAAGTCGTTGAGGCCCTCGAGCTCCCGCGACGCCGCCTTCATCGCATCGACGTCAAGGGGCCTCGGCCACGGGGTGACGAACCTGGCCGCCTGTGGCTCCACCCCGAAAGGTGCGGTCGACAGCCGGTATACGTAGTGGCGCCGCAGCGCCGAGAACCGTGCGTCGAATCCGCTTGGTGCTCTGGCAACTTCGAGCACGCGCACGTCCTCTGGAAGCAGCCGGGACAGGCGCCGCACCAGCGGCAGGAACTCGGCGTCGCCGTCCCTCGGCGTCCGGGGGTAGGCACGCGGGATCGCGTCGACCGGGACGTCCACGTGGGCTACCTGGCCGGTGGCGTGCACACCGGTGTCCGTGCGTCCGGCGGCTCTGGTCACCACCGGCGTGCGGAACACCGTCGAGAGCGCGTCGTCGATGGTACCGGCCACGGTCCGCTGACTGGCCTGCGTGGCCCAGCCCGCGAAACCCGTTCCGTCATAGGCGACGTCGAGCCGGAGACGGACATGCCCGCCATCGGAATCGATGGCGGGCATGTCCGATGTCATGTCGATGAGCGCTTGCGCGAAGAGCAGGGTGCGCAGTGGCTAGGACTTCGCGTCGTCCTCGGCCTCGGGGGCATCGGCTTCGGTAGCGTCGACCGCATCCGTGGCCTCCGGAGCCTCGGCCGTCTCATCGACTACGTCGACTGCCTCGTCGGCCTCTGGACCGACGGCTGCCTCCGGCTCCACCGCTGCCTGCGGCACCGCCGCAGCCGCCACCGGCGCCGCCTTGGATGCACTGGAGCCCGACCCGATGTCGCCGCCGGAGCGGCTCCGGCGAGCCTTGTCGGCCTCCGAGGTCACGGTCTTCTCCCGGACCAGCTCGATGACGGCCATCGGGGCGTTGTCGCCCTTGCGTGCCTCCACCTTGACGATGCGGGTGTAGCCGCCGGCGCGATCGGAGAAGAACGGTCCGATCTCGGCGAAGAGCGTGTGCACCACGTCCTTGTCGCGGATCTTCTTCATCACCTCACGCCGGTTGTGCAGTGTGCCCTTCTTGGCATGGGTGATCAGCTTCTCCGCGTAGGGCCGCAACGCCCGCGCCTTGGGCTCGGTCGTCTTGATTCGTCCGTGCTCGAAGAGCGACGTGGCCAGGTTGGCCAGCAGCGCCTTCTGGTGCGAGGACGACCCGCCGAGGCGGGGGCCCTTGGTGGGCTTGGGCATAGCAGTCTCCTAGTAGGACGAAAACGTGTTAGAGCTGTTCGGTTTCGGCGTAGTCCTGGTCGGTATCCAGGTCGTAGCCGGCGTCGCTGTTCCACGTGCCGGTGGCGACGTCGTAACCGGCAACCTCGGACGGGTCGAACGTGGCCGGGCTGTCCTTCAGGGAAAGACCCAGCTGGTGCAGCTTGATCTTCACCTCGTCGATGGACTTCTGGCCAAAATTGCGGATGTCCAGCAGATCGGACTCCGTGCGCGAGACGAGCTCGCCCACCGTGTGCACACCCTCGCGCTTGAGGCAGTTGTACGACCGGACCGTGAGCTCCAAGTCGTCGATCGGCAATGCGAACGAGGCGATGTGATCGGCCTCGGCAGGCGACGGACCGATCTCGATGCCCTCGGCCTCGACGTTGAGTTCCCTTGCCAGACCGAACAATTCGACCAGCGTCTTACCGGCCGAGGCCAGGGCGTCACGCGGGGTGATCGAGTTCTTGGTCTCGACGTCGAGGATCAGCTTGTCGAAGTCGGTGCGCTGCTCGACGCGGGTG
>NZ_JAVROT010000438.1:0-4297 GCF_032162605.1 Mycobacterium sp. | reverse complement strand
CCATGTGGGAGCAACTACGGGCAGGCGCAGCGGGATTCAAGCTCCACGAGGACTGGGGCACGACTCCCGCCGCCATCGACGCCTGCCTGACCGTCGCCGACGTGGCAGGGGTCCAGGTGAACCTGCATTCCGACACTCTCAACGAGGCCGGCTTCGTCGAGGACACGCTCGCCGCCATCAACGGCAGGGCGATCCACGCCTACCACACCGAGGGAGCGGGCGGTGGGCACGCGCCCGACATCATCACCGTGGTGTCGCACCCCAACGTGCTGCCCAGCTCCACCAACCCGACGCGGCCGCACACCGTCAACACCCTCGACGAGCACCTCGACATGCTGATGGTGTGCCACCACCTGAACCCCAGCGTCCCTGAGGATCTCGCGTTCGCCGAGAGCCGGATCCGGCCGTCGACGATCGCCGCCGAGGACCTGCTGCACGACATCGGCGCGATCTCGATGATCGGCAGCGACGCGCAAGCTATGGGCCGCGTCGGCGAGGTAGTGCTGCGTACCTGGCAGACCGCGCACGTGATGAAGAAGCGGCGGGGGGCGCTGGAAGGTGACGGTGCGGCCGACAACAACCGCGTTCGGCGCTATGTCGCCAAGTACACGATCTGTCCTGCGGTCGCGCATGGCCTCGACCACGAGATCGGGTCCGTCGAGGTCGGCAAGCTCGCCGATCTGGTGCTGTGGGAACCCGCCTTCTTCGGAGTGCGCCCGCATGCGGTGATCAAGGGCGGCATGATCGCGTGGGCGGCGATGGGGGATGCGAACGCGTCGATCCCCACGCCGCAGCCCGTCCTGCCGAGGCCGATGTTCGGTGCTGCGCCCGCCGCGGCGGCGGCCACGTCGGTGCACTTCGTCGCGCCGCAGGCCATCGAGGACGGTCTCGCCGACCGCCTCGCGGTCAACCGTCGGCTCGTCGCCGTCGGTGACGTCCGCAAGGTGAGCAAGGCGGACATGCCGCTCAACGACGCGCTGCCCCACGTCGAAGTCGACCCCGACACGTTCACCGTCACCATCAATGGCGATGTCTGGGCGGAGCAACCGGCCACCGAACTTCCCATGGCGCAGAGATATTTCCTCTTCTAATGTCGAACCTGGCAACCCTGTTGGCGTTGGCGGATTCTCGGCTGCCGACCGGCGGCCACGTCCACTCCGGTGGTGTCGAGGAGGGCGTGGCCAGTGGGCTGGTGGTTGACCTGCCGACGCTGCGCGCCTTCCTGCGCCGTCGCATCCGCACCAGCGGTCTGGTCACCGCTTCGATCGCGAGTGCGGTGCACGACGGCACGCTGAGCGTCGCGGACGCCGACGGTGAAACCGACGCGCGCACACCGGCTCCCGCGGCGCGCAGCGCGTCACGGGCCCAGGGGAGGGGCCTGGTGCGGTTGGCTCGCAAGGTGTGGCCGGATCACGACTGGGATTCGGTTGGCGTCAAACCCCACCTCGGCGTGGCGGCGGGTTCGGTCGGCTCGGTCAGCGGACTGCTCCCGGAACACACGGCGCTCTCGGTGGTCTACACGACGATGACCGGCTCCGCGACCGCGGCCCAACGGCTGCTCGCCCTCGATCCGGGCGACGTCGCGGCGCTGACCTTCGAGCTGTCACCGCTGTGCGATCAGACCGCCGCCGAGGCGACCAAGGAACTCGCCGACCTGTCCGATCCACTCCTCGACGTGCTGGCTCAACGTCACGTCGAACGGGACCGGTCTCTCTTCGTCTCCTGATGCACAATTCATTCCACTAGAAGGCCCGGGAGGTCACACCATGGCACCACATCTGTTCGACGGTGAGCCCCACACCCACGTCGAACGTCCGCGTCGCGTCCGCCATGCGGGCGAGCCATTGCGCATCGGCATCGGCGGGCCGGTCGGGTCGGGCAAGACCGCGTTGGTGGCCGCGCTGTGCCGACAGTTGCGTGACGAGTTGTCGCTCGCGGTGCTGACCAACGACATCTACACCACCGAGGACGCCGACTTCCTGCGCAGGCACGCCGTGCTCCCCGACGAACGCATCGCCGCGGTGCAGACCGGCGGTTGCCCCCACACCGCCATCCGCGACGACATCACTGCGAACCTCGACGCCATCGATGACCTGATCGCGGGCAACGAGTCCCTCGATCTGATCCTCGTCGAGTCGGGCGGTGACAATCTGACGGCCACCTTCTCCTCTGGCCTGGTCGACGTGCAGATCTTCGTCGTCGACGTGGCGGGAGGTGACAAGGTGCCGCGCAAGGGCGGTCCCGGCGTGACCTTCTCGGATCTGCTCGTCGTCAACAAGACCGACCTGGCGCCGATGGTGGGCGCCGACCTCGAGGTGATGCGCCGCGACTCGGCGAAGGTCCGCGGCGATCGACCGACGGTGCTGATCTCTCTGACCGACGACCCCACGGCGGCGCCGGTGCTCGACTGGGTAAACCAGCAGCTGCGCGTGCCGGTGTAAGGCGTTCCCCGCAATGCTTTCCGATGTTCTCATCGTCGCTTCCCCCGACCGCGCACCCCGCATCGAGTGCGTTGGCGGGTTGGCGGGCCGTCGCACCGACGCCGACACCGTGCACCTCGTGTCGGCCGCAGCGACGCCGTTGGGAGGGGACACCATCCGGGTTCGGGTGGTGGTCGAACACGGTGCCGTGCTCCGGTTGCGCAGTGCGGCCGCGACGATGGCAATGCCTGGCACGGTCACCGTGGAGTCGCGCGCGAGCTGGGATCTCGAGGTCGCCGGACGGCTCGACCTCGACCCGCAGCCGACCATCGTGGCCGGGCACGCGCGGCACGTGACGTCTACCAGGCTGACCGTGACCGGGGAGGGGAGCGTGCGCCTGCGCGAGCGTGTCCAGATCGGCAGATCCCAGGAACGCGAGGGCTTCTGGAGTGGCTCGCTGTACGCCGACGTCGACGGGGCACCCCTGCTGCGCCACCGCATCGAACTAGGCAGCGGCTCGGTCACCGACGACGAACTAGGCACACCCCTGGCGTGTGTCAGCGAATTACGTTATCCGCAAAGCGGTTTCGAGGCAGCCGGAACCGCGCTCGACCTGGCCGCGGGTGGCTGCCTCGCCACCTGGCAGGGCGACCGGCTCTAGCTCGCCGCCCGCTCGCCTTCCTTCGCCGCAGCCAGATCCTCGAGTTGTTCGATCCTGGTTCGCGCGTACGCCTGTTGCTCGGTGATGGTGAGCTGCCCGCGGCTGCGGCTCAGGAACGTCACCGCCCACGACAGCAGGGTCGCGACCTTCGTCTTGAAACCGACCAGATAGATCAGGTGCAGACCCAACCACGCCAGCCAGGCGATGAAGCCGCCGAACTCCAGCTTGCCGATCTGGGCGACCGCATTGTACTTCGACACCGTGGCCATCGAGCCCTTGTCGAAGTAGCTGAAGGGCTCGCGCGTCGTCGGATCCGCACCCTTCACCTCGGCCTTGATCAGGTTCGCCACGTACTTGCCACCCTGGATGGCGCCCTGTGCCATTCCCGGCACACCCTCGACGAAAGCCATGTCGCCGACCACGAAGACGTTCGGGTGACCGGGGATGGACAGGTCGGGCAGCACCTTCACCCGGCCGGCCCGGTCGACCTCGGTCTCGGACTGCGCGGCCAGATCCTTGCCGAGCGGACTCGCCGCCACACCGGCCGACCACACCTTGCAGGCCGACTCGATGCGCCGGAGCGTGCCGTCGGCGTCCTTCACCGTGATGCCGTTGCGGTCGACGTCGGTCACCATGGCATTGAGCTGGATCTCGACGCCCATCTTCTCCAGCCGGGCCTGCGCCTTGAGGCCCAGCTTCTTGCCCATCGGCGGCAGGACTGCCGGCGCGGCGTCGAGCAGGATGACGTGCGCCTCGGTCGGGTCGATGTGCCGGAAGCTGCCCTTGAGCGTCTGGTCGGCCAACTCCTGTATCTGGCCTGCCATCTCGACACCCGTGGGGCCCGCACCGACCACGACGAACGTCAGCAGCTTCTGGCGGCGGACCGGATCGCTGGAGCGCTCGGCCTGCTCGAAGGCGCCCAGGATCCGGCCGCGCAGCTCCAACGCGTCGTCGATCGACTTCATGCCCGGAGCGAACTCGGCGAAGTGGTCGTTGCCGAAGTACGACTGGCCCGCCCCCGCCGCGATGATGAGGCTGTCGTAGGGCGTCCGGTAGGTGTGCCCGAGCAACACCGAGTCGATCGACTTGTGCTCGAGATCGATGTGTGTCACGTCGCCGAGCAGCACCTGTGTGTTTTTCTGCTTGCGCAGGATCAACCGGGTGGGCGGAGCGATCTCCCCTTCAGAGATGATGCCGGTGGCCACCTGGTACAGCA
>NZ_JAVROT010000437.1:0-6965 GCF_032162605.1 Mycobacterium sp. | reverse complement strand
GCCGAGGCTGCCCAGATCGCGCGCCATCGTCAGGCACATCCCCGCGATGCCTGCCTTGGACGCGGTGTAGGCCACCTGCCCGATCTGGCCCTCGAACGCCGCGATCGAGGCGGTGTTGATGATCACGCCGCGCTCCTCGGCGTCATCGTCCACGGGATCGTTCTTGCTCATGTGGAACGCCGCCAGCCTGCTGATGTTGAAGCTGCCGACGAGGTTGAGATCGATGGTGGCCCGGAAGGAGTCCAGGCCGTGCGGGCCGTCCTTCTTGATGGTGCGTTCGCCGATGCCGCCGCCCGCGGTGGTCACGATGACGTGAAGTCCGCCGAGGCCGTCGATCGCCTGCTGCAGCACCTCCTCGGTGCCTGCGAAGTCAGTCACGTCGACTTCGTGGAAGGCCGCCCCGATCCCGGCGGCGACGTCCTTGCCGTCCGACTGCGGCCGGTCGAGGATCGCCACGTTCGCTCCGCGTGCCGCGAGTGATTCCGCAGTTGCCCGTCCGAAGCCCGACGCACCGCCCACGATGATCGCCTTCTTACCCGAGATCTCCATCTAGCTCCCTTTCCAAAACGAGGTCAGAATGTAAAGCAACCTAGCCGACGTCACTTTCCGGTAAGCCTTTCGGGTCAACATCTCGGTACCGTGGTCGCATGGCCCAAACGGCTGACCACCCGCCCTTCGTCAGCGAAGAGGCTCCACCCCGCCCGAGCGGACTGGTCGGCATCGCCGCCGCGGCAGTCGCTCTCGGCGTGGCCCAACTGACGGCGGTCGCGTTCGGCCCGGAGGCCGACTCGAGAACCGCCATCGGCTCTGCCGCCATCGATCTCACGCCCGGCCCGGTCAAGGAATGGGCCATCCAGTTGTTCGGCACGTCCGACAAGTTGTTCCTGACTGTCGTGATCCTGGTCGCGATCGGCGTGATAGCTGCACTGACGGCGCAATACGAGACACGTCGAATACCGTTGGGCAGCATCGCGATCGCGCTGGCGGGCTTCGCCGGATGCGCAGCGGTGCTGAGCCGTTCGGGCGCGTCCGCCGTCGACGTGGTGCCCACGCTGATCGGCACGGTGTGCGGCGTGCTGGCGCTGCGGTTCCTCGTCTCGGGCCGCATCGCCGATCCGAAGCCCGCCGAGACTTCGGCGGACCAGCAGGCACCCGACCCGGGGCGTCGGCTGTCCCTGGTGACGATCGGGTTCATCGGTGCGGGAGTCCTGACCGGCGTGGCGGGTGTTGTGCTCAACCGGCTCAGTTCCTCGGTGTCGGGCGACCGCACCGCGTTCACGCTACCGACGATGCGCGGCGCGGCCCCGCCCGCGCCGCCTCCCTCCGTTCAGCCTGCCGGTGTCGCGGTGACGCCGTTCATCACCCCGAACGACGACTTCTACCGGATCGACACCGCGTTGAGCGTGCCGCAGCTCAGCCGTGCGGACTGGCGCCTCCGGATCCACGGAATGGTGGATCACGAGGTGACGCTCACGTTCGACGATCTCCAGCGTTTCGACGTCGTCGAAGAGATCGTGACGCTGACGTGCGTGTCCAATCCGGTCGGCGGCGACCTCGTGTCGAACGCCAAGTGGACGGGTTACCGTGTTCGAGATCTGTTGGCCGGTGCCGGTATTCACCCCGATGCCGACATGGTGCTGTCGACGTCGATCGACGGGTTCACCGCGGGCACCCCGGTTGAGGCGCTCACCGACCAACGCGACGCCCTCCTGGCGATCGGGATGAACGACGCTCCGCTGCCCATCGAGCACGGGTATCCGGCGCGTCTGGTCGTGCCCGGCCTCTACGGTTACGTGTCGGCGACCAAGTGGCTCGTCGACCTGGAGCTCACCCGCTTCGATCGCGCAGAGTCGTATTGGACCCGGCTCGGGTGGTCGCCCCGCGGACCCATCAAGACCGAATCCCGCATCGACGTTCCCAAGAGCGGTCAGGTCGTCGCTCGTGGCCCGGTGAACTTCGGCGGCGTGGCTTGGGCGCAGCAGCGCGGTATTCAGGCCGTCGAGGTGCAGATCGACGACGGCCCGTGGCAGCAGGCTCAGCTCGGCGCAAGCTACTCCAAGGACACCTGGCGGCTGTGGAGCTTCGCGTGGCAGGCCGACCAGCCCGGCAGCCACCAGATCGCCGTGCGTGCGACCGACGGCGCGGGTGCCGTGCAGACGTCCGAGCAGGCCGACGTGGTACCCGACGGAGCGTCGGGCTGGCACACGGTGTCGTTCACCGTGAAGTAGCCCGGTCGTCGGCTGTCCGACCCACGTGCCAGGCTGAACGGGTGCTGCTCGTCGACGTCGCCATCGCGTCCGCCGAAGTCGGTGCCGTTTCGGCGCGCTCGGCAAAGATCAGTCGCATCGCGGCACTGTTGACCGCGGCGGCCGGCGAGGCCGTGCCCGAGCTCGTCGCCGTCGTGGTCGCGTGGATGTCCGGCGAGTTGCCACAGCGTCAGATCGGCATCGGGTGGGCCGCACTCCGCGCACTGCCTCAGGCCGCCGAGGAGCCGTCGCTCACGGTGGCAGGCGTCCACACCGCGTTCACCGAGATCGGGCTCGTCTCCGGCAAGGGCTCGCAGGCCCGTCGCACCGAGTTGGTGTCGGCGCTGTTCGCGGCCTCCACCGACGCCGAGCAGACATTCCTGCGGCGCCTGCTGAGTGGTGAGTTGCGCCAGGGCGCGCTCGTCGGCGTGATGGCCGACGCAGTCGCCAAGGCCGCCGACGTGCCGGCGGCCGACGTGCGGCGCGCCGCGATGCTGGGCGGCGATCTGCCTGCCGTCGCGGCGGCGGCGTTGACCGACGGCCGCGCCGCGCTCGCGGAGTTCACCCTTCGGGTCGGCCGCCCGGTAGGCCCGATGCTCGCGCAGACCGCCACGGGTGTCGCGGACGCACTCGAAAAGTTGGGCGGGACTGCCATCTTCGAGGCGAAGCTGGACGGAGTCCGGGTTCAGATCCACCGTTCGGGTGACATCGTGTCGGTGTACACCCGCAGTCTCGACGACGTCACCGTGCGGCTGCCCGAGGTGGTCGACGCAGCGCTCGCGCTTCCGGTCACCACGTTCATCGCCGACGCCGAGGCCATCGCGCTGCGCCCAGACGGCCGGCCACATCGGTTTCAGGTGACGGCGTCGCGGTTCGGCCGCGGCGGTGGCCGAGGCGGCAACGACCAACGGTCGGGAGAGGGCGGGAGAGACAGAAGCTCCGACGTCGTGGCCGCCCGCGTTGCACAGCCCCTGTCGGTGTTCTTCTTCGACCTGTTGCACCTCGACGGCGTCGACCTCCTCGACCTGCCCGCTACGGAGCGCCTCTCGGCCCTCGACGCGATCGTGTCCGCCGCTCAACGGGTGGACCGCTTGACCACGTCCGACCGGGAGGCCGCCGCGATGTTCCTCGCGGCGACGCTGGACGCCGGACACGAAGGCGTGATGGCGAAGTCGCCGACGGCGGCGTACGAGGCGGGCCGTCGCGGCGCCGGGTGGTTGAAGGTCAAGCCCGTGCACACCCTCGACCTCGTCGTGCTCGCGGTGGAATGGGGCTCGGGCAGGCGCGCGGGCAAGCTGTCCAACATCCACCTCGGCGCGCGCGATCCGTCGACGGGTGGATTGGTCATGCTGGGCAAGACCTTCAAGGGCATGACCGACGCGATGCTCGAGTGGCAGACCAGCCGCTTCCTCGAACTCGCGGACGGACCGACGGACGGCTACGTCGTCAAACTGCGGCCCGAGCAGGTGGTCGAGATCGCCCTCGACGGTGTGCAGACCTCCGCCCGCTATCCCGGCGGGATGGCGCTGCGCTTTGCGCGCGTGCTGCGCTACCGCGAGGACAAGGGCCCAGGCGAGGCAGACACAGTGGACACCGTACGGACCCTCTACGAACGCTGATGGCTAGCGTCGGTGGGCTTCTTGCGCGGCACGCTCCACGCCAAGGCGGTACTGCGCCCACCACGCCTGATCGCCGGGAGCCATGTTGTCGCGGTCCCGCCGCGAACCGACAGAGCCGTCGATCAATTCTCTGACGACGTCGGCGTGCCCTGCATGCCTGTGCGTTTCGGCGGTCATGTGCACCAGGATCTGGTGCAACGTCACGACTCGGCGTTCCGGCGGCCAGTGCTCGACCGGTCCGGTGGAATCGAGCGCTGAGGAACGTATCGTCGCATCCGAATGCGAGCATGCGCGGCGATACCACTCAACGATGTCATCGCGTGACTCGCCGGCCGTAGCCCACATTCCGCGCCGAAGTAGCCCGACTAGCAGCCAACGAGGTGCTTGACCAGCCCAAGGAGATTGGTACCTGTCGGTGCGAGTGGTCGACGCATGTCGTACTCGGTCACCTCCAACTTCCATGACATCGCGTCGCGGCCAGCCTGGAGGTAGTCGTGCAAGTTTTCCTTGAATTCCTCATCGCCCATCGACCTGCCCATTGACACCAGGATCGGTCGCCGCCCGCTCGTACGCAACTGGCATTTCCTTGCAGACTGCGGTCCACCATGTCCTCACCGCATGTCGAACTGACCGAAAGCGGAGTGTTCCGACAAATCGCCTCGCGCACGATGAAAGGATCAGACCATGGCTACACCAACCGCTTCGGGCCGCGTCGAGGAGACCGACGGCGACCTCACCTACGTCCGGACGGACGCCGACCTGCCACCGGTGGCGATCATCGACCGGTCACCGATCACGACGAAACACAAGATCGTCTTCGCCGTCATCGCCCTGCTCGGGGCGATTGCCTGGGCGGTAATCGCCTTCTTCCGCGGGGAGACGGTGAGCGCGGTCTGGTTCGTCATCGCCGCCATCTGCACCTACGTGATCGGGTTCCGGTTCTACGCCCGACTGATCGAGATGAAGATCGTTGCCCCGCGCGACGACTACGCGACACCCGCCGAGGTGTTCGAGAACAGCACCGACTACATGCCGACGGACCGTCGGGTGCTGTTCGGTCATCACTTCGCGGCGATCGCAGGCGCGGGCCCGTTGGTGGGTCCGGTCCTGGCCATGCAGATGGGTTATCTGCCTGGCACCATCTGGATCATCGTCGGCGCGGTCGTCGCCGGCTGCGTCCAGGACTACCTGGTGCTGTCCATCTCAGTCCGCAGGCGCGGTCGCTCGCTCGGTCAGATGGCGCGCGACGAACTGGGCACAATCGGCGGTATCGCCGCGATCGTCGGCGTGCTCGTCATCATGGTCATCCTGCTGGCCGTGCTCGCGCTCGTCGTCGTCAATGCCCTCGCCGAAAGCCCCTGGGGCGTCTTCTCCATCGCAATGACCATCCCCATCGCCATCTTCATGGGGCTGTATCTGCGGTTCCTGCGTCCGGGCCAGATCTCCGAGGTGTCACTGATCGGCGTCGTGCTGCTGCTCCTTGCCGTGGTATCCGGCGGCTGGGTAGCCGAAACAGCCTGGGGCGTCGACTGGTTCACGCTCTCGAAGGTCACCCTGTCGTGGTGCATCATCGCGTACGGTCTCGCCGCCTCGGTGTTGCCGGTGTGGCTCCTGTTGGCCCCGCGCGACTACCTGTCGACGTTCATGAAGGTCGGCACCATCATCCTGCTGGCCATCGGCATCCTGGTCGCCCGCCCGATCATGGAGGCGCCTGCAGTTTCGACGTTCGCTTCCAGCGGCACCGGACCGGTGTTCGCAGGCGCCCTCTTCCCATTCCTGTTCATCACCATCGCCTGCGGAGCGCTGTCCGGTTTCCACTCCCTCATCTCCTCGGGCACCACGCCCAAGCTGCTGGAGAAGGAAAGCCAGATGAGGCTGATCGGCTACGGCGGCATGCTGACCGAGTCGTTCGTCGCGATCATGGCGCTGATCACTGCGGCGATCCTCAACCAGCACCTGTACTTCGCCATCAACGCGCCTGCCGCCTCCACGGGTACCACCGCGCAGACGGCGGCCGACTACGTCAACGGGCTCGGGCTGTCTGGGTCACCGACCACCGGCGAGCAGATCACCGCTGCGGCGGAAAGCGTCGGTGAGGATTCCATCGTCTCGCGCACGGGTGGTGCGCCGACGTTGGCGTTCGGCATGTCGGAGGTACTGCACCAGGTCTTCGGCGGCCAAGGCCTCAAGGCGTTCTGGTACCACTTCGCGATCATGTTCGAGGCGCTGTTCATCCTCACCACGGTCGACGCAGGCACTCGGGTCGCGAGGTTCATGTTGTCCGATGGGCTGGCCAATCTCGGTGGCCCACTGAAGAAGTTGCGCAATCCGAGTTGGCGCATCGGCGCGTGGGCCTGCAGCGTCATCGTGGTGGCCGCGTGGGGCAGCATCCTGCTGATGGGCGTCACCGATCCCCTGGGCGGGATCAACACGCTCTTCCCACTCTTCGGCATCGCCAATCAGCTGCTGGCGGCCATCGCGCTGACGGTCGTCACGGTCGTGATCATCAAGCGCGGATTGCTGAAATGGGCGTGGATTCCCGGTGTTCCGTTGATGTGGGACCTGATCGTGACGATGACGGCATCCTGGCAGAAGATCTTCTCCGGTGATCCCAAGGTCGGCTACTGGACCCAGCACTTCCAGTACCGCGACGCCAAGGATGCGGGCAAGACGGCGTTCGGCGCGGCCAAGGACGCAGGCCAGCTCGACGCCGTGATCCGCAACACGTTCATCCAGGGCACGCTTTCGGTCGTATTCGCCGTTCTGGTGATGATCGTCTTCGCAGCGGGAGCCGTGGTCGCGCTCAAGGCGATCCGCGGCGGCGGACGCCCGCTCAGCGCGGACGAGCCGGTGCCGTCGCGGATCTTCGCCCCGTCGGGAATGATTCCGACCGAAGCCGAGAAGGAGGTGCAGAAGCAGTGGGACGCGCTACCGAAATCGCACGCCAGATCAGTTGGTACTTCAGCTCATTGATGGGCGACAACCACTACCAGCGCTACCTGGTTCACCGGGAGCGCACCCATCCCGGCGAACCGGTCTGCTCCGAGCGTGAGTACTGGCGAATGCGGCACGACGCGACGGAGCGCAATCCACAGAGCCG
>NZ_JAVROT010000436.1:0-7433 GCF_032162605.1 Mycobacterium sp. | reverse complement strand
GTACGCGAGGTCGTCCGGAGCCGGGGCGGGCAACGCCGTGCTCGGCTGTGAGTCGACGGCAGCGTCGTTGACGTCGTTGACGTCCTTGACGTCGACGACGCGCACGTCGGTCCCGTCCAGTCGCGAGCGCAACTCCGCGGTGGTGATGGCGGCGATCGGTCCGGCGTCGTCGACCATGAACTCCAGCCGTGCAGCAGGCACCGTAGGGTCGATCGGCACATACGCCGCGCCGGTCTTGAGCACCGCGAGGATCGCCACGATCGCCTCGGCAGAACGGGGAACCAGCAGCGCCACGCACTCACCCGGGCCGGCACCCCGACGAGCCAACATGTGCGCCAACCGATTCGAGGCCTCGTCGAGCTCTCGGTAGGTCAGTGAGCGACCCTCATAGGTCAGCGCGAACGACTCCGGTGTGCGCGCTACCTGAGAGGCGAATCGCTCTGGAATCGACATCGCCGCAGACACCGGCTGGCTCAACACCGCCCGGTTGGCCCACACGTCCAGTTGATCGTGCTCACCGGCCTCGAGCACGTCGATCGACGACAACCGCTGCGCAGGGTCGGCGATCATGGCGACGAGTAGCCGCTGGAACCGCCCGATCAGCGTTTCGATGCGGTCGACTTCGAAGGCGTCCGTGTCGAATTCGACGCGCAGGCCCAGTTCGTGACCTGGAAGGGCCATCACCGACAGCGGGTAGTGGTTGTACTCGCGGTTGCTGAACTCCGTGATGGCCAACTCCTGCACGCCCGACATCGCGCTGGTGTCGATCGGGTAGCTCTCGTACAGGAAGAGGGTGTCGAACAATTGCTCGTGGCCGGTGACGTGGTGGATTTCATTGAGCGCGAGGTGCTCGTGCTCGAGGGTGTCATTGTGGCCGGATTGCAGCTGCCCGAGCAGCTCGGCAACGGTCGTGGTTGCGGTGATGTTCGCCCGCACCGGCACCGTGTTGATCATCAAGCCCACCATCGACTCCGCGCCGACCAAGTCGGCCGGGCGTCCCGAAACCGCGGTGCCGAAGGCCACGTCGTGCTGGCCCGTCAGCCACGTCAGAAGCTGCGCCCATGCGGCCTGCAGCACCGTGTTGACGGTGGTGTGCTGCGAGCGTGCCAACTCGCCGAGGGCCCGTGTGGTCTCGGCAGAGACTCGATACGATTCGACGCTTCGCCGCCCTGCTTGAGCCGCCTGCCCGACGAGGGTGGGGGTGTCGAAACCGTCGAACAACTCGTGCCACGCCGCTCGGGCGGCATCGCGATCCTGATCGGCCAGCCAGCTGACGAAGTTACGATACGGGGCGGCTGCGGGCAGACGGTGCCCGAAATAGCCGGCGAAGATCTCCTGCAACAGGATCGGCAGCGACCAGCCGTCGATCACGATGTGGTGGAAGGTCATCACGAACCGGTGCTGGTTGCCCGCGGTACGGATCAACGCAGCGCGGAACGTCGGCCGACCGGCGAGGTCGCAGACCGCGGCGCGCTCGGCAGCGCTCAGCTGCTTGATCTCTTCGTCGGGGTTGCGGTCATCGTCGCGAAGATCGAGATATCGCCAAGCCATCACGGGGTCGGCGGGAATGATCTGCACCGGCTCGCCGAACTGTTCGCTGAAGCGGGCAGCCAGATTCGGGTGGCGGGCCACCACGTTATGCACGGCATCGCGCAATCGGTGCTGGTCGAGAAGTCCGGTCACCGTGATGTCCAGCTGCATGGCGTAGACGTCGTCCCCGGTGCCCTGCGCGAAGACCGAGTGGAAGAGCAGTCCCTGCTGCAGCGGGGTCAGCGGCAGGACGTCGGCGATGTCGTATTGCTGCTGCAGCTCGTCGATCTGCCGTTGGCTGAGCCGGGCCGGCGCGAGGTCTGACGGCGTCAGCCCGCCGCCGCCCGCACGGACATGTGCGCAGATGCCTGCCAGGGCGTCGAACCACAGCTGGCTCATCCGCTCGACCTGGTCATGACCGACTATCGACCGCGCCCACGTCCAGCTGGCCTGCAGTTGCGGGCCGGTGTCGGTGTCCAAGGTGCCTGCGTTGAGCTCCACGGTGTGCATCAGGGGCATGGGCACCGAGGAGGCCTCGCCTGCGACCGAAAGGGCGTCCTGATTGATTCGCCACAGTTCATCGGACAGGTCGCCCGCGCCCGCAGCGAGTCGCCCGAGGTAGTTGAATCCGATGGTCGGTTCCGACCCGGCTAGATCTACATCGGTGTTCAGATAGCGCAGCAGACCGTAGGTCAGACCGTCGGGCAGAGCGCGAAGCTGCTCCTTGGCGTCCTTGATGACCGAGCCCAGTGCGGTTTCACCCGAACTCACCTGCGCCCAGGACAGGTCGCCAACGGCCAGCGCCACCGGGTACTTGGTGGTGAACCAGCCCACCGTGCGCGACAAGTCGACGTCGCCCGCGAGTTCCTCCTGGCGACCGTGACCCTCCACGTCGATGCCGATCGGCGCCCCTCCGGTGCCCAGGAACTCCGCCCAGGCCAAACCGAACGCGATCAGCAGAATGTCCTGCACCCCGGCGTGGAACGCCGCGGGCACCTCGCCCAGCAGCAGCCGGGTGGTGTCGCTGTCCAGCGACACCGACATCTCCCCGGCGCTCATATAGGTGTCCACCGCCGGTTGTACCGGCGGCAACGCCGACGGGACCGCCGTCACCTGCCGCCAGGTGTCGGCCAGCTCCACCACCGCAGAGCTGCGCGCGTGCTCAGCCAGCAGCGACGACCAGCGAGCGAATGACGTCCCGCCCGTCGGCAACGCCACCGGCTGCCCGCTGTGATGCTGAGCCCAGGCAATGTTCAAGTCTTCCAACAGAATTCGCCAGGACACCCCGTCGACGGCCAGATGGTGAATCATCAACGCCAACTGGCCGGTGTCGGGCACCCACAGTGCGCTGAGCAACGCGCCTGCCGCAGGGTTCAGCCGCGACCGCGCCGTCACCACTGCCTCATCCGACAAGGCATCCACGGTGGACAGGCGATCGCGTGCGTTCACGGATCCGACCTCGGGCACCGACAACGACCACTCGCCTGCGCCGTCGTCCTCGACACACAGTCGCAGCGTCGCATGCCGATCCAGCAGCGCCTGCAACACGATTGCGACGTCCGCCTCGGCCACCCCGGCCGGAGCCTGCACGACCACTGTCTGATTGAACTGGTCGATCGGTCCGTCGACGTCGTGCAGCCAGCGCACGATCGGGGTGGCCACCACCGGCCCGATCCCCTCATCGACCACGGCGGCCTCACCGCCGGCCACCTGGGCCACCACGGCCAGCCGGGCCACGGTCTGCTCGACGAAGATGTCGCGCGGCCTACACAGCACTCCGGCTGCTCGGGCTCGTCCCACTACCTGCATCGACAGGATGCTGTCCCCGCCGAGATCGAAGAACGAGTCGTCGACCCCGACCCGCTCCTGCCCCAACACCTGGGCATAGATGTCGGCCAGAATCTTCTCCACCGGGGTGGCCGGCGCGCGGTAATCACCACGACCATTGCTGCGGTACTCAGGCGCCGGTAGCGCGCGTCTGTCCAATTTGCCGTTGACCGTCAACGGCAGAGCCTCCAACGTCACCACCGCTGCGGGCACCATGTAGGCCGGGAGCAGCTCGGCCAGCGCGACGCGCGCCTCTGCCGGATCGGCGGTCCCGGTCACATAGCCGATCAGGCGCTTGTCGCCGGGCCGGTCCTCGCGGGCGATGACTACTGCCTGCTCCACTCCGTCCACACCGGCCAGCGCCGCCTGGACTTCGCCCAGTTCGATGCGATAGCCGCGGATCTTGACCTGCTCGTCGGTGCGGCCCAGATACTGCAGCTGCCCGTCCTCACCCCATCGCACCAGGTCCCCGGTGCGATACATCCGCGCCCCGGGTCCCCCGAACGGGCACGCCACGAACCGCGACGCGGTCAACCCGCCTCGGTTCACATAGCCCTGCGCCACGCCGGCACCGGCCAAGTACAACTCGCCGACCACCCCCTCGGGCGACGGCCGCAGCCATTTATCCAGAACGAACAACGCTGCACCGGGCACCGGCGAACCGATCGGCGCTACCCCTGACCCTGCGCTCAGCGGAGCGCTCATCGCCGCGTAGATCGTTCCCTCGGTCGGGCCGTAGGCGTTGATCATCACCCGCCCGGGCGCCCACCGATCCACCAGCTCGGTCGGGCAGGCCTCACCGGCCACCACCAGCGTGGCGTTCTCCAAACCCTCCTGCGACAGCATGCCCACCGCAGAGGGCGTCTGGCATAGGACGCTCACCTTTTCACTGACCAGTAGGGCGTTGAGATCATCCGGTGAGCTGCCCACCGATTCGGGCACCACCACCAACCGGCCACCGTGTAGCAGCGCACCCCAGATCTCCCACACCGAGACGTCGAAGACCAGCGAATGCCACTGCGACCAGACCTGCCCCGGACCTGCCGGCAGGTCGGCGTGCAGTGTCCCCAGCAGCTGGGTGACGTTGTGGTGCGTGACCGCAACTCCCTTGGGGACACCGGTGGTCCCCGAGGTGTAGGTCATGTAGGCGAGATCGTCGGGTGTCGGCACCGCCGATGCGGCGCTGGGTTGGGTGTCGACGGCGGGGTCGTTGACGTCGATGACTGCCGGGTCGTACCCATCCAGCCGCGGACGCAGGCCCGCCGTCGTGAGCACGGCGATCGGCGCGGCATCGCTGAGCATGAACTCGATCCGCGCGTCGGGATGCGCCGGGTCGATCGGCAGATACGCCGCCCCCGTCTTGAGCACCGCCAGAATCGAGACGATCGCCTCGCCAGAACGGGGAAGCAACATCGCCACGCGCTCGCCAGGACCGGCACCGTGGCCGGCCAAGAGGTTCGCCAACCGGTTGGCGGCCTCGTCCAGCTCGCGATAGGTCCACGACTGCTCCCCAGAGACCAGCGCCACCGCACCCGGGGCGCGGACTACCTGCACGGCGAACAACTCCGGAATCGACACCGGCGTGCCCACCGGCTGCGTCAACACCGCACGGTTACCCCACTCGTCCAGCAGGTCGTGCTCACCGGAATCGAGCAGATCGATCGACAACAACCGCCGTGTGGAGTCGCCGCTCATGATTCCTCCCCAGAGTCCGCGGTCATGGCCTCAAGCACCCGTTGCAACCGGTCGACCATTTTCTTGACCCTGGCCGCACCGAACACGTCGGTGTCGAACTCGACGCGAAGTCCCAGCTCGTGACCCGGGACGGCTTGCACCGAAAGAGGATAATGGTTGAACTCGCGATTGCTGAACTCGGTGATGGCCAACTCGTGCACTCCCAAGAACGCGGCCGCGTCGATCGGGTAATTCTCGTAGACGAATACGGTGTCGAACAGCTGGTCGTAGCCGGTGGCGCGATGGATCTCGCTAAGCGCCAGATGCTGGTGCTCCAACGTGTCGTTGTAGCCGCTCTGCAGCTCGTTGAGCAGGCCGGCGATGGTGGTGTCTGGAGTGATGGTCGCCCGGACCGGCACCGTGTTGATCAACAAGCCCACCATCGATTCCGCGCCGACCAAATCCGTGGGCCGCCCTGAAACCGCGGTACCGAAGGCCACGTCGGACTGACCGGTCAGCCACATCAGCAGCTGCGCCCACGCGGCCTGCAGCACCGTGCTAACGGTGGTGTGCTGCGAGCGTGCCAACTCGCCGATGGCCCGCGTGGTCTCGGCCGAGACCTGGAACGATTCGACGCCCCGTCGCCCGAGCGCCAGCCGGCCTGGCGGACCGACGAGCGTGGGAGTGTCGAAGCCGTCGAAGACCTGGCGCCATGCCGCTCGGGCGGCACCGTTGTCCTGATCGGCCAGCCACGTGATGAACCTCCGGTACGGGACAGGCGCGGGCAAGCGCGCGCCGAAGTAGGCGGCGAAGATCTCCTGCAGCAGGATCGGCTTCGACCAGCCATCGAGGACGATGTGGTGATTGGTGAGCACGAACCGATGCTGATCTTCTGCGGTGCGGACCAACGCGGCCCGGAAGGCCGGTTGGGCGGTGAGGTCGCAGACCGCCGTGCGCTCGGCGGCGGAGAGCCACTGAATCTGCTCGTCGACATCGACGCCACCGTCCAACTCGACGTACTGCCAAGCCATTTCGGGTTCAGCCGAGATGATCTGCACCGGCACGCCGAACTGTTCGTCGAAGCGGGCCGCGACATTCGGGCGGCGATTGACCACGGTGCGCACCGCGTCGCGCATGCGTTTGGGATCGAGTGGGCCGGCCACGGTGATGTCCAGCTGCACCGCATACAGGTCTTCGCTGCCCTGCGCGGTGCCCGAGTGGAACAGCAGTCCCTGTTGCAGCGGGGTCAGCGGCAGGACGTCGGCGATGTCGTATTGCTGCTGCAGCTCGTCGATCTGCTGTTGGCTCAGCCGGGTAGGCGCGAGGTCTGACGGGGTAAGGCCGCCTCCGCCGTCTTGGACATGGGCACAGATGCCGGTCAGAGCGTCGAACCACAGCTGGCTCAGCCGGCTGATCTGGTGGTGATCCAGTGCCGAGAGCGCCCACGTCCACGTGGCGTGCAAGCGCGGACCGGTGTCGGTGTCCATGGTGCCTGCGTTGAGCTCCACGGTGTGTCCCAGCGGCGTGGGCACCGCCGTGGCCGCGGCGATGACCGAAACGTTGTCTTGGTTGATCCGCCACAGGTCATCGGAGAGGTCGCCCGCGCCCGCGCCGAGGCGCCCGAGGTAGTTGAATCCGATCGCCGGATCCGACCCGCCCAGGTCCACTTCGGTGTTCAGATAGCGCAGCAGACCGTAGGTCAGTCCGTCTGGCAGAGCGCGAAGCTGCTCCTTGGCGTCCTTGATGACCGAGCCCAGTGCGGTTTCACCCGAACTCACCTGCGCCCAGGACAGGTCGCCAACGGCCAGCGCCACCGGGTACTTGGACGTGAACCACCCCACCGTGCGCGACAAGTCAACGTCGCCCGCGAGTTCCTCCTGGCGACCGTGACCCTCCACGTCGATGCCGATCGGCGCCCCTCCAGTGCCCAGGAACTCCGCCCAAGCCAAACCGAACGCGATCAGGAGAATGTCCTGCACCCCGGCGTGGAACGCCGCGGGCACCTCACCGAGCAACAGCCTGGTGGTGTCGCTGTCCAGCGACATCGACAACTCCCCGGCGCTCACATAGGTGTCCACCGCCGGTTGTACCGGCGGCAACGCCGACGGGACCGCCGCCACCTGCCGCCAGGTGTCGGCCAGCTCCAGCACCGCCTCCGCGTGCGCCTGCTCATTGAGCAGTGCCGACCAGCGGGCAAACGACGTTCCCGCCGCAGGCAATGCCACGTCCTGCCCGCTGTGATGCTGGGCCCAGGCAATGTTCAAGTCTTCCAACAGAATTCGCCACGACACCGCGTCCACCGCCAGATGGTGAATGATCAACACCAGCTGGCCGGTGTCGGGCACCCACAGCGCGCTGAGCAACGCCCCCGCGGCAGGGTTCAACCGCGACCGCGCCGCCAC
>NZ_JAVROT010000435.1:0-14821 GCF_032162605.1 Mycobacterium sp. | reverse complement strand
CTGTCATTCGTCTGCTATTGGGTGGTTCCGTTCCTGCTGCTCGGTGGCGCTGCAGTTGCGTCGCGCCTGCTGACGGAGCGGATGGTCGCCGCTGCCTCGAGCCCGGACACCGTCCGCCGCACCACCTTCGTCGCGTTCCGCGAACTGGCCATCGACGAGTTGTACTACCTGGCGCGGGAGAAGGTCGAATGTGAGGTCGGTGCGGGGATGGAGGCGTACGACGTCAACGTCGGCAGCGTGGGAGTGCCCCTGACGGGCGACGAGTCCCGTGAGTCGTGGCCCGCGACCTTCAAGGTGCGCGCGCGCCGGTAGACGCGGGGCGGGTCGCACCCCTTGCGTTATTGTCACGCTAGCTTCGACGGCCCGACCTGCGACGAGCTCGGTGGATCGGCCCCGAGCGAGGCGTCAGAACAGTAGCATCGGCCACATTCGCGTTGACCGTCCGAGCTTTTGGCAATGCCTTGAGTAAGCGGGGTCGATTTCGAGATTGTTGCGCTTGCGCTCCCCTCCAGGTGGTGGCTGAGGCAACACCTGCTGGCTGTTCGGGGGAGGGCAGCACAGGGCTCGCCACCGCCGTCAGAAGGCGATGAGCCTCCTGACGGCCGGCCGGCCGTCAGCTCAGTCCAGGTAGTCGCGCAAGACCTGAGAACGGCTGGGGTGACGCAACTTCGACATCGTCTTGGATTCGATCTGACGGATGCGCTCTCGGGTCACGCCGTAGACCTGCCCAATCTCGTCGAGCGTGCGCGGCTGGCCGTCGGTCAGGCCGAACCGCAGGCGCACGACGCCTGCCTCACGCTCGGAGAGCGTCTCGAGGACCGACTGCAGTTGATCCTGGAGCAGGGTGAACGACACGGCATCCACGGCCACCACGGCCTCGGAGTCCTCGATGAAGTCACCGAGCTGGCTGTCGCCCTCGTCGCCGATGGTCTGATCCAGCGAAATCGGCTCACGCGCGTACTGCTGGATCTCCAGCACCTTCTCCGGCGTGATGTCCATTTCCTTGGCGAGCTCTTCTGGGGTCGGCTCGCGCCCCAGATCCTGAAGCAGCTCACGCTGGATGCGGCCGAGCTTGTTGATGACTTCGACCATGTGCACCGGGATGCGGATGGTGCGGGCCTGGTCGGCCATGGCGCGGGTGATCGCCTGCCGGATCCACCACGTCGCGTACGTGGAGAACTTGTAACCCTTGGTGTAGTCGAACTTCTCGACGGCGCGAATCAGGCCGAGGTTGCCCTCCTGGATCAGGTCCAGGAACGCCATGCCGCGACCGGTGTAGCGCTTGGCCAGCGACACCACCAGACGCAGGTTGGCCTCCAGAAGGTGGTTCTTCGCGCGGTCGCCGTCGCGGCAGATCCACAGGAAGTCGCGACGTACGGCGGTGGACTGCTTCTCACCGTTCTCGACCCATTCGGCCATCTTCTGCGTGGCGTACAGGCCCGCCTCGATGCGCTTGGCGAGCTCGACCTCTTCCTCGGCATTGAGCAGAGCGACCTTGCCGATCTGCTTGAGGTACGCGCGCACCGAGTCCGCGGATGCGGTCAGCTCGGCATCCTTGCGAGCCTGCCGCAGCGCCTCGGACTCCTCCTCGTCCCACACGAAATCGCCTGAGGCCTTGTCCTTCTCGGACGGCTCGTTGATGTCGTCGTCACCAGCGGCCTCGTCAGCGCCGTCCTTGATGGCCTTCTCTTCGCCAGCGACCGCGCCTTGGGCGGGGGCATCCTCTACCTCGACGACTTCGAGGTCCTCGAGTTCGATGTCTGCATCGGCGGCGAGGTCGTCACCGGGCTCGGCTTCGGCGTCTTCGCCTGCGTCAAGGGCCTTGGCGGTCGTGAGTTCCTCGCCGGTCTCGGGGTCGGTGCCCTTGCCGCGGCCTGCTGCAACCTTGGTAGCCGCCTTCGCGGCGGCCTTCTTCGCGGGGGCCTTGGCGGCCCGCTTCGCGGGCGCAGTCCCGTTGGCGGCCTTGGACCCTGCGGCCTTCTTCGCGGGAGCCTTGGTGACGGTGCGCTTCACCGGCTCTTCGATCTCCGGGCTTACCTTCGTCGCTGCCACGTGCACCCCTTCGGTCTTGCAAGACTCGGTAGCGTGGGCGTGCGCCACCGGAAAACGTCGGCTGTCTGTTGATGGCGTTTGATATCAACCTGGATACTGCCGCCATCCGTGATGCGGCCGCCATCGACCATTGTAACGACAGTGTGAGGAACTGCCCCTACGAGCGGCAAAATCGCCTCCTCGGCGAGCCGTTTGCGCCCGGCCGGGCGCAGCACCGTTGGCCGGTGGTGGGTGTCTGCCGACCGCATGAAGGCATCGACCGTCCATTCGTCGCGTTAGGGCACGCGACGAATGGCTCATTCTGACACTCGATTGCCAAGATCGGATGGCCGCGTTCGGCGCTTTCGCGGGAATGGACCATTTGGTTACCGTGAGGACAGTCGATTCCGCCACCCGGTCAACGCCCAAATCGCCCTAGCGGCAGCGAAAGCATTTGCTAGCTGTAATGATGGGAGGGTGCCAGTGGCAACGGTGAGTCGTTCGGTGGAGCGGCACGCGGTCGACGACCTCCTGTCCTCGGCTGACGTCCAACCGTCTGGCCTGGTGATCGCGGGAGAACCGGGCATCGGCAAGACGACTCTGTGGCTCGCCGGTGTGGCGCAGGCGCGGGACCGCGGCTTCCGGGTGCTGTCGACGCGTACCGACGAGGCAGAGTCGGTGCTGTCCTACGCGGCGGTCGCAGACCTGCTGGAGGACGTCGGACCCGAGGTCATCGAAGCTCTGCCCGACCTCCAGCGGGTGGCCGTCGACCGGGTGCTGTTGCGAGGTGGCAGTGAGGGTCCCCCGACCGACCAGCGAGTGACCGCGTCGGCGATGGCGTCGATCGTCTCGGCATTGGCCGCCGAGCAGCCCGTTCTGCTCGCGATCGACGATGTTCAGTGGCTGGATGTGTCCAGCCAGGCCGTTCTCGCATTCGCGTCGCGTAGGTTGACCGGCCGCGTGGGAATCCTGCTCACCGGCCGGGCCCACGCCTCCGAGCCCGATCCCGCGGCGTGGTTGCAACTCAGAGCGCCGGATGCCGTCAGCCGGCTCCGCGTGCGCCCCCTGAGCCTTGGCGCCCTGCACACGATGATCTTCGAGCGGTTCGGGAAGGCGTTTCCGCGGCCGACGATGGTCCGGATCGCCGAGATCTCGGGCGGGAACCCCTTCTACGCCCTCGAACTCGCCCGGGCGGTCGATAGCCGATCGACCAACGCGGACTCGGTGCTGCCCAGCACGTTGGCCGAGCTGGTGAGGCTGCGGACCGGACACTTCGACGGCGAGGTCGGCGACATGCTGCTCGCAGCCTGCTCGGTCACCGACGCGACGGTCGATCTCCTGGCGAATGCCACCAAGGTGTCGGTGGAGCGCGTCGTGGAACTGCTCGAAGGACCGGAACGCGAAGGCATCGTGCAGATCGACGGCAATCGCGTGACGTTCGCGCATCCGCTTCTGGCACGTGGCATCTACACCCAGGCGGGCCCGGCCCGGCGGCGCCGGATGCACAGGACGCTGGCGGTCGTGGAGGTGCAACCCGAACTCAAGGCCCGCCACATGGCGCTAGGGGCTGCGAGCGCCGAGCCCGATACCTTGCACGCGCTCGACGACGCGGCAGCTGCTGCCGTCGCGCGCGGCGCGGCCGCAGCCGCTGCAGACCTCTACGGACTGGCCATTGGTCTCGGCGGCGATACGCCCGCCCGCAGGTTGAGCGCCGCTGAACAACACTTCCGGTCCGGCGACACCCGTCGAGCAGGAGTGATGCTCGAAGCGGCAGCCACTGACTTCGAGCCAGGTCCGTTGCGCGCCACTGCGCTCACCCTGCTCGGCGCGACCCGGTTGGCCGAACACGACTACGCCGGCGCGCTGGTTCCGCTCACCGAGGCTGCCGATGAGGCAGGGGATGACCTCGGTCTACTGGTCAGAGCTCAGCTGTCGCTCTCGAGGGCGAAGACCATGACCGGCCGGCACGAGGCGGCCCGACGGCAGGCGGAGCTGGCCGTGGCGAATGCCGAGAGGCTCGGCGCGCCGAAGCTGATCAGCCAGGCCCTGGCCCTGCACGTGATGCTGGACTGTGCACACGGCGGCGTTCGTGACGAGTCGGCACTGACACGCGCGCTGGAACTCGAGGCCCCCGACCCCGACGTCGGAGCGCCCTTCCGGGCCAGCATCACCGACGCCGTCACCAGGGGCTTGACGGGGCGACTCGAGGAGGCACTCGCCGGATTGATCGCCGCACGGCGGCGCTGCGTCGAAATCGGCTCCGATGCGGACCAGATGTACGTCTCCTGTCATCTATCGATGGTCTACGTTTGGCTGGGTCGGTACTCGGTGGCCGTCGAACTCGCCGACGACATGTTGCGACGTGGCGAACACCTCGGCGGCGGCTACCCGACGGTCGTTGCCATGACCCACCGCGCCGTCGCCTCGTCGTATCTGGGCCGTGAGCGCGCCGTTCGCGAGGACGCCCGCGCGGCCATCGTCGGCGCGCGTCAGTGTGGGGCGCAGTTCCTGACGGTGTGGCCAATCATGACGCTCGGCTTCCTCGAAGTATCCCTCGGGAACTTCGCTCAGGCGCTGAATGTGTTGCAGCCGTTGCTCGTTCGCAGTGATGGCAGTAAGAGCCATGACGTCTTCCCGGCTTCCTACATGGTCGATGCCGTCGAGGCCATGGTCGCCGTCGGTCGGCTCGACGAGGCGATCCCCCTGGTCGAGGCGCTGGAAAGCAATGGCGCCCGGCTGGATCGTCCGTGGATGTTGGCCGTGGGGGCACGCTGTCGCGCCATGCTGTTGGCGGCCGGTGGCGAGCTCGTCGCAGCTGAGGAGATGCTTCATCGAGCCATGGTGCAACACGACCGCATTCCAATGCCGTTCGAACGGGCCCGCACGCAGTTGTTCCTCGGTCAGGTCTTGCGCCGCCTGCGTCGCAAGAACCTCGCGGCGACGACCCTGCGCGAGGCACACGGCACGTTCGTGGAGCTGGGTACGCCGCTCTGGGCCGACCGCGTCGGCGTTGAACTCAAGCGGACGGACGCGTCGCGTGCCAACGACTCGGACCTCACTCCGTCGGAGTTGCGCGTCGCACGGCTGGCGGCATCCGGCATGACCAACAAGGACATCGCGTCGGCGCTGTTCATCAGCCCCAAGACCGTCGAGCACAACCTCAGCAGTGTGTACCGGAAACTCGGGGTGCGGACGCGCGCCAAACTGGCCAGACGCTCCGGGGAACTGGGCGAGGAATAGCCCGTGGACGCGCCGCCTTCACGTCACGAGCGTCAGCTAGGCGCGCCACGCGCGGCATCGATCTCGGCGGCCATGGCGGCGCCGACGATTCCCGCGGTGTTCAGCAGTGCGGCAGCCACGACGGGAGTCCGGTTCTTCAGCAACGGAATCCACTTGTCGGCCTTGCGGCTGATGCCGCCGCCCGCGATGAACAGGTCCGGCCAGATGGCGTTCTCGACCACGACGAGCACCTTGGTGACCTCCTCGGTCCAACGCTCGTAGCTCCACTCCTTGCGATCCTTGATCGACGACGCGGCACGGTGCTCGGCTTCCTTGCCGCCCACTTCGAGGTGGCCGAACTCGGTGTTGGGGAGTAGCACGCCGTTGTGGATCACCGCGGAGCCGATGCCAGTGCCGAACGTCAGCAGCACGATCACGCCGGTGTTGTCCTTGCCCGCGCCGAACTTCTCCTCGGCCAGGCCGGCGGCGTCGGCGTCGTTGAGCACCGTGACGGGCTGACCGCCGAGCTCCGCGCCGATGACCTTCTGTGCGTTGGTGCCGATCCAGCCCTTGTCCACGTTGGCCGCGGTGCGCACGATGCCTTCGGTGACTACGCCGGGATAGGTGACGCCAAGACCGCCCTCCCAGCCGAACTCGCGGACCACCGCGGTGATGGTCTTGGCGACGGCGTCAGGGGTTGACGGTTGGGGTGTGGGGAGTTTGAAGCGATCACCGATGAGCTGGCCGGTGTCGAGGTCGACGATGCCGCCCTTCACCCCGCTCCCACCTACGTCGACACCGAATCCTCGGTGTTGGGATCCGTCGTTGCTCGCGATGGTGGTGGGAGTTTCGGTCATGAGCGCTCCTCTGGGAGAGACCGGCAGGTGCGACGCACCGCACACACTAGTGCCTCGTCAAGCGCGATGTGTTGCGATGGCACAGTGACCGACGACAGCGATCCGGGCAGCCTTCGGGCTGTCGCCGAGCAACTGGCCAACGAAGCCGCCGGCTTCGTTCGCCGCCGCCGAACCGAGGTATTCGGGGCGGGTTCCCCGAAGACGGGGGCCGCCTCGGCGGTGCGTTCCAAGAGCACGCCGACCGACCCGGTCACCGTGGTCGACACCGAGACCGAACGGCTCCTCCGCGACCGGCTCGCAGAGCTACGGCCGGGCGATCCGATCGTCGGCGAGGAGGAGGGCGGTTCGGCCGTCGGCCATCACGGGAGGCCGACCTGGGTGCTCGACCCGATCGACGGGACGGTGAACTTCGTCTACGGCATCGAGGCCTACGCGGTGTCGGTGGGGGTACAGGTCGACGGTAGGTCGGTGGCCGGTGCCGTCGCGAACGTACCGACGGGGGAGCTCTTCTCGGCGGCTCTCCGCGAGGGCGCCCACCTGCGTCGGGACGGTGTGTCGATCTCGTTGCGCTGCAACCCGATCGAGGAGCTCTCGATGGCGTTGGTCGGTACGGGGTTCGGCTACTCGCCCGATCGGCGACGGCTACAGGCCGAGGTGCTGACTCGCCTGCTTCCCGAGGTGCGTGACGTGCGTCGCGTCGGCTCCTGCGCGCTGGATCTGTGCATGGTGGCGGCGGGCCGGCTGGACGCGTACTACGAGCTGGGTGTGAACGTGTGGGACTGGGCGGCGGGTGCGTTGATCGCCGAGGAGGCGGGCGCCGTCATGCTGCTGCCGCCGGTGGACGAGGGAGGCCATCTCATCGTCGCGGCGGCGCCAGGGATCGCCGCGGAGTTCGACGACGCACTGCACCAGGCGGGCGCCCGGTGAGCTGGTCAGCAGGCTGCAGAGTGGATCTTCTTCAGCAGCGCTGAATCGGCGGGCTGCGTCGCGTCGGGTTTCAGGCTTGCGAGCACTGCGTCGATGTCGTCGTTGTGGCTGATCTCGGTGAACTCGGTCCCGATGGCCAGGTCTACGGTGTCGTCGCCGCGTTGGTCTTGGTACAGCTCGGTGCACGGCGCGACGAGCCAAAGGGCGGCGGCAGCGGCCCTACCCGCCGGCCCGAAGCGGATCTGGCCCTGGCATGCCAGCCTGGTGTTCTCGTAGACGGTGTCGTTACCTGCGGTGGGCGGGGCGTACCCGAGGTCTCGCAGCGCGCCTGCCACCTCGGCTGCTTGGCCTCCCTGGCCGCTGGCGTTGAGTACGCGGATTTTGGTGTCGGCGAGCTTGGCCGGGGTGACGTCGGTCATGGTCGCCGACGACATCTGCTGACCGAGTGCCGTCTGCGTGGCATCGGCCGCGGCCGGGGGCGGATTGCATGCCGCGGCCTGTTGCACGTCGGAGGTCTGGTTGAACGCGAACACCCAGACCACCAGGGTTACGACGGCAAGCGCTACGACAGTGATGATGGCCGGGAGAATGTTGCGTCGGCGGAACGGTCGGCCGTGTTTGTCGAACGCCGTGCCGGAGGTGATCTGGGCTACCACCCCTGCACTGTAAGGGCAGGCCCCACCGGCGGTCCTTACCTGGACTCTTCCAGTGTGATATAAATCACAACCAATCCGGCACCAAACGGGGCACGAATTATTTGGCGGATGCGTTCTGCGCTGGTACAAAGCTCTGTCGCTACATGACGGATCCAGAAGGAGGGGATGAGGATGGCTACCGACTACGACGCCCCACGGCGCACCGAAACCGACGACGTTTCCGAAGATTCGCTCGAGGAACTGAAGGCACGGCGCAACGAAGCTCAATCAGCTGTCGTCGACGTAGACGAGTCCGAGTCTGCAGAGTCCTTCGAGCTTCCCGGAGCCGACCTGTCGGGCGAGGAGCTGTCGGTCAGGGTGGTGCCGAAGCAGGCCGACGAGTTCACCTGCTCCAGCTGCTTCCTGGTGCATCACCGCAGCAGGCTGGCCAGCGAAAAAAGTGGCGTCATGATCTGCACGGACTGCGCGGCCTGAGCAAGACCGCCGGCTGATGGGCGTCAGGTGCGCAGCGCGGCCAGGACGCGGTCAGGACGTCGGCAGCTCACGAGCCAGTACGGCGTGGGGTCCTCCGGATCGTCGAGGACGACGAGGACCATGCCCGCGACCCAGGCCCGGTGCACGACGTATGCCGCGGGGTCCAGTTGGCGACCCAGTGCGGCCGACTTCGCCGACCTGGGGACTTCGGCCGACCTGGAGATGACGCTGGCGGGCAGATGCGCGGCCCCGACCCACAGTTCGGTTTCGGTTTCGGTGTCGTCTGCCGTCGAGGTGCTGACAACCCGCACGTCGATCCGGCCTAGCCAGATCAGTACGGCCGCCGCCACGGGCAGCAGGAGGGCGTACGGCAGCCAGTTCGGCAGCGACTGGACTCCCTGGTTGACCTCGAGTGCGATCAGGGCAGCCAACGCGAAGCCTGGGGGCCACCACCACCATGGCGCGAGTAGTCGCTCTCGGTAGCGCACCGTTTGTGTGGCTGCGCGCGTGTCGGACACGCGGCCAAGAGTAATCTTCCTGCTCGTGTCCACCTCTCTGGCGGTCGTCCGGTTGGACCCCGAGCTGCCCCTGCCCGCCCGGGCGCACGACGGTGATGCCGGCGTGGACCTCTACAGCGCGGTCGACATCGATCTCGCTCCTGGCCGTCGCGCACTGGTTCCCACTGGGATCGCGGTGGCCATTCCCCACGGCATGGTCGGGCTGGTGCATCCTCGATCGGGTTTGGCCACGCGCGTTGGCCTCTCCATCGTCAACAGCCCCGGCACCGTCGATGCGGGCTATCGGGGCGAGATCAAGGTCACGCTGATCAATCTCGATCCCGACCTGCCGATCAACATCCGACGCGGTGACCGGATTGCGCAGCTTCTGGTTCAGCGGGTCGAGCTACCCGAGTTGGTCGAGGTCACGTCCTTCGACGAGGCCGGGCTGGCTGACACTTCCCGTGGCGACGGTGGCCACGGTTCCTCCGGCGGACACGAGAGTTTGTGATGGCATTCGGTAGGCGCAAGCGCAGCGACGACACGACCGACCCCGAGGTGTCGGAGTCGGAGGGTGTGGCGCCGCCCGCGTTCGAGGGCAGTCGCGACGACGACGGCGACGTCGAGGGCCCCTTCGACATCGAGGACTTCGACGACCCGGAAGTCGCCCTCCAGGGGCGTCATGATCTCGGCGCGGTACTGATCCCCGAGAACGAGGCGGCTGAGCTGGCCGTCGAGGTGAACCAGCAGGGCGTGCCGACCATGGCGTGGATGGTGACGACGAACGGCCGCTACAACGTCACGGCCTATGCGGCGCCGAAGGCGGGCAGCCTGTGGCGCGAGGTGGCCACCGAAGTCGCCGAGTCGCTACGCAAGGAGGCTGCGGAGGTAAGCATCGAGGACGGTCCATGGGGACGCGAGGTCGTCGGGTTCATGACAGGAGGGCCAGAACCCGTCGTCATGAGGTTCGTTGGCGTCGACGGTTACCGGTGGATGGTCCGAGGGGCCGCGGTCGGTGCGCCCGACAAGGCCGACGCGATCGCGCGGGACCTGCGAAATGCTTTGGCGGACACGGTTGTTCGTCGTGGTGATTCCCCGCAGCCGGTGCGCAACATGCTTCCGCTGCAGCTGTCCGAGGCCCTCGTCACCCGGCTCCGTGCCCGCGCCGAGCAGATGATGACCGAACAAGCGCAGCAGGCTGGTCAGGAGCCGCCAACACCCCCGGAGGTCCCGCAGCCGGCGGCGCGGCGCAGTGAGCAGGGCACGGCGATGCAACAGCTTCGCACCATCACGGGTGGGTGAAGCCGTTCAGAGCTCCAGGAGCGCGCTCGTGCACGCTGCGCCGAGGATGGCGGGGTCGGCGCCGAGTTCGTCGAGGGTGAGCGTCCGCAGCGCTGCGCGAGGCGCTGCGGCCACCCACTCGAGAGCAACCTCGACGGGGTGTACCGGATCGTCGGTCGCCGCCGCGACTCCCATCGGCACGGCCAGCGTCGCCAACTCCTCGCACGTGGGTGCCGCGTAGGCCGCCGCCTCCTCCATGGCATCGGGTAGGGCGGGCCACTGGCCGACCCATGACCTGGTGAGTTCTTCGGCCAGCCATGGCGGGCTTGACGTCCGCATCTGCGCAATCGCACAGGCTAGGCCGTTGCGGCGCAGTTCGTGCGCCGAGTACCTGGCGGTCAACGCGGCCGCCGCCGACTCGGGTTCGCCGGTCCAGGCAGGCAGGGCGGCCAGCACCGCCACGGCGCTGGCACGGTGGGCCAGAGCCCACGACGTGGCGACCGCGGCGCCGATGGACACCCCGCCGACCGCGATCGGGCCAAGCCTCGCGGCGTTGTCCAGCTCGTCGAGATAGCCGGCGATGAGGTGGGAGGGTTGGGGTGTGCAGGCCACCACGACCGCGCCGACGTCGTGCAGGGCGGATGAAAAGGCGCGATAGACGTAGTCGTCGTCTGATCCCGTGCCAGGAAGCAGGACCACGGTGACGCCGCGCAGATTGACAGCCATCCGTCGATCGTGCCGTGTGCGTCAAGTCACGTTCGCCGAGGGTGAGTGAAACCCTTCACGGAAGGGTAAACACCCTTGCGCGTGCTACGTGGCAAATCGTCATCAACAGGTCTACGGTGGCGTTGGTTACAGGTGATTCCATGGTGGATTCACCTCAGGTGTAGGAGAAGCCATGGCTACGGCCGAAGGTTATCTGCGGCGGCTGACCCGTCGGCTCACGGAGGACCCCGAGCAGCAGGACGTCGACGAACTCAGCGACGAAGCCGCCAATACCGGCGCGCAGAGGGCGATTGACTGTCGACGTGGACAAGAGGTCACGATGGTCGGCACCTTACGGTGTGTCGAGACCAACGCCAAGGGCTGCGCGGGCGGTGTGCGTGCTGAACTGTTCGACGGTACCGACGCGGTGATGCTCGTGTGGCTCGGCCAACGGCGCATCGCCGGCATCGAGTCTGGACGCACCCTGCGGGTGCACGGTCGGCTGGGCAAGCTGGAGAACGGCACCAAGGCGATCTACAACCCCCACTACGAGATTCAGAAGTGACCCACCCCGACAACGGGGTGGCGGATGAGGTCGCGGCGGTCGACGTGCCCGCCAAGAAGCTGGGCGGCCAGGCGATCCTCGAGCAGATGGGTGGCATCAGTGGCCTGATCTACTCGTCGCTACCGGTCCTGGTCTTCGTCCCCGTCTCCACGTATTTCGGCCTGGTGCCCGCGATCTGCGCGGCACTCGTGGTCGCGTTACTCATCCTGGCGTGGCGCTTGATCCGCCGAGAGACGTTGCAGCCTGCGGTATCCGGATTCATCGGGGTCGGCGTCAGTGCCCTCATCGCCTACGTCGTCGGTGCGTCCAAGGGCTATTTCCTGCTCGGCATCTGGTCGTCTCTGTTGTACGCCGCCGTCTTCGCGCTCTCGGTGCTCATCCGCAGGCCGATCGTCGGCTACGTGTGGACGTCGGTCAATGGAGGGGATCGTGGGTGGCGACGCGTCCGTCGGGCGCTGTACGCCTTCGACATCGCCACCTTCACCTGGGTTCTGGTGTTCGGCGCGCGATTCGTCGTCCAGAACCGTCTCTATGACGAGGACCAGACGGGAATGCTCGGTGTCGCCCGGATTGCGATGGGATGGCCGTTGACGGCGGTTGCCGCGTTGGTGACCTACCTTGCCATCCGAACCGCCCAGCGCGCGTTGCACGCGGCGGACGAAGAGGCGAAGGCCTCGGAGGCACGCGCCGACTGACATCGACACAGCGAATGGACGCGACTGACCGAACCCTGATCGCGGTCGCGGTGCTGGCCTCATTCGTGGCGTTCCTCGACGGCTCGGTGGTGAACCTGGCGCTGCCTGCGATCGCCGCGGAATTCGGTGGGGGACTGGCACTTCAGCAGTGGGTCGTTGACGGTTACCTGCTGGCGCTCGGTGCGCTGATCCTCGTCGCGGGGGCAGTCTCCGACCAGTTCGGCAGGCTCGTGGTGCTGCGGATGGGCCTGGTGGCCTTCGCCGTCGCGTCCCTGCTGTGCGCGCTCGCACCCACCGGATGGATCCTCGTCGCGGCACGGTGCCTACAGGGCATCGGGGCGGCCTTCCTGGTGCCGAGTTCGCTGGCGATGATCAACGCCCGGTTCACGGGTGCGCGCCAAGCCGGCGCGATCGGGACGTGGACGGCGTGGACGGGTACTGCGTTCGTCGTGGGACCACCCCTGGGCGGACTGCTCGTGGATGCCCTGAGCTGGCGGTGGGTCTTCGGGATCAACGTGGTGCCGCTGGCGGTCACCCTCTATCTGACGACGAGGCTTGGCGCAGGGGAACGGGTCGCGGAGAACTCCGGTGCCCGACGGTCGGCCCGCATCGACGTCGTCGGTGCGGTGCTGTGCGCCGCAGGCCTGACCTCCGCGGTGTACGCACTCATCGAGCTGCAACGGCTCGGCCCGTCGCATCCCGCGGTGGTGACCGGTTTCGTCATCGGAGTGGCGTGCCTGGCCGCCTTCCCGTGGTGGGAGCGGCGGACGCCGAACCCGATCATGCCGCTGCAACTCTTCGCGGCACGCAACTTCGCCGTCGGCAATCTCGCGACGGTCTTCCTGTACGCGGCCGTGTCTCTCGGCACGCTCATCGTGGCATTGTTTCTCCAGGAGACCGTCGGCCTGTCGGCGTCACAGGCGGGTTTGGCGACGCTGCCCCTTCCGGTGCTGTCGTTCTTCCTCGCGCGGCCCTTCGGCACGCTGGCCGGCAGGCACGGGCCCCGCGTCTACATGGCCATCGGTCCGATCATTGCGGCGGGCGGGTTCCTGCTGCTGACCACGGCGCGTGCGCCGTTCGACTTCTGGACCCAGATGTTGCCCGGTCTGATCGTGTTCGGGGTGGGTCTGTCCATCACCGTGTCTCCGCTTACGGCGGCGGTGCTCGCCGCGGTGGATCCGGCGCAGAGTGGCATCGGTTCCGCGGTGAACAACGCCGTCTCGCGCGTCGCCGGCTTGATCGCGGTGGCATTCGCCGGGGTGATCGTCGGCACCGCAATCGATTTCGCGGGTTTCCGGTCGGGAGCTGTCGCCGTTGCCGTGCTGTTCGCAGCGGCGGGGGTGGTCTCGGCCGTCGGGATCAGCAACCGCCAGTGCGACTTCGGCCGCATCTCGCCAGCGGCGTCGGCCCAGTATCACGACCGCGCCACACCGCCGCCCGCGCTGGCCACCTCGGACTGATCCGGTCAGCGAGGACGTAGCAGCTGTTCGCGCAGTTCCTCTTCCACTTCGTCGATGGCGACGAACAGGAGTTCGTCGCCGCCCTCCAACGGCTCGTCGTCCTCTGGCACGATCACGCGGGCACCGCGCAGGATCGTGACCAGGGCGGCATCGCGCGGTAGTTCCAGCCGCTTGACCGCCTTACCGCCCCACGGCGTGTCGTCGGGCAGCGTGATCTCGACGAGGTTGGCTTGGCCCTTGCGAAAGCTCATCAGGCGCACCAGGTCACCGACGGAGACCGCCTCCTCGACCAGCGAGGCCAGCATCCGGGGTGTGGACACGGCGACGTCGACGCCCCAGGCCTCGTCGAACAGCCACTCGTTGCGTGGGTCGTTGACCCGGGCCACCACGCGCCCCACGGCGAACTCGGTTTTGGCCAGCAGGCTGAGCACGACGTTGGCCTTGTCGTCGCCTGTGGCAGCGATCACGACGTCGAATTCCTCGAGCCCGACCGCTTCCAACAGGGTCAGCTCGCACGCGTCCCCGAGACGCCACTGGGCAGCGGGGATGGCATCTGTGTCCACGTGTTCGGGATTGCGCTCCAGCAGGGTGACGTCGTGGTTCTCGACGAGTTCCCTGGCTATGGACCGGCCGACGGCGCCGGCCCCTGCGATGGCGACCTTCACGGATTCCTCACTGGTCCTCGGCGTCTTCGCCCGGCGCCAGAGCGGAGATCGCCATCGCTTCGGCGATGTGGCCGGAGACGGCCGCCATGTAGACCTGATCACTGGCCTGGATGACGGTCTTCGGGTCGGGCAGTAGGCCAGTGCCGAATCGGATCATGAATGCGACCCGGCCTCCGGTCGCCGCCTCCAGCGCGGTGACGCGCTGGCCCACCCAGCCTTCGTGCAGGGACAGCTCGGCCACGCCGACGTTGCCCGACGGATCACGCCACTTGGTGGTCTCCGTCTCCCGAGTGAGGACGTTGAGGAGTCTGTCCGTGGTCCATGGCACGGTCGCGACCGTCGGGATACCCAACCGCTCGTACACCGCCGCGCGTTTGGCGTCGTAGATCCGGGCCACGACGCGCTCGACGCCGAACGTCTCACGCGCCACCCGCGCGGAGATGATGTTGGAGTTGTCACCCGATGACACCGCCGCGAACGCGCCCGCCCCTTCGATACCGGACCGCAACAGCACGTCGCGGTCGAATCCCATGCCGAGGACCCGTTCACCTGGGAACTCGGGCGAGAGGCGGTGAAAGGCGGTGCCGTCACGGTCGATTACGGCCACCTCGTGGCCAATCCTGGCCAGGCCGTCGGCCAGCGACGCACCTACTCGGCCGCATCCCATCACGACTACACGCACGCGTCGATCCTCCCAGCGGTTCGGCAGAAACGGATTGTGGCGAACCCGCGCACTCGGAACGCTACAGCCATTCGCCGCTGGGCTTACTCTTGGCTCTCGTGTCCAAG
>NZ_JAVROT010000434.1:0-3389 GCF_032162605.1 Mycobacterium sp. | reverse complement strand
CGTTGCTCCACGTCGCGGTGTAGCTGTTGTCTGGAATCTCGTTGCGCTGCATGTCTTCCTTTGTGTTGATGGAGGCGTCAGCCATCGACGGACGTCGGCACGGGCTGCGCGACGGTCTGCTCCGTTGCGCGGGGCGTTGACTGTCGTGCTCGCTGGGGGAGCAGTCCCGCGACGACGACCGCCGCGCCAAGGGCGATGCCAGCGCAGACCAACGACCCGACCCGAAGGCCGTCGAGGAATGCATGGTTGACGGCATGGCGGACGTCGGCGATGCGCCCGGCAGGCAGCTGCCCGATGACCTCGTACGCGGCGGCCATCGACCGTTCCATCGCGGAGCGGACATCGGCGGGCAGCGCCGCCAACGCCGAATCGGAGCCGAGCCGACTCGAGTACACCGATGCGAAGACGCTGCCAACGATCGCCACCCCGAGGGTGCCACCCAGTTCCCGGGTGGTGTCGTTGACGGCCGAGCCAACCCCGGCCTTATCGGCGTTGAGCGAACCCATGATCGCCTCGGTGGCCGGTGCAATCGTGAGCCCGAGACCGCCACCGAGGAGCAGCATCTGCAGGGCGATCTGGGTGTACGGCGCGTTCGCGTCGACGGTGGACGCCCAGCCCAACCCGGTCGCGAAGATCGCCATGCCCCCGGCCACGACTGCCGTGGTGCCGACTCTGTCGACCATTCGTGGTCCGAGGATGCTGGCGAGCGCGATCGAGACGGCGACCGGGAGCAACCGCACACCGGCCTCGAATGCGCTGTAGGCCTTGACGAATTGGAAGTACTGGGTGATCACGAAGATGAATCCGAAGAGGGTCAGGAAGCCCGCGGTCACTGCCAAGCTGCCACCGGAGAACCGTCGGTCCGCGAACACCGACACGTCGAGTATCGGATGTGCGCTGCGCCGCTCCCACAGCGCAAACCCGGCAAGGACGAGGACCGCCGCTGCGAAACCCGCCATAGTTCGCGCACTGCTCCACCCCCAGTTGGGGGCTTCGATGACGGTGTAGACGAGGGCGGTCACCCCAATCGAGGACAGAATCAAACCGGGCACATCGACGGGCGGGGTCGCCGGGTCGCGCGACGTCGGGACGAACAGCAGCCCTCCCACGATCGCCACCGCGGCGACCGGAACGTTGACCAGAAAGATCGATCCCCACGAGAAGTGTTGCAGCAGCCAGCCGCCGGTAATCGGTCCGGCGGCCACACCGACGCCCACCATCGCGGCCCACAATCCGATCGCCTTGGCCCGTGCCACCGGGTCGGTGAAGATATTCGTGATCAGTGCCAGGGTTGTCGGGAAGATCACCGCGGCACCAACGCCCATGGCGGCCCGCGCCGCGATGAGGGCGTCCGCCGAGTTCACCTGCGCCGCGACGGCGGAGGTAATCGCAAAGAGCGCAAGGCCAGCACTGAGCCACCCACGTCGGCCGTACCGGTCGCTCAGGCTGCCCACCGACAACAACAGACCGGCCATGACCAGGGTGTAGGCGTCCACGATCCATTGCAGCTGCGCGGTGTCGGCGGCCAGGGCGCGCGACAGCGTCGGCAGAGCGACGTTGACGATGGTGGCGTCGACGCTGATGACGAAGACCGAAAGGCAGATGACGGCAAGCGCAGCGACCGGACGATGGCGGAACACAGGGAGGCGAGGGCAAGTACGCATGAACATGACTGTAAGCTATATAGACAAAGAACTAAAGTACTAAGACGGTAATATTGTCTATCTGGTAGAGTTCCAGTATGTCCGCGCGAAAGAGCTACAACCAGAACTGCCCTATCGCCAGGGGTCTTGACGTACTGGGCGACCGGTGGACGTTGCTGATCCTGCGCGAGCTGCTCGGAGGCCCGCGCCGCTACAGCGACCTGCGCGCCGAGTTACCCGGCATCGCAACCAACCTGCTGGCCCAGCGGCTCCGGGAACTCGAACATGCCGGAATCGTCGACCGCGCCGAGCTACCGGCTCCGGTCGCCCGCACTGTCTACACCCTCAGCGACGTTGGCTGGGGGCGGGTACTGCCCATCCTGCAGGCCATCGCGTGGTTCGGCCTGGACCGCATCGACCCGATCGACCCCGGTCCGGCATCGCCCTTGAACGGCTTTCTCGCCGGAATCCTGCTGGCCTTCGACCCAGCCGCCGCCATCGAGCTGAATGCGTCGTACCGTGTCGAAATCGACGGACGTGCTTTCGAATTCGCGGTACAACAGGGAAGCCTCGCAGCCGCCCACGGCGAGCCGGCGGTAACGGTAACCGCGACCGCCGCGGATCTCGTCACCGGCCGCCTGGGGTCCACCGAGGCCAAGCGCAAGTCGGCCCTACGCCGGATGAAGTTCACGGGCGACCAAGACAGCGTCGAGGCGCTGCGCACGGTCTTCCGGCTGACCGATGCTCATCTGCTGACGTGAAGCAACTCGATTCGGACTCGCCCTCACGAACAGATGGTGGGTTGCCGAAGATGTACTGCACCCCCTCGCTCGAAAGTATTTCGAGCAAGCCGTCGGCGCCGCGTCGCGCGTCGACCTCTCCCACTTCCGAGATAACGTTATCCATCGGTCTTTCCTTTGGCCGCGTACTGGCGATTCATCGCCGCGGTGATGATCCCGTCACGGGTGACCGGTGATTTGCTCGCCGGGATGTGGCAGGTGCTCTCACGGGGGTTCGGCGCTGTTCCTCGGAGTCTGTTGTGGGACCACGAGTCTGGCATAAGGCAACGAGGCCGTCTGGCGCAGGGAGCGGCGGGGTTCTGTGGGGTGTTGGGGACCCGGCTAATCCAGGCCCGACCCTATGCCCCCGAAACCAAGGGCGTCGTCGAGCGAGCCAACGGCTATCACGGGTCGTCGTTTCTGCCGGGTCGCACGTTCGCCTCGCCGGCGGCCCCGACTACGGGCACGACCGTGACGACACGGTTGGGCGGCGACTACGACGTGAGCATCGGCGCCAACGCCTACTCAGTGCAGCCGGAAGCGATCGGGCGGATGATGACGGTGACCGCCTCCCTGGACCGGGTAGTGGCCCGCTGCGCAGACCGTGTCGTTGCCGACCATGAAAGGCTCTGGGGCACAGCCGGATTAGTCTCAGACCCCGATCACGTCAGGGCTGCATCAATCCTGCGGCAACAGTATCTGCACCGACGAACCGGCACCAACGACCATGTGGAGGTCGAGGTCCAGGTCGCCGATCTCGGTGCCTATGACGCGGTATTCGGGACCGGGGAGGTTGCCTGATGGCCACCACCAAACGCACGCCCGTGTCGTGGATGGGTTGGGTTTAGGCGGCGTTGGTGTCATGACGGTCCGGGAGTCCGCTAGGGGATCTGCGGGAGATCGAACATGGTGACCAGGGCGGGATCTTCGAATACGACGATGCGGGTGATGCCGGTGGCAGTGACGG
>NZ_JAVROT010000433.1:0-3781 GCF_032162605.1 Mycobacterium sp. | reverse complement strand
CGAACGGACGGGACGCCTCGGCGCCCGAGCCGCCGCCGTGGCCGCTCCGCCGGTCGGCGAAACGACGTGACAAACTTGTGCGTGTGACACGTCCACGTCCATCCGTCGGCCCCGCGCTCGCCGGCGCGTTTGACCTTTCGGCGCTCAAGCAGCCACCACCATCCCGGGACGGTGCCGCAGGCACCGCGCCCGTCGGTCTCGACATCACCGAGGCGAACCTCGAAGCAGAGGTGCTCGCCCGGTCCAATCAGATGCCCGTCGTCGTCCTGCTGTGGACGCCACGCAGCGAGGCCAGCGCACAGCTTGGCGACGCGCTGGCCGCCCTGGCGAAGGCCGATGGCGGCACGTGGGCGCTGACCACGGTCAACGTCGACACCGCACCGAGGGTGGCCCAGGTGTTCGGGGTGCAGGCGGTACCCACCGTCGTGGCCGTCGCGGGCGGACAGCCCATCTCCAGCTTTGAGGGCGTGCAACCGCCCGAGCAGCTGCGTCGCTGGGTCGACTCTCTGCTCAGCGCCACCGCGGGCAAGCTCGCTGGCGATGGCGATGGCGAAGCCGAGGGCGTCGAAGAGGTCGATCCGGTGCTCGAACGGGCGCGCGCCCTGTGGGACGACGGCGACTTCGACGAGGCGCTCGCCGCCTACCAGGCGATTCTCGACACCCAGCCCAACCACGTCGAGGCGAAGGACGCGCGGCGTCAGATCGCGTTCCTGCAGCGCGCAACGACGCGGCCTGCGGATGCAGTCGCGGTGGCCGACGCCGCGCCCGGCGACATCGAAGCGGCGTTCGCGGCTGCTGACGTCGAGGTGGCGCTGGACTCCGTCGAGGAGGCCTTCAACCGCCTGATCGGTCTGGTGCGCCGCACGGCAGGCGACGACCGCGCGACCGTCCGCACGCGCCTGGTGGAACTCTTCGAGCTGTTCCCGCAGGATGACCCCAGGGTCGTCGCAGGCCGACGCAATCTCGCCAACGCGCTGTACTGACGTCAGGCCGGTTCGAACCAGAGCGCGCCCAGCGGGGGCAACACCATCACCGCGGACGCCGGCCTGCCGTGCCATGGCACGTCGGTCGCCTCGACGGAGCCGAAGTTGCCCACTCCGGCACCGTTGTAGATCGTCGCATCGGTGTTGAGCACCTCGCGCCACGTTCCGGCGTGCGGGAGACCCAGCTGGTAGCGGCTGTGCTCGGCGCCGGAGAAGTTGAACACGCAGGCCAGCACGGAGCCGTCGTCGCCGTAGCGCAGGAAGCTCAATACGTTGTTCGCCGAGTCGTTGGCGTCGATCCAGGAGTAGCCGTCCGGGGTGGTGTCACGTGACCACAGTGCCCGGCTGTCGCGGTAGACGCCGTTGATGTCGCGCACCATCCGCTGCACCCCGGTCGAGAAGCTCTCCTCGCCCAACTGGAACCAATCGACGCCGTGCTCCTCGGACCACTCGGCGCGCTGGCCGAACTCCTGGCCCATGAACAGCAGCTGCTTACCTGGGTGGGCCCACTGATAGGCAAGCAGCCCGCGCAGGCCGGCAGCCTTCACGTGGTCGTTGCCGGGCATGCGAGTCCAGAGCGTTCCCTTGCCGTGCACCACTTCGTCGTGGCTGATGGGCAGCACGAAGTTCTCGCTGAACGCGTACAGCAGTGAGAACGTCAGCTCGTGGTGGTGATAGCTGCGGTGAATCGGATCGCGGGCTTCGAACGCCAACGTGTCGTTCATCCAGCCCATGTTCCACTTCATCGAGAAGCCCAGTCCGCCAAGGTTGGTCGGTCGTGTTACCCCCGGCCAGGAGGTCGACTCCTCGGCGATCGTGACGATGCCCGGCGTGGCCTTGTGGACGGTGGCGTTCATCTCTTGGAGGAACTGCACCGCCTCCAGGTTCTCGCGTCCACCGTGGACGTTGGGTGTCCAGCCGCCTGCCGGGCGCGAGTAGTCGAGGTAGAGCATCGAGGCCACCGCGTCCACCCGCAGCCCGTCGATGTGGAACTCCTGCAACCAGTACAGCGCATTGGCCACCAGGAAGTTCCGTACCTCGGCCCTGCCGAAGTCGAAGACGTATGTGCCCCAGTCGAGTTGCTCGCCGCGCCTGGGGTCGGAGTGTTCATAGAGAGGCGTGCCGTCGAATCGGCCCAGCGCCCAGGCGTCCTTCGGGAAGTGGGCAGGTACCCAGTCGACGATGACGCCGATGCCCGCGTTGTGCAGGGTGTCAACCAGGTGGCGGAAGTCATCCGGTGAGCCCAGGCGTGACGTCGGCGCGTAGTACGACGTCACCTGGTAGCCCCAGGACCCGCCGAACGGGTGCTCGGCCACGGGTAGCAGTTCGACGTGAGTGAAACCCTGCTCCGACACGTATTCGGTGAGTTGCTCGGCGAGCTCCCGGTAAGTCAACCCTGGCCGCCACGACAGCAGGTGCACCTCGTAGGTGCTCATCGGTTCGAAGACGGGGTTCTTCAGTGCGCGGGCGCTCATCCAGTCGCCGTCGTCCCACGCGTAGTCACTCAAGTTCACCCGTGACGCCCGCGCGGGCGGCACCTCTGCGGCGAACGCCATCGGGTCGGCGCGCTCCGTCACCGCGCCGTCCGCGCCGTGCACTTTGAACTTGTAGAGGCCGTCGGCGGGGAAACCCGGCCAGAAGACCTCCCACACGCCGGAAGAACCGAGCACGCGCAACGGCGCGGAACTGCCTTCCCAGTGGTTGAATTCGCCGATCAGGCTGACGCCCTTGGCGTTTGGTGCCCAGACCGCGAATGACACTCCGTCGACCACGCCGTCCGCGGTCTTGAAGCTGCGGGGGTGGGCGCCCAGGATCTCCCACAGTCGCTCATGGCGCCCCTCGGCGAACAGGTGCAGGTCGATCTCGCCAAGCGTGGGGAGGAAGCGGTACGGATCCGCCGTGGTGTGCGAGCCACCGCCCTCGTAGCGGATTTCGAGCCGGTAATCGATGAGGCCGGTGAACGGCACCGCGACGGCGAACAACGCGCCCTCGACGTGGCTGAACGAATAGCGCTCGTCGCCGATCAGCGCGACCACCTCCGTGGCCCATGGTCGAAGGACACGGATCACGGTGTGATCGGCGTACTCGTGTGCGCCAAGGATGGAGTGCGGGTCGTGATGCTCACCGGCGAACAGGCGGTTGAGGTCCGCCTGATCGGGTCGCAGGTACTGGCTTGTGACGTCATTCGTGCGGGTCATGTGAAACTCATTCCCTCCGCAGCAGTTTAGGCCGCTTCTCGTTTGGTATTTGCGGCATGTTCAGGATGTGGGCGACGGACCTTACGGGGTCGATGCGCACGTAATTCGCCTGCCCCCATTGGTATTCGTCGCCGGTGATCTCGTCGCGCACCCAGAACCGGTCGTAGTCGGACATTCCGAGTGCTTCCATGTCGAGCCAGAGGGTGGCCTCCTCTGGACCGAACGCGTTGAGACTCACCACCACCAGGACACAGTCGCCGGTGACCGGATCGAACTTGCTGTAGGCCAGCAGCGCATCATTGTCGATCGCGTGGAACTTGATGGTGCGCAGTTCACTCAACGCGGGGTGCAGCCTGCGAATCTCGTTGAGCCGACCGAGGAACGGCTCCAGCGATCGGCCGGCAGCCAGGGCGGCCTCGAAGTCGCGTGGCCGCAACTCGTACTTCTCCGAATCGAGGTACTCCTCGCTGCCCTCCCGGACGGCCTGCCCTTCGAAGAGCTCGTACCCGGAATAGACGCCCCAGGCGGAACTCATCGTTGCAGCCATCACGGCGCGGATGGCGAACATTCCCGGACCACCGTGCTGCAGGCTCTCGTGCA
>NZ_JAVROT010000432.1:0-5593 GCF_032162605.1 Mycobacterium sp. | reverse complement strand
CGACAATCCCAATTCCATCATGAATCTGAACAATCTGGTCGCGCGGATTCAGGGTCTCGTGGATGATCGTGGCGGCGACCTCAAGGTATTGGGCGAGGCGTTTCAACCAAAGCTCAATGCGATTGCTGCAGTTCTGATGAATTTCGACAGCGGTCAGATCCTGGACAATTTCCTGAACCAAGTGCCCGCGGACGGGACCATTACTCTGCGTGTCGTGCCATGACCTCCGAGCGGCAATGCCGTGCTCGTCAGGGACGTAATTCGAGAAAGGTTACACAATGACCAACAATGGGACCGAAACGCAGATCAAGACGCGTGAGCCCGACGTTGCTGCCGCGGCCTCCGAGCCGGAGCCAACCGCCGCGGCTTCTGAAACGGAACCAACCGCGCCGGCGGCGGATGATCGGTCCGACGCAGGGGATGTCGACACGCCTGAGAGCGTGAAGTTGACCAGCCGACAGAGATCGGTCTCGGTGAGTGTGCGTGGTTTGGTGGTTGGTGCGGTGATCGTGGCACTGGTGGCCGGGGTCGCCGCGTTGGGTTGGCTGTACATAAACGCGCGCCACCAACTGGACGCGCAGGCCCTTCAAGCGACCAACGCTGCGCATGCGGAGAAGGTCGCTCTCGACTATGCGGTGAACGCCGCGACGATGGACTTCAAGGATCTTCAGAGCTGGCACGTCAAACTCGTCGCGGGAACCAGCCCGGAGCTCAGCAAGAAGCTCTCCGACGCCGGCGCCTCCATGGAACAAGTCCTGGTCCCGCTGCAATGGAGTTCGACTGCGCAGCCGCTGGTAGCCAAGGTCAGGTCGAACACGGGTGGCATCTACGTCGTCGACAGTTTCGTGAGCGTTCAGACGAAGACAGTGCAGGCGCCAGAGGCGCTGCAGTCCACGGCCACTTACAGCACCACGATCGACAGCAACAACAACTGGCAGATCACCGACGTCGGCGGGATCGGTTCTGCGTTGGGTCCGAAATGAGACACAGAATTAGACGCGGTGCCGCTGCCGTGGGCAGCGCAGTGCTCTTGTCGGCAATCGCAATACTGACGGGCCCACCCTCAGGTGCCGATCCTGATGTTTCGCCCGCCCTTCCCGACCCGCCCAGCGACAGCGAACTGATGCGGCCCTTGCCAGTAATCACGCCAACACCGTCGGCCTGGGCGCCAAAGTTCCCCTTTCCCTACGATCAAACGCGCAACGACGTCACCGGCGCCGACATCACGGCAATGCGTGAGATGTGTCAGTGGTACAACGCCCAATACGCCACCCTGAGCGCTCAGATCGACAGACTCCAATTCAACCGGATCAGTCTCTCGGGCGACTACGACTACTCCCAAGGCAATGTTCAGCAGCAGGTCGACATCGTCACCGGAAACGTCAGTCAGGCCGTCGACTTTCTCGGACCGCGCGCCCAGTCGCTGACCCAATCCCAGAGCCCGTACGGCGACAGCTACTTTCCCATCTACAAGGGCGAGGCCTTCTACAAGCTGTGGGAGCAGCTCTCCAACGTCAACAACGGGATCTTGGCGCATCAACCGGATTGGTTCACCGGACCGTCGGTGCAGAAGGCGAAGCGTTGGGGCCAGGACATCCACCGCGCGCATGTGTGCGAATAGGAGATGTCCGTGCGAATTCGAAGGAACACGATGACTCTGCGACCCCGCGTGCCAGGCCATCGGGGTGGACAGAGCCACGCCACAGCGCGTCGCCGATTCCAGCGCGGGATGTTCGTCGCCGTGCTGGCATTCACGACCGCAACTGTCTCCATGGCGCCCTCGGCGATGGCGGATTCCAGCGACACTCTGCGGGCCGCCCTAATGGCTGCACGCGGAGCGGCGTGTGGACCGCTGCGATCCAATCCGCTGGTCGAGAAGACGGCCGCGGAAGTCAATGCATCCAACGACAAGTGGCTCAATCACGACGCGCGGGTCGTACCGGAGGCCGACGCGTTACCGCGACTGAAAGACCTCGGCTACGGCGGCAGCAAGGCAGCAATCTTGATCGGCGCCGGGGCAACCGACGCCAACTCGATCAAGGCGCTGTTGTTGCAGGGCTATCTAGCGATCCCGGACTGCTCCTACACCGATTACGGCGTGAGCGCGGTGCACAACACGTCCAAGGACATGATTTTGACGACCGTCGTGCTGGCCGCCTAGGCACTCTGCGGTCTCGTTCGACGCCGTCATATTTCTCATTCGCCCATCAGAAAGGGAGCCACGTGAATCGAACTTTGTCGGTGACGGTCTCGGTCGTGGTCGGCATTACGGGCTTGGTGCATACGCCGGTGGCGCGCGCCGAAGACACCGTGACGTATGACATCTTCTCCGATTCGGTCGGCCAATTGGCTGGTGTCGAGTATCGCGACACCTCGGGTAAACACTTGATCGAAGACGTCCCGCTGCCGTGGACGCTGACCGTGCCCGTCGTGAACGCCAAGAGCCCAACTGCAGACGGTGCCGAACTGCGGGCCGACTGGCGACCGAACTTTCGCACGGCTGCAACGGTCGGGCGGGTGCTACAGGGCCATTTCGTGACAGTGCGCATCTCCGAAGGCGCCAACGTGCTCTGCGAGAGCATCCTCGATGTTGGAAATGCGACGTGCTACGGCAACGTGCCGCACACCTCGGAGAACGAATCATCGCCGGGAAACCTGCCGTGACCGGCCGGCTTGGTCACGCAGTCAGACGCGTTGGGCGCGCGCTTGCGACGCCCGCGTGCGTGATCGGACTCGTACTCCTCGCCTCGCCCGCGGCGCACGCGGAGCCAGCTGGCGGTCCTCCGCCCAGTCCCTTCCCGGACGCCAAGCTCATCCTGAGGTATTACGACCTGGTGCGCTACGACGACTACTTCACCGACACTGTTGGCGGCGTGTGGTTTTCGACCCCCCTTGGACTCAACTGCGGCATTTGGGACCGGGGAAGCTTCGGCTGTACGGGTGACATTCGTGGTGCGCCGCCGGGAACGAACAACATCGGTTGGATCACCGGACAGATCGAACCCCGCTATGACCCGGCACTAGCAGTTCAGTTTCCCCCGGGACGGGCGCAGCGGGATCTGCCCCCGCATAGCTACATCGAGTACAACGGGACCAGATGCGCGACCATGGCCGATTCGAGCACCTTCTGCTCGCACGGTCCGTTCATGTTCTTCGTCACGCCGACCCGGACCTGGCTAGCCCCGCCGTGACGAATATTTGGTGCTGGGGATCATCAAAGTGCCAAATCAGATTGTCGGCCAAGCTATTTCGTTGACATGGGCTTTCGAAGAGGAGACGGAGTTGAGCACCCCAAAGTGGCTATTGGCCGGGTTGGTACTGGCAATCGCCATGAACGTGGCCGGCGCACAGCCGGCGCAGGCCGATCCTTTGACCCCGTTGACGCCGGCCGAGGTTCAGTACCTCCAACAGGTGCGCACCGTGCTTACGCTCAGCCACAACGACATCGCCTTCCGCAGCGACGGCGAGCTGATGGTGGACGGTCGATATGCCTGTCAACAACGCGCCAGCGGGTTCGTCGGCCAGGAGGCGACACTTCTACCGGCCGCCGTTACGCAACTGGCGTTCATCTACCTGTGTCCGAATTGAACGGAGCCAGCGTGGACTTCACCCTGGACGGCGTGAGCTCTCCCAAAAGGCGCCCTCCCATACAGAAGGGAATCCGAATGCGAATGTATGCGCTGAAGATGGGCTGCGCCATGACGGCAGTGACGCTTACGCTGTTGGGATCACCCGTCGCACACGCAGACGATGCCAGCTTCGTACGCGACACCCATGCGCTCGGTTTCATACAGGCTTCCCAGAACCTGATCAGCACGGCTCGGTCCGCATGTTATTACGTCGGTTTCTACAACAGGGATCCCGATCAAGTAGCGGATCGCATCAAGCGTTACTTGAACGTCGACCCCGATATGGCGCACCGCTTCCTCGTCCTATCCGTCAATGAATACTGCCCGCAGTACGGTGGGCGAGTCGGCGCATGAGGGGGCATGTGCCAGCACATGCGCTGGCCCCCGCAGAACGCCACCAGCAGAAGCGAATTCACCATCGTCTGAAACGGAAGACTCACGGTGCGCACGAACGAGCAGGCACCGCCGAAGCGTTGCGCGCACGCTTGATCTTCGCCAAACTGCGCCAGCGGCTGCAACCCACTAGCCGGGCGCCACAAATCCCTGACGTCGCCGACATGCTCGTCGTCCACGAGTCGTTGTGGGAACGCGCTGCCCGCATGAGTCTGACTCAGGCATGTGGTGCCACCGCGGTCGCCTATCTGGTCGGCACCTGGGTGCTCGCCGGCGTAGCGACTTCCCCCCCTCCCGCGGATGGGCTAACAGATCAGATAGCCGGCACCAGTCCGCGGACGGCGGACACAGGGGGGGTGTTGAGCTCGGGGCGCCCCGAAGAGCGAGCCGGCGATGTGCCGGCCGTGCACATCGACCCGCAGTCGTTCGCGGTGCTGCAAAGGACGTTGAACGACCTCGATCAGCAAGCAGGACAAAGCCGGCCGACGTATCGGCAGCAGGCGGTCGACTTGCCTACATCGCTCGCCGGTGCAACGGACGCACCCGCCGTGGCACCGGAGGCACCTCCGTCGGACGTGCCGGCGCCGGAGGCACCCGCGACCGCGCCGCCTCCCCAAGTGATCCCGAATCCGAACGAACAGGCCGCTGACCCAACGGCACCGGCGACCGCGACGCCTCCCCAAGTGGTCGCGAACTCGAACGAACAAGCCGCTGCCGCAACGGATCAACAGCCGCAGGGCCCACTGTCGGGTCCCCCCGCTTAGCCTTGCATCGGGGTCTGGTCAGCCCGGTGGCATCGGCGCCGGAGGACGGTAGAAGATCGCGAGTTGACCGATGCCGCCTGCCAATCCGAGCACGACCGCGATCAGCAAGCCCCACATGCCATGGGTGAATGCAAACAGTGGACTGTCGCGAAGCAAGGCGTAGTCCAGGCTGTAGCGGCCCGCGCCGGTGGCCGCGACTGCGACCGCCCCACCCGCCAGCACCAGGTTGTATTCCCAGCCGTCCTTGACGATGAAGAAGCCGTTGTGCCGGCGGCGGTGCGGACGACGTCCACGATGACTGCACTGCGCATGTCGAACTCCCATCGATGACCAGTGACGTCAACGTAGGGCTTGGCCCGTGTGGGTGTCAACAATCATGTTGACGACATCGTGGCTCGGACATAGAGTGTGGAATCGTGCCGTCGTTTCCCGGGCGAGGCGAACCGCTGACGCCAACCCAGCGCCCTGTCCGCGGATCCTTCGCAGGTGTGCTCGACCATTGCCCGATCGGCAGCCAGTTCGCCGAAAACGTTTTGGAGCCGGATTTGGACTTCGTCCTGATGCGCGATCTGGACGGCAAGATTGCGCTGGTCACGGGGCGCGACGCAGGCGATGGGCGAGGCCATCGCCCGGCGGCTGGCCGCAGATGGCGCCACCATTGTGGGCGTCGGTCGCAATGAAGGCCGTGGGCGGGCCGTGGTCGATTCGCTGCGCGCGAGCGGCCATGCCGCCGACTTCGTGGCTGCCGACGTGGGCGTCGAAGACCAGGTGGCCGCCGCAGTAGCTGCTGCGGTCGAGCGCTTCGGC
>NZ_JAVROT010000431.1:0-6541 GCF_032162605.1 Mycobacterium sp. | reverse complement strand
TCCAGAAGGACCTGAACATCCCCGACGAGAAGCTCAACGTCAACGGTGGCGCCATCGCGATGGGCCACCCGCTGGGCGCCACCGGCGCCATGATCACCGGAACCATGGTCGACGAGCTCGAGCGCCGTGGCGCCCGCCGCGCGCTCATCACGCTGTGCATCGGCGGCGGCATGGGCGTCGCGACCATCATCGAGAGGGTTTAAGAGCATGGCGGAAAACACGATTCAGTGGGACAAGGATGCCGACGGCATCGTCACGCTGACGCTCGACGACCCCACCGGTTCGGCGAACGTGATGAACGAGCACTACACCGAGTCGATGCACAACGCCGTCGAACGCCTTGTGGCTGAGAAGGATTCGATCACCGGTGTGGTCATCACCAGTGCGAAGAAGACATTCTTCGCCGGCGGCGACCTCAAGGGCATGATCCAGCTCGGCCCGGAGAACGCCGGTGAGGCGTTCGACACCGTCGAGACGGTGAAGCGCGACCTGCGCGCGCTGGAGACCCTCGGCAAGCCGGTGGTCGCCGCCATCAACGGGGCCGCGCTCGGCGGTGGTCTGGAGATCACGCTGGCGTGTCACCATCGCATCGCCGCGGACGTCAAGGGCCTCGTGGTCGGTTTCCCCGAGGTGACTCTAGGCCTGTTGCCCGGCGGCGGCGGTGTCACCCGCACGGTCCGCATGTTCGGCATCCAGAAGGCGTTCATGGAGATCCTGAGCCAGGGCACGCGCTTCAAGCCGGCCAAGGCCAAGGAAATAGGTCTGATCGATGAATTGGTGGGCGCTGTCGACGATTTGGTGCCCGGCGCCAAGGCGTGGATCAAGGCCAACCCCGACAGTCATACCCAGCCGTGGGACAACAAGGGCTACAAGATGCCCGGCGGCACCCCGTCCTCGCCCGGCCTGGCAGGCATCCTGCCGTCGTTCCCCGCGCTGCTGCGCAAGCAGCTCAAGGGTGCGCCGATGCCCGCCCCGCGGGCCATTCTGGATGCGGCCGTCGAGGGCGCGCAGGTGGACTTCGACACCGCCAGCCGCATCGAGAGCCGCTACTTCACCCAGCTGGTCACCGGCCAGGTCGCCAAGAACATGATCCAGGCGTTCTTCCTGGACCTGCAGTTCATCAACTCCGGTGGCTCGCGGCCCGAAGGCATCGGCAAGGTCCCGATCACGAAGATCGGCGTGCTCGGCGCGGGCATGATGGGCGCGGGCATCGCCTACGTGTCGGCCAAGGCCGGGTTCGACGTCGTGCTCAAGGACGTCAGCATCGAAGCTGCCGAGAAGGGCAAGAACTACTCCGAGAAGATCGAGGCCAAGGCGCTCGAGCGGGGGCGCACCACCGAGGAGAAGAGCAAGGCCCTGCTCGGCCGGATCACGCCCAGCGCCGACGCCGCCGACTTCAAGGGCGTCGACTTCGTCATCGAGGCCGTCTTCGAGTCCGTCGAGCTCAAGCACCAGGTGTTCCAGGAGATCGAGGACATCGTCGAACCCAACGCGCTGCTCGGGTCCAACACCTCCACGCTGCCGATCACCGGTCTCGCGGCCGGTGTGAAGCGTCAGGACGACTTCATCGGGATCCACTTCTTCTCGCCGGTCGACAAGATGCCACTCGTCGAGATCATCAAGGGCGAGAAGACCTCTGACGAGGCGCTGGCCCGGGTCTTCGACTACACGCTGGCGATCGGCAAGACCCCGATAGTGGTCAACGACAGCCGCGGGTTCTTCACCTCGCGGGTGATCGGGACGTTCGTCAACGAGGCGCTCGCCATGTTGGGTGAGGGTGTCGTGGCCGCGAGCATCGAGCAGGCCGGTAGCCAGGCCGGGTACCCGGCGCCGCCGCTGCAGCTGTCCGACGAGCTCAACCTCGAGCTGATGCACAAGATCGCCGTTGCTACGCGTAAGGGCGAAGAAGATGCGGGACGCGTCCATCAGCCGCACCCCGCCGAGGCGGTGGTGGAGAAGATGATCGAGATCGGTCGTCCGTCGCGTCTGAAGGGCGCGGGCTTCTACGAGTACGTCGACGGCAAGCGCGTCGGCCTGTGGTCGGGTCTGAAGGAGACGTTCAATTCGGGCACTGCTGATCTTCCGTTGCAGGACATGATCGACCGCATGCTGTTCGCCGAGGCGATCGAGACGCAGAAGTGCATCGACGAGGGCGTGTTGACGACCACCGCGGATGCCAACATCGGCTCGATCATGGGCATCGGCTTCCCGCCGTACACCGGTGGCTCGGCGCAGTTCATCGTCGGCTACGAGGGCGCACTTGGTGTTGGCAAGGAGGCCTTCGTGGCCCGCGCCAAGGAACTGGCGGCCAAGTACGGTGAACGGTTCACCCCGCCGGCTTCGCTCACCAGTTAGTCACGCGCCGCGAGCAATACGCAAAAAAGGGCGTTTCGGGCACTTTTGCGTCTGGTGGGCGTCAGAAGGAACCCATGTCGGCGGACAGCCAGTGCTGGGGCTGCATGTAGATCGCGACGTGGGTACCGAGTTCCTTGCGCGCGAACTCGAGGTACCTGTCGGCGGCCTCTCCGCTGAGGTAGCGCCGGGTGACCTCCTCCAGTTGGGCGTCGGTGCCTGGCTCGATGCGGCTGACGGCGCCGTCGACGGCCACGTAGCGGGTGGTCGGCTCGAGGCGCTCCACCATCAGCGAGAAGAAGCCGTTGGCTTCGATCAGCCGGGCCTTCCGCGAACCAGGTGCCGTCAGGATCCACGGCTCGCCGCCCGGGGCGTACTGGTACCAGATGGGCACCGTCAGCGGTCCGCGTGTGTCAGCGGCGGAGACCGACAAGGCCGCGATGTGCGGCTCGGCCAGAAACTGTTCGCGTTCTTCCTGTGAAAGGGCCATGTCGGCCAGGCTAGTCGCGGCCGGTCGGTCGTTTCAGGATGGCCGTGGTATCTGCCCCGTCGACCACGGCGCGGGCCAGATCGGCGAGACGGCGATTGGTTCTGCGGGCGTGCCCGCGAAGCACGTTGAACGCCTGGTCCATGTCGATCGTGCCGCGTTCGGCCAGCACGCCCTTGGCCTGCTCGATGATCAGACGGGTGTTCAACGCGGTCTGCAATTGCTGGTTGACCACTTCCGAGCGCGTCAGCACCCGCTGATGCAGGATGCCGACCGTCGCCACGTCGGCGAGGGCCTGTGCGACGGTTACGTCGCCGGTGGCCATGGGGCCTGCCTCGCTGCGGAACAGGTTCAGGGCACCGACCCGTTCGTCCCGCAACCGCAGCGGTAGCGCACTCACCGCCCGGAAGCCGTATTCGGCAGCGCGCTCGGAAAAGAGCGGCCACCGTTCTCCCTGGGCATCCAAATCGTCGACCAGCAATGGCTGTCCGGAGCGGTAGGCCTCCAGGCAGGGGCCGATGTCGGCTTCAACCTGCAACAGCTCCAGCAACCTGGTCTGCTCGCTGCTCGAAGCGAACACGTGCAGCTCGCCGCTCGGATCTCCGAGCAGCATGCCCGCCGCGGCGATCGGCAACAACGTCATCGTGCTGTCGATGAGCTGCTGCGCCAGCTCGATGACGTCATAGTCCGCGACCAGCGTGTCCGCCAAGCCAACGAATGCGTTGGCTAGACGCTCATAGCGATCCATCGCATTTCCCTTCCGGCCGAATCGTCCCACGGATGTCGCGGGGGTCAAGGTTCGAGGCTGTAAAACTCACGGAACCACCAATTCTTCGGGATCTGCCTCTGGATCCGGATCGAATCGCAACCGGCGGTTCACCACGGCGTTGGCAACTTCGTTGAGCAGTCGGCCCTCCGCGTAGGCAAACGCCTGCATCCGAACATAGGCCTCGCGGGCGGTGACTCCGAGCTGAGCGACCATCATGCCGGTGGCCTGATGCGCCTCCCTGGTGCTCAGCGGCTGGTCCCACCATGGCCCAAGAGACTCGGTGATCCGGCCGGTGCGGCCGACCGTGAGCAGGATCGCCGTCACCAACTCGGCGACGGCCAATGCGTCGGCGAAGTCCTTGGCGTCCAACGGCGCGGCGTCGGTGCGGTAGAGATCCAGCACTCCCACCCGAATCGCGCCGACCTCCAGCGGCATCGAGTACATCGCGCCGACACCGGACTTGACGGCCTGCGCCGCGAAGGTAGGCCATGGCCCGCTCGGGTCCGAGAGATCGCCGACGATCACCGGACCGTCGGCAGCCACCGCGTCGAACCCGGGACCCTCGCCCAAGGTGATCTGCGCCCACTCCGCCTGCTCGGCGACGCTGTCGCTGGCGCACAGCACTTCGAGGCCGGAGTCGGGGACGTACACGGAGATGGCGGCGCGCTGCACCGGAAGCACCCGAACGCACGCCTCGCAAAGGCGGGCGGGTTGTTCCTGCTCGCTCGCGAGCTGGCTCACCGCGGCCAGGAACCGGGCCCGCGCGCCGTGGGGATTGCCTGCGTTCACGCCGCGCACCTCCAACTCACCGCGTTGGGTGAGTGGCCTCGCCGGTTGCGGACACGTGCACCAACATTGACACTACGGCGAACGATGCGAGGACGACAGCGTGCGATCCGACGTGTTTTCGCGACCGCCGGCCGTCCCCCTGCCCGCGAGTCGCGAACCACCGGCCACGCGCGTCACGGCAAGTTCGCCGTGACCCGACACGGGGGCGCCCGGCGCGTCGACGGTGATCTTGCCGCGCACGATTCCGTCGTCGAACCTGAGGAGTCTTGCCCGCCAGTATGTTTCGTCGCGAAAGGTCGCGTGGATGCGTTCGGCCGTGTTCGGGGATTCGGCAGTCAGGTCGAAGGAGGGCGGCACAATCGCAGGCTACTGTCAGGACGGCGGCAGCACTGCAATAGAGTCGCTGGTATGCGCTTCGGTCTCTTCATTCCGCAGGGTTGGCGACTCGATCTGGTGGACATCCCCACCGCGGACCACTGGCAGGTGATGCGCAACCTCGCGACCTACGCGGACGGCGGGGCGTGGGACTCGCTGTGGGTGTACGACCACTTCCACACCGTCCCGGTGCCGACCGACGAGGCGACCCACGAGGCGTGGTCGCTGATGGCGGCCTACGCGGCGACGACCTCGCGGATCAAGCTCGGCCAGATGTGCACCGCGATGAGCTACCGCAACCCCGCGTACCTGGCGAAGGTGGCGGCCACCACGGACGTCATCTCCGGTGGTCGCGTGCAGATGGGCATCGGCGGCGGCTGGTACGAACACGAGTGGCGCGCCTACGGTTACGGCTTCCCCTCCGCGGGGGTGCGTCTCGCCAGGCTCGACGAAGGCGTGCAGATCATGCGGGACGCCTGGCGAGACGGCAGGGTGAGCTTCGAGGGCAAGCACTATCAGATCGACGGTGCCATAGTCGCCCCGAAGCCGTTGCAGGAGAACGGCATTCCACTGTGGATTGCCGGCGGCGGTGAGAAGGTCACGTTGAAGATCGCCGCCAAGTACGCGCAGTACACGAACTTCACCTCCGAGTCCGAGGGCTTCGTACACAAGTCGAAGATCCTCGAAGACCACTGCGCCGAGGTGGGTACCGACTACGGAGCCATCGTGCGGTCCGCCAACTTCAACGCCGTAGTCGGATCCTCGGAGGCCGACGTGGCCGACCGCATCGAGAGGATCCGCGCCCGTCAGAGCGCCAAGGCGAACCCGGAGGCGGTCGAGGTCATGCTGGCGACCATGAGTTCGCCCGACTCGGCCAGCGGCACGCCGGAGCAGATCGTCGAGAAGCTGGGCAGGATGCGCGATCTCGGCTGCGAGTACGCGATCCTGTACTTCCCGGAGGCCGCGTACGACCGTTCCGGTATCGAACTGTTCGAGCGCGAGGTCATTCCGGCGTTGACCTAGACCGTCATATCGCCGGGCCCAGAAGGTCGTCGGCGTCCTTGATGACGTACCCATAGCCCTGCTCGGCGAGGAACCGCTGTCGGTGCGCGGCGTAGTCGGCGTCCAGACTGTCGCGGGACACCACCGAGTAGAAGATCGCGCCACCGCCGTCGGCCTTCGGCCGCAGCAGCCGGCCGAGCCGCTGCGCCTCCTCCTGACGCGAGCCGAACGTGCCCGAAACCTGCACCGCCACACTGGCTTCCGGAAGGTCGATGGAGAAGTTCGCGACCTTGGACACCACCAGTGTCTGGATCTCGCCGATCCTGAAGGCCTGGTACAGGGACTCGCGCTCCGCGGTCTTCGTCGATCCCTGGATGACGGGGGCGTCGAGTTCGCGCCCCAGTTCGTCGAGCTGGTCGAGGTAGGCGCCGATCACCAGGGTCGGCTCGCCCACGTGACGGGCCAGGATCGACTTCACCACCGCTATCTTGGTGTGCGCCGTCGAGCACAGCTTGTAGCGTTCCTCCGGCTCGGCCGTCGCGTAGATCATCCGCTCGTTCTCGGTCATCGTCACGCGGACCTCGATGCACTCCGCAGGGGCGATCCACCCCTGCGCCTCGATGTCCTTCCACGGGGCGTCGTAGCGCTTGGGCCCGATCAGGCTGAAGACGTCACCCTCGCGGCCGTCCTCGCGGATCAGCGTCGCGGTGAGCCCGAGCCTGCGTCGCGACTGCAGATCGGCCGTCATGCGGAACACCGGGGCGGGC
>NZ_JAVROT010000430.1:0-18795 GCF_032162605.1 Mycobacterium sp. | reverse complement strand
AACGCCACCGACAACGGCAACGAAGGCACCGGAGAGTCGGAGAAGAAAGCAGCTTGACACAGCAGAACGCCCCGGTGCTCGATGAGCGCCGGGGCGTTCTCACGTCTTCTGGCGATGCCTCACCCTGCCCCGACATACCCCTCAGAGGTATCAGCCGCGGGGCAGCAGCACGGTAGCCAGCAGTGCCCGATGATCGCTGTCTGGGACTGTCACGGTTTCAGTCGATACCGCGGTGGCGTCGCGTGTCAGCACGTGCTCGATTCCCATGAAGGGGGCCCTTCGGCGCTCTGGCGAAGGGCGTTGAAATTTGACTTTGCGGGGGCGTTCATTAGTAGCGAGGACCAAAACGCCCCGGCACTCTTGAGCGCTGGGGCGTTGTCGGGTTCGGGTAACGTCAGCTAATTCGAACCTCAGGCTTCAGATAGGTGACCAGGCTGACGTCGATGGACTCGTCGACGAAGTAGTACTGGCACCCCTTGAGGTACTTCATGTACCGGTTGTAGTTCTCCTCGTCGGTGGCGGCGATCGCCTCGTTCTTGTGGTTCTCCAGGGCGGCCGCCCAGATCCCGAGGGTCTTGATGTAGTGATTGCGCAGCGACAGCGTCTCGGGCACGACGAAGCCAGCCTTTTCGCCGCGCTCGACCATCATCTTGGTGCTCGGGATCCGGCCACCGGGGAAGATCTCGGTGATCATGAACTTGATGAACCGGGCCATCTCGAACGTCAACTTCTTGCCGCGCGCCAGCAGATCGTCGGGGTGAAAGCCGACGCTGCTCTGAATGGTCATGCGGCCGTCGTCGGGCAGGATGTCGAAGCAGGTCTTGAAGAAGTCGTCGTAGCGCTCGAAGCCGAAGTGCTCGAAGGCCTCGATCGACACGATCCTGTCGACCGGGCTGTGGAACTGCTCCCAACCCTCCAGCCGCACGTCGAAGGTGCGCGTGGTGTCGAGCTTGCTCAGCAGCTGCTGGCAGTACGCCTGCTGGTTCTTGCTGAGGGTGAGCCCGATGACGTTGACGTCGTACTTCTCCATCGCGCGCTGCAGCGTCAGTCCCCAGCCGCAACCGACCTCCAGCAGTGTCTGTCCTGGCTTGAGGTCCAGGCGCTCGAGGTGCTGATCCACGTTCGCGATCTGCGCCTCGGACAGCGTGGCATCCGGTCCGGTGAAGTAGGCGCAGCTGTACTTGCGCGTCGGGTCCTGGAACACCCCGAAGAAGTCGTCCGACAGGTCGTAGTGAGCCTGGATGTCCTCGAAATGAGGAGTCATGTCCTTGGTGCCAATGGAGTTGTCAGACATATTTTCCCTGGTAGGCCTTTCTTCATCAAGACGCCGACGTCGTCGCTCGCGTAGCAAGACCGCTTGTGACCGCACCCTACGTGGCCGGAGCCCAAGAATTGGGCAACTAGCCGTCTACCCTAGCGTTTTGCGCGGCTTATACCCCAATTCCACCTGTCACCTTCGCAAACGTGAACTGGTTCACCTCGGCCTGTCTCTGGGCGAAGAGCTTCGCGCACCCCGTCAGGTAGTGCAGGTAGCGGTCGTAGACCTCCTGCGACTGCAGTGCGACGGCCTCGTCCCTGCGGGCGCTCAGCGTCTCGGCCCAGATGTCCAGGGTGCGGGCGTAGTGAGGTTGCAGCGACTGCGTCCGGGTGAGGGTGAAACCGGCCTTCGCGGCCATCGGACCGACCATCTCTGCCTTGCACAACTCACCGCCGGGAAAGATCTCGGTCATGAGGAACTTCACGAACCGGAACAGCTCCATCGTGAGCGGCACGCCGTTCGCCCTGGCGTACTCCATCGATATCCCACAGATGGTGTGCAGCAGCATCACACCGTCGTCGGGCAGCACTCGGTAGGCCATCGCGAAGAATTCGTCGTACCGGTCGTAGCCGAAGTGCTCGAAGGCGCCGATCGAGACGATCCGGTCGACCGGTTCGTCGAACTGCTCCCAACCTTTGAGCAGCACGCGCTTGGAACGGGGGCTGACGGATTCAGCGAACATCTTCTCGACGTGCGCGTGCTGGTTCTCGCTGAGAGTCAGGCCGACGATGTTGACGTCGTAACGCTCCAACGCCCGCATCATCGTGGCGCCCCAGCCGCACCCGATGTCGAGCAGCGTCATCCCCGGCTGCAAGCCGAGCTTGCCCAGCGCCAGGTCCATCTTGGCGAACTGCGCTTCTTCGAGTGTCATGTCGTCGCGCTCGAAGTAGGCACAGCTGTACGTCTGCGTCCGGTCCAGGAACAACCGGTAGAAGTCGTCTGACAGGTCGTAGTGCGATTGCACGTCGTCGAAGTGGGGAACGAGGTCGGCCATGTACGGCCCGCCTTCCGGATTTCGTAGGTGGAAACCCGGTGGTCTTGAGGTTCCTAGGTCAACGCCGATGCGCTGTCGCGGATGCTACGGGTGGCACATCCACTCGCCGAGGTATTACTTGGTCAGCGTGAACTGGCAGACGTCGATGTAGCCCTCGTGGAAGCCCTTGGCGCATCCGGTGAGGTAGCGCATGTAGCGGTCGTACACCTCTTCGGACTGGACCGCGATGGCCTCGTCCCTGTGAGCCTCCAACGCGGCCGACCAGGTGTCCAGCGTCCTGGCGTAGTGCTTCTGCAGCGACTGGGTCCTGGTGAGCTCGAAGCCGGCCCTCGTCGCATACTCACCCGCCATCTCGGTGGTCGGCAGGTAACCGCCAGGGAAGATCTCGGTGAGGATGAACTTCACGAACCGCGCGATCGAGAACGTCAGCGGCAGCCCGGCCGCGGTCATCTGCGGAAGCGTGAGCGCGGTGATCGTGTGGAGCAGCATGACTCCGTCGTCCGGCAGCGCCTTGTACGCCATCGTGAAGAAGTCGTCCCAGCGATCCTTGCCGAAGTGCTCGAACGCGCCGATCGAGACGATGCGGTCGACCGGCTCGTCGAACTGCTCCCAACCGTCGAGCAGCACGCGCTTGGAACGGGAGCTGTCGTGCTCGGCGAACGCGCTCTCGACGTGTGCCTTCTGATTCTCGCTGAGGGTGAGGCCGATGACGTTGACGTCGTACTTCTCGATGGCCCGCATCAGGGTGGAGCCCCAGCCGCAGCCGACGTCGAGCAGCGTCATTCCGGGCTCGAGGCCCAGCTTGCCCAGCGCGAGGTCGACCTTGGCGACCTGGGCTTCCTCCAGCGTCATGTCATCGCGTTGGAAGTAGGCGCAACTGTAGGTCTGGGTCGGGTCGAGAAAAAGGCGGAAGAAATCGTCCGACAGGTCGTAGTGAGCCTGGACGTCCTCGAAGTGTGGCTTGAGGCCACCCTTCTTACGGGTAGTCGACATAGTCGGAAATGCCTTTCTTGGCTGATCAGTGGCTCGGCGTCGTCGCCGATGACTCGCCAAGCCCCGTGATGCGCTCAACCGCGCACTCTACGCCGTCCATCGTGCCAGCCGAATTCGCAGCGCGCCGACGTCGCCCCCCGTTGCGATCGCCTCACGGGACTTCAGCAAACGTGGTCTTGAGCTCGCCGACGATGTCGTCCCACAGTGCCTCGGGCAGATCGTGCGCCATGCCGTCGAACAACACCAGCCGTGACCTGCGGATTGCCTTGGCGACGGCGCGGCCGCCGGAGGGGCGCATCAGCTTGTCGGCCCTGCCGTGGATCACCACGGTCGGTGCGGTGATCTGCTTGTCGTACCCCAGCAGGCTGCCGCTCCCAAGAATCGCGGCGAAATGCCGACCGATCCCAGCCGGGTAGTACGACCGGTTGTAGCCCTCCTCGGCCTCGGCGATCCGCTGCTCCTCGGGCACCGGGTAGCCGGGGCTGCCGATGATCTTGCCGACGCGCACCGAGTTGGCGATGACCGCCTCGCGCGAGGTGTCCTTGGGGCGAGTCGTCACGGCGCGCAGCTGCTTGGGTCCCGGCGGCGGAAGCAGCGCCTGATTGTTGCTCGAGAAGATGACCGCGAGCGTCTTGGTGCGCTCCTGATACCGGGCGGCGAAGACTTGCGCGATCATCCCGCCCATCGACCCGCCGACGATGTGAGCCTTCTCGATCTGCAGGTGATCGAGCAGGGCGGCGGCGTCGTCGGCCATGTTCTCGAGCGTGTAGACCGCTTCACTGCGCAGCCCCAGTGTGGACCGCACCATCCGCGGAAACAGTTTCGCGCCGGTGTGCTTCCCCTCGACCTTGCCCGACAGGCCAATGTCGCGGTTGTCGTAACGGATGACGCGCAATCCCTGGTTGATCAGTCGCTCGCAGAAACCCGTGCGCCACAACAGCAGTTGCGCGCCCAGGCCCATGATCAACAGGACAGCCGGATCTCCTGCGTCGCCCATGTCCTCGTAGTAGATGTCGAGGTCACCCGAGCGGGCGGTGCCGGTGCGGACGTCCAACGTTCAATCCTCCAGCTCGTCGGAATGCTCGCGGCTGACCTCGACCATGAAGTTGGCGAAGTATCCGGTCAGCTGCGGGTCGGTCATCATCTGCCACTTCGGTGCCAGCAGCTTCATGTAGCGCTCGACGTAGAGGAACTGCTTGCCGATCAATACCAGCTCGCGGGGCAGCTTGACGTCGTAGGCCTCGGCCAGCGTCGAGAGCTGCTTGCCGATCTCGGCGTAGGACAGGTCACCCAGCGACGTCATCGTCAGTGGTGTGGCAAATGCCTCGAGGTCCCTCGCGGCCTCGCCTTCGGGCTTCACGTTGCCGACGGCCCCCATGAGGACGACGATCTTGCCCGCCGCGGCGTGGTCCTTCTTGACCAGCAGGGCGTACACCAGCTCGCGCAGCAGCCAGCGGGTGCGCGGGTCGACGCGGCCCATGATCCCGAAGTCGAAGAAGACGATCTTGCCGTCGTCGTCGACGTAGAGGTTGCCCGCGTGCAGGTCGCCGTGGAACAGCCCGTGGCGCAGGCCGCCCTCGAAGACGCTGAACAGCAGCGCCTTAACCAGTTCGGTGCCGTCGAACCCGGCCTTGCGGATCGCGGCCGCGTCGTCGATGCGCACGCCCTGGATGCGTTCCATCGTCAGCACGCGCTCGCTCGTCAGGTCCCAGTACACCTGGGGCACCCGGATGTTCTTGCCCAGTGGCGACGCATGCATGTGCGCCACCCAGGCATCCATCGACTGTGCCTCGAGGCGGAAGTCGAGCTCCTCGGCGAGGTTGTCGGCGAAGTCGGCGACGACGTCCCGCGCCGAGAGCCGGCGGCCCATCTTCGCGAGCTCGACGAATTGCGCCCAGCGCTTGAGGATCTGCAGGTCGGCGGCGACGCGTCTGCGGATGCCGGGTCGTTGGATCTTGACCACGACCTCCTCGCCCGAGTGCAGCGTCGCGTAGTGGACCTGCGCGATCGACGCCGAGGCGAACGGCTCCTCATCGAACGACTTGAACAGGTTCGCGGGGTCGTCGCCGAGCTCTTCCTTGAACAGCTCGTGCACTTCGGCGGTGTCGGCGGGCGGCACGCGGTCGAGCAGGCTGCGGAACTCCTTCGACATCGGCTCGCCGAAGGCGCCGGGGCTCGAGGCGATGATCTGGCCGAACTTGACGTAGGTGGGGCCCAGATCCGCAAATGCCTGGGGGATCTGCCGGATGATCTTCTGCTGGAGGGACCCCCGGCCGACGAGGTTGCTGACGACCCGTGCGCCGGTGCGGGTGAGCTGCCATCCCGTCACGCCGATGCGGGCAGCTTCGACCGGCAACGGGACCCGGTCCAGCCGGGCTACCTCGCGGTGCTTGGTGGTTGTCATAACTGCAGTCTCTCAAAGGTGGCCGGCGGGTGGAAACTTCGTGTGCCCCCGGTCACAGCTCTGGTTACGCCTGCGACCAGAGTTCCGAACGTAGGCTGGCGATGTGACGAGTCCGACCAGGTGGGCAGGCGTCCCGCTGGCCGACCGCCGCGTGGAGCGGCGGGGTCTGCTGATCGCGGCCGCGTTCACACTGTTCGGCGATGGTGGCGAGGCCGCGGTCTCGGTGCGCTCGGTGTGCCGGCAGTGTGAACTCAACACCCGTTACTTCTACGAGAGCTTCGCCGACGTCGACGAGCTCTTCGGCGCGATCTACGACGACGTCAGCGTCCAGCTCGCCGAGGCGGTCGAAACCGCGATGGACGGCGCCGGGACGTCCGTGGCAGCCCGGATCCGCACCGGAATGGCCGCCGTCCTGCGCTTCACCTCGGCCGATCCCAGGCGAGGGCGGCTTCTGGTCGCCGACGGACGCACGAATCCCGTGCTCGCCGCCCGCCGGTCGGCCGCCCAGGCGCGCCTGCTCGAATCGGTGGTGGCGGAGGACGACCGCATCCGTCCCGGTTCGGATCCCGTGTTGGCGCGTGTCGGCGCCGCCATGTACACGGGCGCCATGGCCGAGCTCGCCCAACAGTGGCTCGCCGGGACCCTCGGTTCCGACCTCGACGTCGTCGTCGACCACGCGCTGAAGCTGGTGCTGGGAGACAAGCGCTCGACCTAAGACGCCGGGAAGTTCTCCACCATTGCGTCCACCACGGGCCGCCAGACCGGCTCGGGCAGATCGTGCCCCATGCCGTCCACCACGACGAACCGCGCCCCGTCGATGATGCGAGCGAGGCTGCGGCCGTTGCGGATTCGCACCATCGGATCGTGCGAGCCGTGAACGACGATGGTCGGCGCGGCGATGCGACGGGTGAACCGCAGCAGGCTGCCGGTGCCGAGGATCGCGTCGAACTGGCGCAGGCCACCCTGCGGATAGTCGCTGCGCGCGGTGAGCGTCTCGACGCGATGGCGCAGCTGCTCCTCGGTCGGCAGGAAGTTGGGGCCGTTGATCACCGCGATGTTGCGCACCTCGAACGCGACCTTGGCCGCTCGCGGCGCGTCCTTGGCAGGCGGATTGAACGCCAGCCTGATCACCCGCCACCGCGGCAGCGCCGACAGCGGCCTGCCCGAACTGGTCATCAGCAGAGCCAGGGAACTGACCCGGTCGGGGTGGCCGCCCGCCAGGATCTGGGCGATCATGCCGCCCATCGACGCACCGACGACGTGCGCGCGGTCGATCTCGAGGTGGTCGAGCAGGCTCCTCGCGTCGTCGGCGAGGTCGATGAGCGTGTACGGCACCGGGCTCGACCTGCCGAGCAGATAGCGCCCGATGCGGGGCAGTACGGCGCCCGCGGCGCGCTGCCCGCGCATCTTGGTCGACAGGCCGGTGTCGCGGTGGTCGAACCGGATCACCCGAAAACCCCGCGCCACCAACAGTTCACAGAAGCCGTCAGGCCACATGGGCAGCTGCGCGCCGGCGCCCATGATCAGGAGGACGGGCGGCGCGTCGACGTCGCCGAGATCCTCGTAGAACAGCTCGACGCGCTCGGAACCGGAGCCGCCGATCGCCGTTCCGCTGCGCGTGTGCATCACCCATTTGTACCGGGCGACGGATCAGCCCACCGCCACCGGCTTCCACGGCGTGAGCCAGTCCGTCTCCAGCCAACCCTCGAGGCCAGCCAGCAGCTCGTAGAGCGTGGCGCCGTCGATGCTCTCCCTGATGACGTCGCCCTGCCCGGCGTGGCGAGCCAATTCCTCGATCACGTGGAACAGAACCCAGCGGACCGACCACGCCTCGACGTCCTTCGGGAACCACGGCGCGTCCCGCGGCACGGGCACTGCCGCGTCGAAGTCGGCGGTCTCGACCAGTCGCAGGGTCTCGGCGTTCTGTGCCTCGAGGTGGTCGACCAGCTCGGCGAGTGTCTCGTCGTCCCTCATCAGGAACTGGTCGGCGTACTCCGCCTGCCGCTCGTCGGCCGGACGGTCGTCGGCGGGCGGCGCCTCCGGGGCGGCGGCGACCCGCAGCATCCAACTGCGCTGGCAGCCGGTGACGTGCTTGATCAGCGTGCCGATCGAGAAGGCGCTGACCGTCGGTGTCGCGCGCGCCTGGTCGTCGGTCAGCCCGAAGGCCAGTGCGCGATAGGCGTAGTTCTGCTGAAACAGGTAGTCGCGAATGGCCTGGCGCTCATCGGCGACGGGAGGGGGCATGGCTGGCATGGTCAGTTCTCCTTAGGTGAGGGTGGAGTGGGCGTAAAGGTCTCGTAGCAAGGCGATCTCGGCGCCGTGGTGAATCACCTCTCGATTGATGTGCAGGACCAGGACGATCATCGGCTCGTCGGCGAAGCCGCCCTCGGCGGGGCCGACCGGCTTGGCGAGATCGGCGGCCGACAGCTTTCGGACGCCGGACATCCAGGCGGCGTATGCGTCGTCGAGCTGCCGCAGTGCCGTCGCGGCGTCGGTCGCGTAGTTCCAGGTCTCGTAGTCGGCGGGCGGCCCGTCGAAGTGAGAGTGGGCGCGCATCGCCAGAACGCCGACGATCACGTGGGCCAGCCGCCATGCGATCGTGGTGACCGGCTCGGGCCGGGGCGGGGGATAGGCGAAGTCGATCCCGGGTCGCTTCGCTCCTGCGCGCCGGACGGTCCAACAGCCCGGCACCGGCTCCCAGAAGTATTCGCCGTCGGTGAGACCGTCGAGCCGCGGGCGCAGCTGGTGCTGCCAATGCCAGTCGAGCTGATCGGCCAGATGAGAGGTCGGGTCGGTCGTCTGCGTGCTCATGGAACCACCATCTCAGTTCTTTAGGACAGCATCGGTCCTAAGAGTCGGGCAGACTCTTGGCATGTCCGAAACGACCAGCCGGGTCCTGCAGCTGCTCGGCCTGTTGCAGTCGCGCCGGGTGTGGAGCGGTGAAGAGCTCTCCGAACGCCTCGGCGTGACGGGCCGCAGCGTCCGCCGCGACGTCGAACGACTGCGCGACCTCGGCTACCCCGTGCACGCCAGCAAGGGGCACGGCGGCGGCTACCGGTTGGGAGCCGGCGCGGCGTTGCCGCCGCTGCTCCTCGATCCCGACGAGGCCGTCGCGGTGGCCGTGTGCCTACGCGTCGCGGCGGGCGGCAGCGTGGCGGGCGTGGGTGAGTCCGCGCTACGCGCTCTGTCCAAGCTCGACCAGGTGATGCCGTCACGGCTGCGCTCGCAGGTGGCAGCGGTGCACGACGCCACGGTGACGCTGACGTCCGGTCAGTCCGATACGCCCGTCGAACCGGACGTCCTGATGACACTGGCGCGCGCCAGCCGCGACCACGAGCACGTGGCCGCCGGCTATGTCGACATTCGCGGCATCGGCACCCAACGACGTCTCGAGCCCTATCAGCTGGTGACGACGGGCCGGCGGTGGTACCTGCTCTGCTACGACCGGGACCGCCACGACTGGCGCACGCTGCGGCTGGACCGGATGGCCGACGTCCGCGCCCTCGGCAGCACCTTCACGCCGCGGGAGGCGCCCGACGCGGCGACCTACGTACAGCGCGCGATCACCGCGTCGGTGTACCGCTACGTCGCACGGGTGCGCTATCACGCGTCGCAAGAGGTTGTGGCACAGATGTTCTCGGAGGCATCGGTCGAGATCGAGCCAGACGGAGACGACGCGTGCATCGTCACCGCAGGCGCCGACGAGCCCGAACGGATGGTGCCATGGCTGGCCATGCCGGGAATCGACTTCGAGGTGCTCGAACCACCCGAGGTCGCCGCCGCGGTGCGAGACGTGGCCGAGCGGCTCCTTCGCGCGGGTAACGGTCAAACCGGGGGATCGTCGAGCGCGCGCACGTAGGGTGACGGGATGCACGTCACCTCGGCGGAGTCGACGGAGCTGTTCACCGGCCCACCCGACGAGCCCCTCCAGATGGTGCGGGTGTCGTACCGATTCTGTTCCAGGGCCACCACGGTGCGCGTCGAGGGGCCCGGTCTCGAGACGGTCGGCGCGGTGCATGCCATGCCCCGGGGTCGGGTGGTCGAAGTGCCGGTGCGGGTGATGGACCCGGTGATTGGCGACCGGCGGCGGGCGCAGGTGGTCGTCGGCCGGACCAGCACCGAATTCGAGTTCACCGTCGCCGAGCCCGGCTGGACGATGCACATGGTCAGCCACTTTCACTACGACCCCGTGTGGTGGAACACCCAGGCCTCCTATACCAGTGTGTGGACCGAGGATCCGCCGGGTCGCTGCAGGCAGACCAACGGATTCGAGCTCGTCAATGCTCACCTCGAAATGGCAAGGCGGGAACCGGTATACAAGTTCGTGCTCGCCGAGGTTGACTACCTCAAGCCGTACTGGGACACCAACCCGGAAGACCGTGACGATCTGCGCAGGCTCGTCGCCGACGGCCGCGTGGAGATCATGGGCGGCACCTACAACGAGCCGAACACCAACCTCACCAGCCCCGAGACGGCGATCCGAAACTTCGTCCACGGCATCGGCTTTCAACGCGATGTGATGGGGGCCGATCCGGCGACGGCCTGGCAGCTCGACGTGTTCGGCCATGATCCGCAGTTCCCCGGCATGGCGGCGGACGCCGGCCTGACGTCGAGCTCGTGGGCGCGCGGCCCGTACCACCAGTGGGGTCCGATGGCAGGCGGCGGGGACCCCGAGCGCATGCAGTTCGCCAGCGAATTCGAGTGGATGGCGCCGTCCGGCCGCGGCCTGCTGACCCACTACATGCCGGCCCACTACGCGGCGGGCTGGTGGATGGACTCGTCGGCCTCGCTGGAGGACGCCGAGCACGCGACATACGACCTGTTCTCGAAGATGAAGAAGGTCGCGCTGACCCGCAACGTGCTTCTGCCCGTAGGGACCGACTACACGCCGCCAAACAAGTGGGTCACCGAGATCCACCGCGACTGGAACGAGCGATACACCTGGCCCCGGTTCGTCTGCGCGGTTCCGCGTGAGTTCTTCGCCGCGGTACGGGCCGAACTCGACGAGAGCGGAGCGAAGGCGTCACCCCAGACCCGTGACATGAATCCGATCTACACGGGCAAGGACGTCTCCTACATCGACACCAAGCAGGCCAACCGTGCGGCCGAGAACGCCGTGTTGGAGGCCGAGCGCTTCGCCGTCTTCGCCGGGTTGCTCGCCGGTGCGCCGTACCCGGAGGCCGCGCTGGCCAAGGCATGGGTGCAGCTGGCCTACGGTGCCCATCACGACGCCATCACCGGCTCGGAGTCCGATCAGGTGTACCTCGACCTGCTCACCAGTTGGCGTGATGCATGGGAGTTGGGGCGGGAGGCGCGCGACACCGCGCTGAGTCTTCTCTCCACCGCGGTCGAGGGTTCGGTGGTCGTGTGGAATCCGCTGGCGCACAGCAGAACAGACGTGGTGACCGTGCGGCTCGACGAGCCGTTCGATGGGGCGGTCCTCGACGCGGATGGCAACGCGGTCCCGGTGCTCGCCGAACACGACGGACATTCGATCAGCTGGCTCGCCCGCGACGTGCCGTCACTGGGGTGGCGGTCCTACCGCTACGTCTCGGGCGACGGCCCGACGGGTTGGGAGCCGTTGGCGGGTGCGGAGATCGGCAACGAACGCTACCGGCTGCGCGTCGACCCGGCGCGCGGTGGCGGGGTGTCGTCGCTGATCGTCGACGGCCGCGAGTTGATCGCGGCCGGACGCGTGGGCAACGAGCTCGCCGTCTACGACGAGTACTCCGCGCACCCCAAGGCGGGGGAGGGCCCCTGGCATCTGCTGCCCAAGGGCCCGGTCACGACGTCATCAAGCGAACCCGCCACGTCGGTGCGGTGTTACCGCAGCCCACTGGGCGAGCGCATCGTCGTGACCGGCCACGTCCGGCGCCTGCTGACCTACACCCAGACCGTCACGCTGTGGCACGGCGTCGACCGCGTGGACTGCCGCACCGCGGTCGACGAGTTCACCGGGGAGGACCGGCTGCTGCGGCTGCGCTGGCCGTGCCCCGTGCCGGGCGCCATGCCCGTCAGCGAGGTCGGTGATGCGGTGATCGGTCGCGGCTTCGGCCTGGCGCACGACCGCGACTCGACGAAAGCCGTTGACACCGCGAAGCATCCGTACACACTCGACAACCCTGCCTACGGGTGGTTCGGGCTGTCGTCGATGGTGCGGGTGCGGTTCCTCCGGAGGGCAGGAGCGCAGCGACCGGGGAGTGGGTTCCGGAGGGCAGGAGCGCAGCGACCCGGGAGTGGGTTTCGGAGGGCAGGAGCGCAGCGACCCGGGAGTGGGATCCGGAGGGCAGGAGCGCAGCGACCGGGGAATGCGTTCGCCGACTCGGGTGTCCGCGCGATCTCGGTGGCCGAGGTGATCTCGCCCGGTGGCGACGCGGATCCCTTGGTCCGGGACCTGATGGTGGCGCTGGCGCGGGCAGGCGTCACCGCCACCGCCACCAGTGCCGAGGCGGCCCGCTACGGAGACCTCACCGTCGACTCGAACCTGCCCGACGTGCGGATCGCCATCGGTGGACCGGAGGTGAACGCCTTCACCGCCACGGTGCTCGACGGTCGGGAATCGTCGAATGCCGTTGAACGCACGTGGATTCCCGCCGCCAGCCCCCTCAGGGACGTGTGGGTGCCCGGTGCTGATCTGCGCGGCGTCCTGGCACTGCCCATCCTGGTGATCGACGGCGCAGACGGCGCGACGCTCGAGACCGCCGTGGCAGCGCTGGTCGACGATCTGGTCGACGGCGAGATCGTCGTCGACCAGGATGCTCCCGGTGATCTCGAGGACTTCGAGGCGCGCACCGTCGCCGTATTCAATCGCGGTGTACCCAGCTTCGCCGTCGACTCCGACGGAACCCTGCACACGTCGCTCATGAGGTCATGCACCGGCTGGCCGTCCGGCACGTGGATCGACCCGCCGCGACGTACCGCGCCGGACGGGTCGAACTTTCAACTTCAACACTGGACGCATTCCTTCGACTACGCGCTGGCATCCGGGGACGGGGACTGGCGCGTCGCCGACATACCCGCCCGCAGTGCCGAGTTCAGCCAACCGCTGCTCGCGGTCGGCGCGCGACACGATGCGGCCGCAGGCGGGCTACCGGCGTGGGGATCGCTCTTCGAAGTCGAGCCGGCCCGCGAGGTGGCACTCGGCGCGCTGAAGGTCCTGGGCAACCCGATCGCCGGAGGAAGCGGGCGAGGGGTCGACGCGAAAGACGGCATCGCATTCCGTCTTGTCGAAACACGGGGCAGGACAACGGAGGTCGTCGTCGGCTCAGGATTGCGCAACTTGGCGTCGCCGCAGCGGCTGGATTTGCTCGAGCAACCCATCGCCGGCGACGACCGTGGACTGACGCTGCACGGCTACGAGATCGCCACGTTCGGAGCGCAACTCAACCTGCCACGCGTCCTCGACGCCGACGGCACCACGCTGGCCCCCGATGCCGAACCGGCCCAACCGCTCTACGCCAGGTACTGGCTGCACAACCGCGGCCCCGCCCCTCTCGGTGGACTGCCCGCTGTCGCGCACCTGCACCCCCACCAGCTGGCCGTCGACCCCGCCTCGCCGGTGCAGCTGCAACTCACCGCGGTCAGCGACGTCACCGACGTGCCACTGCACGGCAAGGTGCGGCTGATCTGCCCGCCCGGGTGGAAGGTGGCGATCGACGAGCTGCCGTTCATGCTGCCGCCGGGTGAGTTCCTGGAGTCGATCGTCGACCTCGTGATGCCGCCGGACACCGCGGCGGGCCTCTACCCGTTGCGCGCCGAACTCGGGGTGACGGGCAGCGCCATCCCGGCGTCGTGGCGTCAGGAGGTCGAGGACGTGTGCGTGATCGCGGTCGGGGCGACCGACGACCGGGTGCTGCGGCTGATCACAGATCCCGACCCCGTCGAGGTGACCCCCGGTGAAGTGGCGACGATCGCCGTTACCGTCGGCACCGACGCTCGTGCCGACCTCGCCGTCGAGGCCCACCTCATCAGCCCGTGGGGAACGTGGGAGTGGATGGGGCCCAACATCATCGGAGCGGACCTCCCCGCTCGAGGCACGGTCGTGCTGGAGTTCGACGTGGCGCCGCCCGCCTGGGTGGAACCCGGCGAGTGGTGGGCGCTGATTCGCGTCGCATGTGCGGGCGAGCTGGCGTACTCACCCGCGGTGAAGGTGGTGGTGCGATGACGTCGGTGGCGGCGACGGTGGGTGACGCGGTGGTGCTCGTCAGCGAGGTCGACGCGAGCGAGGAACACCTGCGCTCGTCGCGACTGGCGAGTGCGCTGCCGCGGCCGGGGACCAGCGAGGGACGGCAGCTGCGACGCTGGCTGACGCAGGTCCTCGTCACGGCACGGGTCGTGTCGGCCGAGGCGCAGGCGCTCGGGCTGACGGTCGACGGTGCACCGACGGAGGACGAACTCCTTCCGGACGTGGCGGCGCGGCTGGAGATCGGCAGCGTCGCGGCATCGGCACTCGAGGAGGCCGTCGCCAGAGCACTCTTCGTACACGTCACCGCCCGCGTCGAGGTCAGTGCCGACGAGGTCGCGGACTACCACCGCCGCAACCCCTTTCGCTTCGCGGCGCGCACTACGGGAGTCGGCGGGTGGCTCGGCGGCCCCGTCGCGATGTCGTTCGACGAGGTGCGTACGGACATCGCCGAACATCTCCTCGTGACGGGTCGGCGCCGCGAGTTCCGCAGATGGCTGGACGCGCGGCGCGCGCAGCTGGTGGAGCTGGCCCCTGGCTACGAGCATCCTGGAGATCCCCGCCAACCCGACAACACCCACGAGCACTGATGATTGCAACAACCCCCATTCGCTTCGCTCGCCCCCGCAAGCGGGGGCACCCCCAGCGCCGAACATCGACTCTCGCGCTCGACGTCGGCGGCACCAAGATCGCCGCCGGGCTCGTCGACGCCGACGGAACCCTGATCCACCACGCGCAGCAACCGACTCCGGACACGGGCGCGGAGGCGATCTGGTCGGTCGCCGAGACGCTGCTCGCCAACGCGCTGGCAGCCGCTCCCGGTGCCGTGCTTGGGGTGGGCATCGCGTCTGCGGGCCCCATCGACCTACCGAGCGGAACCGTCAGCCCGATCAACATCACCGAGTGGCAACGCTTTCCGATCGTCGACCGGGTGAGGGCCAGCACCGGACTGCCCGTGCGGCTCGGCGGCGATGGAGTGTGCATGGCCATGGGCGAGCGATGGCACGGGGCGGGGCGCGACGCGCAGTTCCTGCTCGGCATGGTGGTGTCGACGGGCATCGGCGGCGGATTGGTGCTCGACGGCGCTCCCTACGATGGACGTACCGGAAACGCCGGGCACGTGGGCCACGTCGTCGTCGAGCCCGACGGTGCACCCTGCACCTGCGGCGGCCGTGGCTGCGTCGAGACCGTCGCGTCGGGCACGCACCTCGCGCGGTGGGCGTACGAGAATGGTTGGGACGCGGCGCCCGGCGCCGACGCGAAGGACCTTGCCGACGCCGCGAATCGCGGTGATCCGGTTGCGCTGCAGGCATTCCGGCGTGCAACGACTGCACTGGCCATGACGATCGCCTCGGTCGCCGCGGTCTGCGACCTCGACCTCGTGGTCATCGGCGGGGGAGTCGCCAAGTCGGGTGCGTTGTTGTTCGATCCGCTCCGCGAGGCGCTATCGACCTACGCGGGCTTGGACTTCATCCGCGGTTTGCGAGTGGTGCCCGCAGAGCTCGGCGGTGATGCGGGCCTGGTCGGCGCCGCGGCCCTGTTCAACGCTTGACCGCGGATCTAGATTGTGGAGGTCGGGATGCGAATCTTCGTCACGGGTGGGACCGGAGCGATCGGCCGCGACGCGGTGCCCGCACTGGTCCGGGCCGGGCATACGGTAGCGGCGCTGGCCCGGTCTGACGTCGCTGCCGACGAACTGCGTTGCGAGGGCGCGAATCCCGTCGAAGTGTCGATCTTCGACCGTGATGGCTTGTCGACGGCGTTCACCGGCTGCGACGTGGTGATCAACCTGGCCAGCGCGCTACCGCTCACCTCGCTGACGCGGTCGTTGCGCGTGAGCAACGCGTCATTCCGGTCTGCCACCTCCTGGCGGCCACGCTTCCCTAGTGCCAGAGAGGGTTACGTGGCGACGGCTGCGGGCTGACGCCGTTTGCCTTGAGAAGTCTTTCTCTCCATGTGCTTTCGACCCCACCCGCAGAGGACCTCCAACGCCGGCGCCAAGGTCATGCCGTAGTCCGAGATGGAGTAGTGCACGCAGGGTGGCACCGTCTGCGCGTCGTGGCGGTCGAGGATTTCCGCATCGACGAGTTCGTGGAGATGGCGGATCAGCATGCGCTCGGTGATGTCGGGGATACTGCGGCGGAGTTCGGCCGTGCGCATCGGGCCGTCGAGCAGCCGCCAGAGGATGGTTCCCTTCCACCGGCCGTCGATCACGGTCAGCGCGGTGTCGATCGGACACTCGTTGACGCCCTTCTTCGACACCGCCACAATCGCTCCCATGCTGCCAAATTTGTCAGTACCTTGTTTTGTGTCAGCGTAGCCAGCAGGCTCGACGACATGAAGGAAATCCTCGAAATCGTCGAAATCGTCGCGGTGGTGGTCGCGGGCCCGCTGGTCGGCGTTGAGTTCGGGGTGGCCGCGTTCACCATTCCGATCGTCGCCAAACTGCCGGACGGCTCGTTTCGGCAGTTCCGCAGCGGTGGCGGCCGCCTCCTGGGTGCGGTCATGCCGTTCTGGTACGTCGGCACTCTGGTGCTGTTGATCGCCGCGGCCGTGCTGTCGAAGAGCACCCCGGTGATCGGCTCGGTTGTGCTGATGGGGGCGGCGGTGCTGCTCACCGTGACGACGCTGGTGCCGATCAACAACCGGATCGTAAAATGGGCCACCGACGCCGACGTCTCCCGTGATCTCGCCCGCCGGTGGGATCGGCTGCACTGGGTGCGGGTGGCATTGCTCACCGTGATGTGGGTTCTTCTGGTGGTGGCTTGACCCTGCGAACAGCCCCCCGCGAGCAGACGCAAATGTGCGCGACGCGCCGCAGAAATAGACATATTTGCGTCTGCTCGCGGAGAAGTAGTGGTGCGTTTTGGCTGATCGGGAGGTGGCGCGCTATCCTTTCCGTTGTTCCACCGAAGACCGTCGGTCACCGAGAAATCGGTTGAAGGTCCGGGAAGACCCCGGGCGGCCCACGCAGGAGGACGAGGCATCATCGCTGGCGCGTGCCAGCGGATCTTCACGCCCCGGCCGCACTGCGCCGGGGCGTTCGTCGTTTCCAGACCATTCAGCCGGGATTTCGAACAGTGTCCGCCGGACCCAACCTAGATAGGAGGCATGCATGGCCAAAGCTGAGAAGGCCACCGCCGTTGCCGACATCGCCGAGCAGTTCAAGGAGTCGACCGCCACGGTCGTCACCGAGTACCGCGGGCTCACGGTGGCCAACCTTGCCGAGCTGCGCAAGTCCCTCGGAAGCTCCGCCACGTACTCGGTCGCCAAGAACACCCTGGTAAAGCGCGCTGCCTCCGCAGCAGGTGTGAAGGGCCTGGACGAACTGTTCACCGGTCCGACCGCCATCGCGTTCATCAAGGGTGAGCCCGTCGACGCCGCCAAGGCGATCAAGAACTTCGCCAAGGACAACAAGGCCCTGATCGTCAAGGGCGGCTACATGGACGGCAAGGCGCTGTCAGTGGACGAGGTCAACCGCATCGCGGACCTCGAGTCGCGCGAGGTGCTGCTGGCCAAGCTGGCCGGAGCGATGAAGGCCAAGACGAGCCAGGCCGCGGCGCTGTTCGCTGCCCCGGCATCGCAGGTCGCCCGCCTTGTCTTCGCGTTGCAGGAGAAGAGGGCTGCCGAAGAAGGCGCCGGTGCCGGCCCCGCCGCAGAAGTAGAGGCACCAGAAGCAGAAGCACCATCGGACGCCTCGGCACCTGCCGAGTAGACCACCCAAACACCACCACAGACCCAAGCAAGATATTCAAGATATTTAGGAAGGACCACACAATGGCCAAGCTCAGCACCGAAGACCTGCTCGACGCGTTCAAGGAACTGACCCTGTTGGAGCTCTCTGAGTTCGTCAAGGCGTTCGAGGAGACCTTCGACGTCACCGCCGCCGCGCCGGTTGCCGTTGCAGCCGCCCCGGGTGCAGCCGCCCCCGCCGAGGCCGCCGAGGAGCAGTCGGAGTTCGACGTCGTCCTCGAGGGCGCCGGCGAGAAGAAGATCGGCGTCATCAAGGTCGTCCGTGAGATCGTCTCCGGCCTTGGTCTCAAGGAGGCCAAGGACCTCGTCGACAGCGCCCCCAAGCCGTTGCTCGAGAAGGTCAACAAGGACGTCGCCGACGACGCCAAGGCCAAGCTCGAGGCCGCTGGCGCGACGGTCACCGTCAAGTAGTAGTTCTGCACGCAAAGGCCCTCGGGAATCCCGGGGGCCTTTTGCGTTGCTTCACGACCATCCGGGCGGACGCGGCGAGCCGTCCGATGATGGCCACCGTGCGTCTCCCACAGCGTGTACCGATGGGGGTTCCACGGCAACTCGGCGCCGGCACCTGCGAAAACGAGCAGACTGTGACCCGTGTTTGCCTCCCCGGCCGGGTGGCACAATGGCGGTAGGGCCGATGGCGAGTGCGCTACAGTGACTCAAGCCACAGGCGGGTGTGTCTGTGTGGCGGGCAAAGGCACTGGCGGAAGGATCGCGCGTGGGCATCGGTATTCAGGTTGAGGGACTGACCAAGTCCTTCGGGCCCCAGCGAATTTGGGAGGACGTGACGTTCGACATTCCTCCTGGCGAGGTCAGCGTGCTGCTGGGTCCGTCCGGTACCGGTAAGTCGGTGTTCTTGAAGTCCCTGATCGGTCTCCTGCGTCCCGAGCGCGGCAAGATCATCGTCGACGGCACCAACATCATCGAGTGCTCCGCCAAGGAGCTCTACGAGATCCGCACCCTGTTCGGGGTGATGTTCCAGGACGGTGCGCTGTTCGGCTCGATGAGCCTGTACGACAACACCGCTTTCCCGCTTCGTGAGCACACGAAGAAGAAGGAATCCGAGATCCGTCAGATCGTGATGGAGAAGCTCGACCTGGTCGGCCTGACCGGGGATGAGACCAAGTTCCCCGGTGAGATCTCCGGCGGTATGC